>JAHDDO010000071.1 GCA_020629315.1 Saprospiraceae bacterium | reverse complement strand
TGTACCATTAGTTTGTTCTTCGCTGTCGCTTAGACCATCTCCATCGCTATCTGCATTGATTGGGTCAGTGCCGTTATTCACTTCTTCGATATCATCTATGCCATCACCATCTGAATCTGAGTTAGTGGGATCGGTACCAGCCTCTTGCTCTTCGCTATCACTTAGGCCATCATTATCACTATCGGAATTAGTAGGATCTGTGCCGTTAGTTTGTTCCTCGCTATCACTGATTCCATCCTCATCGCTATCTGCATTATTAGGATCGGAGCCAGCACTACTTTCTTCACAATCTGAAAGGCCATCTCCATCACTATCTATATTAATGCCATCACATTGGCCGCAATCATCTATGATGGCTGAACCACCGCATTCTCCTAAACAATCATAGCCTCCTGAACAAGTATCTATTTCTTCTGTATCATCGCTATTATCAACGAATCCTGCTGGTTGCTCGCAAGACACGAGACTTACATCCGGATTACCTAAACCATCATTATCTGCATCTACATACCATGTGGTTGCTCCATCTCCATCACAAACACCACACTCATCTGTTACAGCTTCGCCATTGATTTGGTTGAAGCAATCACAAGGTGCTAAACCTATTGTTACACTGTTTGAGAAGTCAGTATAGCAGCCATTTGATAAGTTGAGTAATTGAACTTTATAAGTACCATCTTCTAATACATCGACATAAGAACTATGTTCGCCATTGATGACTTCCTCATCTTTTGACCATATAAATTGATAGCCATCGTAGCCGTAAATATCTGACTGTATTCTGATGGCCTCTCTTTGATCTTCTTCTTCACAAAGAAGGCCATTCTCACTACTTAGTACAGGCAATAGGCTGACTTCGCCACAATCATCAATAGGGAATACAAAGTTGATATTTTCTTCATCTTGCTCTACTGGATTGAGAACAAAGTAATCTATTTCCATATCATCTACTTCTCTGGTAGCGTATAGGTAACCTGTCCAGTTATAAGGCACTTCAATTTCATAATAACCATTTTCATCTGTGGTAGTAGCCGCAGATTTCATCAGTAGAGTAGAACTTGGTGCTGTAAAGCCCGCTGTTCCTTCATCTGAAATCTCTACATCTTCCAATGGAGTACCTTCTTGGTCAAGAGCATAGCCTGAAACACTACTACTACCATATACTTCTATATTAAATTCAGTCTCAGTTACATCGTAAATGCTTGATTGGTTTGCGTCTTCAATTTTGATGATTCCATTTTCAGTGATAGAATTATCGTCTAAATAAAGGTCATAAGTCATAATATTACCTTGAAAACTGATAGCTGGAAGATTAGATGCCTTCTGCTCAAAAACAACTCCATCTATAGAGAAATAGATATTGAAAGATTCAATGTTATTGGTGTAATCCCATTGTAAACTGAGTACTTCATTTGAGCTAACTAAGATTGGCTCACCTCCTTTATATTCCGAATTGATTTTCGTAATAAAAATTTCTTTATCATTACAAATGGGATCTATAGTATTGAAATACGGCCGATCTTCAACAATTGCTTCTCTCATACGTAATACTTGCCCTGGGCTAAACATCTGTCTACAGTTTGAGTAATCCATGATATTATTTGGATTGCTGGTATATTTTCCACAAGTCGATTTGATACAGCAATATTCAGTATTATTTGTAGGTGGTGGGTTAGGGTCACAAAAACTTTCAAATCCAGTATTCGGAATTCGATTTTGAGGGGGAGTATCTACAACTAAATCACCTTGAGAGTAGTTAGGTATTTCATCTTCACATGGCATACACACACTCTGATTCACGCAGTAAAAATCAGAAGCCCCATTAGCAAAAGTGTGAAATAGATTAAAGTAATGTCCTATCTCATGATGAAGAACCATATTAGAATAGTTTTGGATGTTTTCAATATCAATTACTACGCCCTCAACATTAGTTGGTATTTCATTTGGGTTGTCTGGTCCGTTGGGGTAATAAGCGTATCCTGAAACATTTAAATCTAACAGCCAAATATTCAAATATTTTTCTGTATCCCAAGATGACTTACCTCCTAATTCATCATATTTAAATTGCAAATCTTCATCATAGGGGCCAATCACACTAAGAGTCTCGACAGGTCCTGCATTTAAGATAATGGTGCCATTTTCAAATGGAGTTCTTGTAATTCCTTTTAGACAGAAGTTTATTTTAGGGTTAGCTTTCACAAAGCCACTATCAGTTATACCATTTGAACCGTTAAAAACACTGTTTAAGTTATCCATAACATTATTAATGTGATTATCTGAGGGGTTAAAACCTGATCCTCCATCATGGAGGATATGGAAGACGATAGGTATATTATATATTTGCTCATACTGCTCAATTGGAATGCCAACACAGGATTTACAATCAGATAGCATTACATCATAAATTGTGTTTGGGTCTCCGTCATCGCATGGTTTTCCAATTCCTTGGCAACAATTACAATTTTCATCTACAGTAGCTACAGAGCCATTAGGGCAAGGATCGCCTATATATAACTCTAAGTCTGGACAATAATCACAAACAGAATCATTGTCGTAATCTACTAAGAAGCCGTCACCACAGCTACAGTCTGCTTGTACTGTTGAGCCTTCTGTACATGGGTCTCCATCATCACATGGGTAGCCTGTGTACATGTCTAAGTCTGGACAGTATATCTCTGTTACACAGTTACAAGCTAAGGTAATTACGCCTTCGCCACTTGCACAAGTGGAGCCTGGCTCTGGACCTGGGCATATATCTTCTGCATCACATACTCCATCATTATCGCTATCTAAAAATATTCCATCTCCACAGTTACAGCCTGTTTGGATCGTTGAGCCTATGGTACATGGATCGCCATCATCGCATGGGTCGCCTACGAAGGCATTTTCTTCGGGGCAAAAATTGGGTATGCAGATACAATTTGGATCAATGACGCCATTTCCACTATCACATTCATCGCCTATGTTTAGATTTAGGGATGGACAGTCAAAAGTAGTGCTTGGCTCTGATACGGTGATTATATCGGTATAGGTATCTTCTGTGATGCCATCTGAGATAGTTAGGCTTACTGCATAACTGCCAGACTCAATAAATGTATAGGATACAAAATCATTTGGACTCGTATCTTGGCTAAACAATAGAGAGCCACTGCTTGATTCTATGCTCCATTCATAAAATACGATTGAGTTATCAGAAGTGGAATTACTTAGAAAAAAAACGAGGCCTGATTCATAAGGGACCGTTGGAGAATAGGTAAAGGAGGCTACCAAATTACTACTTGGAATCCCCATGCAACTACAATCGAATTGAACAATATCTCCTGTTGTTGTACTATCTCCATCATCACAAGAATCTCCTATGTTTAAACTTAATGGTGGACAATCATAAGTTATACTTCCTAAACACGTACAATCGGATTGAACAGTATCTCCTGTTGTCGTATTATCTCCATCGTTACAGGAATCTCCGATATTTAAACTTAGAGTTGGACAATCATAGCTATTTACAATCACAAACTCTGTATAAGTATCCAACTCCACACCATCGAATACTGTGAGGCTTACGGTATAGCTACCTGAATCAGTAAATGTATAGGAAGTGAAATTATCTGAACTCGGGCCTTCGCTATATAAAAGAGAACCACTACTTGATTCTATGCCCCATTCATAAGTCGCAATTGGGTTATCAGAAGTAGAGTTACTTAGAAAAAATACTAAATCAGACTCATAAACTACAGTTGGAGAATAGGTAAAGGAAGCTACTAAATTACTACTTGGAATTCCCATGCAACTACAATCAGATTGAACAATATCTCCTGTTGTTGTACTATTTCCATCGTTACAGGAGTCTCCGATATTTAAATTTAATAATGGACAATCATAAGTTACATTTCCTAAACACGTACAATCTGATTGAATAACATCCCCTGTTGTCATACTGTCTCCATCATCACAAGAATCCCCAATATTTAAACTTAATATTGGACAATCATAAGTTGCACTTCCTAAACACGTACAATTGGATTGAACTGTATCTCCTACAGTCGATACATCTCCATCATTACATGAATCTCCAATATTTAAACTTAATAATGGACAATCATAGCTATTTACTGTCAATACCTCAGTATAGGTATCTAATTCTACTCCGTCAAATACTGTCAGACTTACAGTATAGTTACCTAAATCAGTAAATGTGTAGGAGGTGAAATCATCAGAACTCGGGCCTTGACTATGCAATAGTGAACCGCCGCTTGACTCTATGCTCCACTCATAAGATGCGATTGGGTTGTCAGAGGTAGAGTTACTTAAGAAAAATACTAAATCAGATTCATAAGGAACGGTTGGAGAGTAGGTAAAGGAGGCCACTAAATTACTACTTGGAATTCCCATACAATTACAATCAGATTGAACAACATCTCCTGTTGTCGTACTATCTCCATCATTACAAGAATCCCCAATATTTAAACTTAATGTTGGACAATCATAAATTACATTTCCTAAACACGTACAATCAGATTGAATAGAATCTCCTGTTGTCGTATTATCTCCATCATCACAAGAATCCCCAATATTTAAACTTAATGTTGGACAATCATAAATTACATTTCCTAAACACGTACAATCGGATAGAACTGTATCTCCTATAGTCAAGACATCTCCATCATCACATGAATCTCCGATATTTAAACTTAAAATAGGACAATCATAGCTATTTACTACCACTACCTCTGTATAGGTCTCTAACTCTACTCCATCGAATACTGTTAGACTTACGGTGTAGCTACCTGAATCAGTAAATGTGTAGGAGGTGAAATCGTCTAAACTCGGACCTTGACTATGCAATAGTGAACCACTGCTTGATTCTATGATCCACTCATAAGATACGATTGGATTGTCAGAAGAAGAATTGCTTAGAAAAAATACTAAATCAGATTCATAAGGAACGGTTGGAGAATAGGTAAAGGAAGCCACTAAATTGCTACTTGGTATTCCTGTACAACTACAATCAGATTGAACAATATCTCCTGTTGTTGTACTATCTCCATCGTTACAAGAATCTCCGATATTTAAACTTAATGTTGGACAATCATAGGGTACAGGCAATACTATAGTGGTATCAGTATAATTATCATAATATGTTCCATCTGATACTGATAAAAATATGGTATAAGATCCAGGAGTAGTAAAAGTAAATGATATATTATCTTGAGTTCCACCTTGAGAATCTAGTACAGAGCCTGATGAATCTTGAATTTCCCAATAGTAATTTGTTATTCCATTCATAGAATATGAAGTACTTGTAAAAAGTACTTCATCAGATACTATTGGAGATGAAGGTGAATAAGTAAAATTTGCTTCTAATATGGGATCACCTAAACAACTACAGTCGGATTGATAAATATCGTTATTAGTGAAAGAGTTTAAATCATTACAGCTATCGCCTACAGTACAAGAACAAAAACCATCACATACAGACTGAATGGCAGAAATACTATTACAATCATTTAAGTTTCCTAATAAATTAACATTGCCTGCGACTACATCATCAGTGACCCAGCAGTCTACTGGACAGCAAGTTGAAAGATTAGCATTTTGCTGTATATAAACATCTCCTATTGATTGAATATTAGTAAATCCTTGAAGCTCTTCTAATTGGTTGTTATCCGTTATTGCTAAATCTGAACTAACTGCTGTAATAGCAGTTAAAGCTGATGTACTTACCAATAATGGATTATGCCTAATTCGGAAATCTCCACCAATAACTTGAAGATTTTCCAAACCATTTAAATTTAAAAGCGCGTCATTATACTCTATAACCATTTCTCCACAAGCTATTAGTTCTTGCATACCATCTAAACTTACAAGTGCATCATTATAATCAACTATTATACTATTATATACTTGTTCTAAACTTTCTAAATCAGAGATATTGCCTAATAATGGATTAAATCTAATTCTAAGGTCTCCTTCAATAATGTGAAGATTTTGTAGCCCATTTAAATTCAAAAGTGCATCATTATATCGTATTCGTAGATCCTCATTGACTTGCTCAAGCGTCTCAAGCCCCATCAAATTTATTAGTAAATCGACATTTTGTATTGTCAAACTTTTTTCAATTCTAAGCAATCCGTTTAGTGCCGATAAATTAGTAATATCTCCTGTATTATCTTCTATCCATAAATCGCCTTCAATACATTCGCAATCACAAAAGTTAAGAAAATCATCAACTTCTGTTTGTGATTGAAGTGTTGCATCCTGTAACCAACAAGGGGGGATAAAGGTGCATGACTCACAAACACTTTGAATCTCAGATAAGTTATTACATCCACTAGCATTGTCAGCAAAAAAACTTAAATTTGAGTCACTTATAACTCCATTATCTAACCAGCAATTAATTGGGCAACAAGCTTTTAAAGCTGCATTGCCTGCGATACTGGCTCCTCCTCCTATATCAGTAATATCAACTAATGCGTTTATATTATGCAAATAAGCATGAAATAAAATCTGCAGATTTCCTCCTATAAAAGTTAAATTTTCTAACCCGTCTAAATCCTCTAACATATTGTTGCCAATTATTTGAACATTTTGACCGACAGAAACGAGGCTATTTAATCCATCTAAATTAGTAATATTAGTATTTAAAATTATTAAACTTCCATCAATTTCTGTACAATTACAGTTCGAGGAAAAATTGTCTACATCTGATTGAGAATTTACCGTATAATCATCATATAAAACCTGTGCTTGGGTCCAGCATAAGGGGATGAGAAGTATAGTAATAAATAGTACAATGAGTTTTTTCATTTTGATTGATTTTTGTTTGTGGATATTTTGATTAATTATTTTGTGGGGTGTTGAGTCCCAGTTTTTATTGTTTCTTTGGTTTTGGTGCGTGCCTTGTGTTTTTTGCTTTTTTTGATGTTTATGTATTCCTTAAGCTTGGGGTGATAGGTCCCTGTGCGCTGACGCGCTCGGGATGACATTTTTTTATATAGATGATCAGAGCTTTCAAGGGATGATATTTGTTTTTAGGTGAATGATTATTAAAGCTTTGGTAGTGGTAGCTTTTGAGGGTTTTACTCTTTATCTAATCAAAAGAATATTACTCAATGAGAACGTATCTTTATCAAAAGAATATTACTTTTTTTATTTAAAGTAAGTACAGTTCACTATATTTGCAAAGCACCCAATACCAAGCACACTATATTAATTATCAATGCCATTACATTTAAAGCAAAGATACATATAAAAGAATCTTTAAAAGTGGTAAGTTAAAACACAAAAAAACATGAAAAATCAAAATTAAAAAATCGTAAGTACTTGTTATTCAAATAATTAAATCGTTCCCATTATGCCATTTAACAAAAGTGTTCACCAACTAATTCTATCCCTTTCGGATAACGAAATACAGCATTTATTATCATTAATAAATGAAGATGAAGAAAATCTATTCTTAACATATAAGGATACCCCAGTTGATAAAAGTAGCATCTCTCTTTTGTCTTCTCATCAAAGTAGATTGAAAAAAAAGATCATTCATCTAATAGGGACTTTAAGAATAAGAGATTCAAAAAAATATAGTATAGAAGAAGAAGTGTTTCATTATATATCAACTGCGGAAGATTTGTATGGTCGAAACCTATTTACAATATCTTTACAACTACTTAAAAAAGCCAAAAAAATAGCGATAGATTATGAGCTTTTTCCTTTGCTTCTTATTATCAATAGACATGAAAGTCTTATTTTTGAAATAGGCAAACAATCTTTTGGTGATATGAGTTTAAATCAACTAAATCAAGAAAGAGAGAAGTGGATCAATTTAATAAAGAACGAAAAAGACTATGTAACCTTATTTCAAAATTTTAGATTAAAAGTAATTGAATACTTAAATCTGAGAAAACCACAAGAGCAAAAAAATCTATTCACTGCTTTTATTGAGAACCCTTTATTTATTGATCAATCAAATGCTTTAAGTATAAAAGCGCAAATAAAGTATTTTGATATCAATAGAGTATATTATTCGACTATTGGCAAACATGAGAAAGCCATGCAATATGGGATCAATTTGATTGAGCTTTTTGAATCAAATCCGAATTTTATAAAAACACGCCCCAAAGGCTATTGTGTTACATTGTTGACGGTTTGGGTAGATGCTATGTATCTAAACCATGAATCAATTGATTTCTATCTAAAAAAAGTAGAGAACTATACTCCGCCAAGTACAAGATTGAAAGTATATAAATTTAAGATTAAATCTTCCCATTTACTTACTTACTTAAGAAGAAAAGGAATTGATAAAGAAAAAATGTTTACAGCTATTAATGAAACCAAAAAACAAGTAAAGCAACACTTTCACGCTCTGAACGATGAAGATAAAATGATTATGCCTTTGTTATTAACTGAATGTTATCTTTTTTATCAAGAAGCAGAAAAAGCATTAATAGAATTAAATCTATATTTTGAACATAGAAAAAACAACCCCCAATTAAGAAAAGATGTCTATCATGAGGCATTACTTTTACAGCTACTTATACACTTTGAGTTAAACAACGACCATTTACTAAAGACATTAGCATCTAATGTTAGTAGAACATTTAGAAATAGAAAAGTACTATATGATACTGAAAGGGCCATTTTAAGGTTCTTTAAAAAGAAGAATAATCATGATCTTTCAGAAATAAAATCCTTATACGAAGAACTAAGTACTATTGCAAAAGATAAAGTTGAAATGAATTTTCACATTCATAATTTTCACTGGATAATTTGGTTAGAACGAAAAATTGATAGATTGGAGGCTGAAAAAATGAATTAATAATGATTTAAATAGATGAAGACTCAGCCTAACCAACATTATTTAAGGAGGCAAGGTTGAGTCTATTCTAAAAATTAAAAAATAGCTGTTGTCATTCCGAGGGCCGTAGGCCCCCAGGAATCTATCCCCCCAACTTGAGGAATACATAAACGCCCATTTGGAGCCTACCCTTGCCCAACGATTACCCAAACCTCAGTATTACGAAACTCTCCAATCAAAGGTCCTTATTGAGCCAGTCCCATTCAGGATTCACCGAGGCAATCAATCGCTCTTTTCTTTTTCGATTCATTTGTTTGATTAGCTTTTCTCTTTCAATTGCATGATTAATATTTGTATGCCTTTCCCAATAAATTAGAAAATGACAACGATACTTGCTAGCAAAGGATGTTTTACTATTGCCGTTTTTGTGTTGTATCATTCTATTTTTTAGGTTGTTTGTTACGCCTGTGTAGAGGACGGTTTTGTTGTAGTTGGTACAGATGTATACGAAGTAATTATGGTCTTTCATACTATTAAGAGGCTAGTTTTGTGGTTTTTCCATAAGATTTGGGGATTTTTTTTTGTAAAGAGAAGATTTAGGGCTTCGAATGATCGTTCATGTATTCCTTTAGTTTTGGGAGATAGATCACTGTGCGCCTGCGGCGCTCGTGATGACAGGCACATTGTATTGTTGCTTCGTGGGAATGTTCATGTATTCCAGTAGTTTGGGGAGATAGATCACTGTGCGCCTGCGGCGCTCGTGATGACAGGCACATTGTATTG
>JAHDDO010000070.1:6222-9615 GCA_020629315.1 Saprospiraceae bacterium | reverse complement strand
CCGTTTTCATTGCCTTCAAATAGATCTAAATACCCATCCCCATTTACATCAATTAAAGCGAGATCCTGTGTAGTGCGTTGTATCGAAGGCATTTGATCTTCAGCTAGGGTAAAATCGCCATCTCCCTTATTAAGTAAAAGATGATTGACCCCATTATTACCAAATATCAGATCGGGAAATCCATCTCCATTTATATCACTTGAGATCACAGCATTAGCCTCGGAGTCAACTAAGGAGTACGGTGACTCCGAAAAGCCTCCTGTTTCATTGCCTAGGTAATACTCGTGTACATCTGTCCACCCAAAGTTGACATCATCTTCACTGCAAAAGACCAGGTCTAAATATCCATCCCCATTAAAATCGGCAATAGCCACATCTTCACTATCATGAGTTGACTGAGGCAAATTTCCCATAGTGACATTATTGAAAGCACCCAAACCATCATTGGCCAAAAGCGTATTGGGTTCGAATTCATTAGCGAGGACAATATCCAGATCGCCGTCCCCTTCTAAATCGAAAGCGCGAACATCCATCGCAGCGCTGGTCGCGCCATTATTAGGTAACATATTACTGGCATCTATATACCATTGTGAAGAAGCTAACACTGGCAGTAAAATACAAAGAACAAAAAGTGATGTAGTACGCATGGAATTGATCTATTAAGATGGATACTATTAAATACGAGCCTAAGCTACGAGTCCAAAGGCGTACTTTTTGAAGAATTAGGCAAACGCACTCATTTCCTCTACGTAGGGTCCTTTGGTATTCTAGAAAAAGAATGTTCTTCATCTGTATAATGTATAGTCTTTCACTCGTGATAGTGATGAGAGACCGTCGACGGAACGGAGAGTCCGTGACCTCTGGTCAGGGACCTAGCGGTCGACCGTAACGACCCCGACCGATAGCGTCGGGGGATCACCCTAAAGAAAAGAGAATGCGTACTATCCATGACTAATTTCAGGTATTTGCTGAACAAAAGCATCATTTTCTGTTTATGCATACAACGGAAACGGTATCTATAACATATAGATATGTAATTCTGATCAGTATGAGCCAACTTCGATTCTTCCTAGCTTTTGGATTGAGTGCTTTTATCTATCCTTCCTTTTCGCAATGTCTTTGTGATAATTGCCCAGTAGATACTCCTGCGGGTGTGCCCGTTTCTGCCACGATTACTATTTCAGGAGCTGTAAATGATGAGCTGAACGGTACTAGCCAACGTGTGTGCAAAGTGCTGATCGATATGGATCATGAAGCCATCCGAGAAATGTACATTGAATTAGTGGCGCCCGATGGTTCGGCTGTAGATTTGATGATAAACAATGGCGCCGAATTTGGGCCTAATGATTTTTGGGATGTTTGTTTTTTACCTTGCGATGAACCCGTATTTCCCGATAATGATTATTCAGATAATTGGACGGCCGAAGAATTTGATCAAGGAGGAGGACCGTATGACGGTTCGTATTATCCTTCCAATGGTTGTTTAGAACAAGATCTGTCAGGTCCTGTAAATGGAGTATGGACACTAAATATGGAGGATAATGTCATCCTCTTTGATGGCACGCTGAATACTTGGGAAATAGTCTTTGCGGATGGCACAGGTATAGATTGCCAAGTAGGAGATGGTTGCGCTTTTGAACCGGTGTGTGATGCAGATGGTGGTACGCTCTCCGGTGTAAATGATGATTATTGTGAAGGGGATCCAGCCTTAGATTTCAATTGGACAGTCAGTTACTCTGGAGATGAGCCGGATCCAGCCTTATATGGATACCAATATGTAATTTCTGAGAATAATGTCATTATCGCTTATGCTGATACGCCGGATCTATCAGGATATGGTCCTGGTGATTATGTGGTCTGTGGCATGTCTTATTTATTAGCGGATGAGCCATTAATACCTGATCCTAATGGATCGATCTCTACATCAGATTTATTGGATGATATAGAAGACGGTTTGTATTGTGCGGACCTGACACTGATGTGTCGACTCATCAATATTGATCCGGTTCCCGATCCTGTACTTACGGGCCCATTAGTGGTTTGTGCTGGTGAGGAGGTGATGTATACCAATGATAATTATAATGAAGATGCCGAGTATTTATGGCAACTCGTTAGTGGATCATTTGGCTTATTTATTTTAAATCCTGAGTCTTCTGAAGCCACGGTTATCTGGAATGCGGGTCCTGGCGAAATCTGTTTGATAGAGCAAAGTCCGGGTTGTGGCGATATTACGGTTTGTGTGGAGGTGATGGTTATTGAAGCGCCTGAGTTTAGCATCTTGACACCTGATCCACAATGCGCAGATAGTGATGCTGTTTATACCTTCGATCCGCCATTAGACGACCCATCCGAACTGACAGTTACGGTTACGAATGGGACCTTAGTGGATATTACTAGTACGGATATGACCATAATGTGGGATCCAGATGTGAGCTCTGGAGACATATGCTGGATCTATGACAGTGATGATTGTCCACCCACTGAAGAACAATGTATTTCTGTCGATTTAGATGACACCATAGATGACTTTAGTTTGGGTGCGGTGTTGACTGTTTGTGTCGGAACAACCATAGCCTATGTGGGCCCGAATGATCCTGATATCACGGAATATAATTGGTCAGTAACGAATGGTGAAATCATTGCGGAGATTGCGAATACAGCTTCAGTGAATTTTGAAGAAGGCGTGGGCGAAATCTGCCTGAGCGTTGTAAATCAATGTGGAGAAGGCGAGACGGTTTGTTTGGAGGCTATAGTGAATCCTGAACCTGAAGTCATTTTTGATCCGGACTTTATCGAAACATGTAATTTGACTACCACTGTTTCTGGAGATATTGGTGATTCAGATGGCGTGGTCAGTTGGAGTTTGGGTGATGTAGATGGCACCGTTGATTTTGATGACCTAACCAGCCCGACCACAGATGTCACCTTTTCTAATGAAGGCAGCTATGAGTTGATTTTAACGGTTTTTGAAGGGCTTTGTGAAGGGTCTGATACAATAACAGTGGAGGTTGTAGACGGTATTTATTTGGACAATATTGCGATCGTTTGTGATGAAGATTTTAATTATACGATTTCTTTTGACGTTATTAATGCTGTAGAACCGATCGTGGTAAATGGAACTGCCATTACGGGTTCGAGTTTTACTTCGGAAGATATAGCGAGTGGTGACTCGTATCTTTTTGAAGTCATTGATGAAGCCGGTTGTCAGACTATGATCGAAGGGTTGAATATTTGCCCATGCATAACAGATGCAGGCACAATGCTTGATGAAAGTTTCTCTATATGCTTACCTTTTGATGAAGCCGTTACAGGAACCCATAATAACGACGAAACCTTTGATGCTAATGATGCCGGTGTGTATGTCCTTCATACAAGTGCTACCGATGTGTTAGG
>JAHDDO010000070.1:0-6122 GCA_020629315.1 Saprospiraceae bacterium | reverse complement strand
GATTGGAGCATTATTGATTTGCCAGATAATAGCGATGCCGATATTTCAGGAAATCCTCTAACACTGTTTATGGATGAAGTAGGGTGGTATTCATTAGCCTATGAAGTAGAAGAAAATGGATGTTCAGATGCAGACACCTTGAACATTAATTATGTTGGTTTTATAAATATTGCAGACCTAGAAGTTTTATGTGATGGTTTATTTTATACGGTTAGCTTCACCATAGTAGATGGCATCGAGCCTTATACAGTAAATGGAGAATCCATCGATGGTAATACCTTCATTTCTGATCCCATTCCTTCTGGCGATAATTATAGTTTTATCGTTCAAGATGCTGTGACCTGTTTAAGTGAACCTATTGAAGGGACTAAAGCTTGTAATTGTGAATCAGATGCGGGCACTATGCCGCCGGAGGTCATTGAGATTTGTCCTGATATTGGAACCGTGTTTTCTAGTCTAAGTAATGGAGATGCCACACTAGACCCTGACGATATTGGTTTGTATATTTTGCATGATAGTCCTTCAAGTATTTTAGGTTCTGTTATTGAAATTAGTAATGATGGTAGTTTTAGCTATGATCCCTTGTGGGGTGAAGATGTACGCTTATATATTTCGTATGCCGTAGGTAATGGTGTTTCTCAATTAATTGATTTTAATGATCCCTGCTTTTCAGTAAGTGAAGGAACGCCTGTAGATATTCTTTCCTATCCTGACTTGAGCTTGAGTTTAATCCAGGAGTTTTGCAGTTTTAATTTTACAGTGTTGAACGTCGGTGAAGAGGTAAATGGTGAATGGCGTTTTATTATGCAGCCAGAAAATAGTACTATACAGGATCTAGATACCTTTGGGGTTAATACCAGTTTCTCAGTATCGGACCCAGGCTTGTATACTCTAGTTTTTAGTACCATTGACGAGACTTGTTCGTCTTCAGATACCTTTCCGTTCAGTGTATTTCCTTTTGCACAATTTGACACGGTAGACTATGTCTGCAATCAAAGTAAAGACTCTTTTGAGACGATCATATTTTTCGAACTATTTGGAGACAGTTTGTTTTATGAACAAGACACCTTTGTAGAATCACCTATAGTATTAGGGCCATTTGCTTCAGGCATTGACACCACTATAAATGTTATATCACAGCTTGGGTGTCCTACAGAGGTGCCTATAACATTTACCTGTGATTGTGAAAATGAACCTTTAGTCATCAGTCTAAGTGATAAGGTGTTGTGTGAGACGGATTCCTTCTTTGTTGATGTTTTGGACGGATTGTCATTAGAGTCAGATGAATTGTTTCGACTTCTTATTTCCTCGGATACGAGCACTATTTTTTCAAGTGAAGTGAGCTCACTCAATGAGTTAGTCATTTCTGCTACCAGTCCTTTAGATTCAGGAGACCCTTATTTTTGCACCTTACTCATTGGTCAGGAAAATAATGGGGAATTGGATGTAGATGACCCCTGCCTTAGGATCAGTAATTCAGTGGAATTTAGCTTTGATGCTATGCCTATGTTTGACCTTGTTGCTCCTGAAGACGTTTGTGGTGTCACTGCTATATTGATGTCCACCGAAGACGGAAATTGGACATCCAGTGAGTTAAATCCGAGTACGGGTGTATCGATACTTTCCAGTGGGGTAAATGAATCTGAAGTTACAGTTGAAGAAGCGGGATTGTATACCTTCATTTTTGAAGCCGTCAATGGAGAATGCAGTGCAAGAGATAGTTTGTCCCTTAGCTTTGTCGATTCTTTATCAGCCTCAGCCAATATAACTTGCTTAGAAGAAGGGTACAGCATTGCATTACATATCGAAGGAGGTACGGGTAACTATAGTGTCAATGGTGAGGCCATTGTAGGAGACGTATTTAGTGAAACCGTGATGGGTTTTGATTCATCACGCAGCTTTACTATTTCGGATGATGGATTATGTCCAAGCATTGAACTTACGATTGATATCCCTTGTGATTGTGAAAGTGCAGCTCCTGATATAAGTAATGAATCCTGGCTATTATGCGAGACAGATTCTTTGTTTGTAGATGATCTTTTTCTGTCCAATGCTATCCTAGGGCCAAACGATGATGTACGATATTTTCTACATACTGGTATAGATCTTACACTGGATAATAGTATATCTGAAATAGACGATCTCATCATTTTTGATTCGGCTAATTTGATTGCAGGACAAGTATATTATATAACGGCTGTCGTAGGGCTTTTTAGTGGGCCCGAGTTATTTGATGACTTATGTACGGTGTTTAGTTTGCCGGTAGCACTGATTTGGGAAGAACCCGAAAGAGTGACATTGCTAGGCGGTGGTTCATACTGTTCGATCGACAGTTTTACCCTAGCTATCGAATATTCGGGTATGGAAGACATTGAAGTGGTTTTATATTCAACATCAGGTCCCATAGAAACCCTGTTAGTACCCTCGGGCGGATTAACCATTACATTAGATGCACGTGAAACAGATCAATACTTTTTGCAGAATCTAGTGGGCGATTGTGTGGAACTAGCCTTGGATACTGTGGATGTTATAGTAAACGAACCCTACGACTTGAGTTTTGTCGACGAGATACGTTTATGTAATGACCCTACGTTTGGTAGTGTCATTTCGTTGGATAGTTTATTTATTGGAGCGATAGCCGAAGGCGACTGGCGATTTGAAGGTGAGAGTATCAATGATGTTTTTGATGCAACGAATGTAGCGCCGGGCAATTATATTCTAAGGTTTGAAATTCAAGAAGATAATTGTCCAGAGCAAATCTATGCCATAGATGTAAATATTGAAGAGTGTGATTGTCCTCAGGTCACTACATACTCTATAGACGTGTGTAATACGGAGACGATGATTCCTATTTCTGCCATAATTGAAAGTGATGTTCAGGGAGAATTAAGTCTACTTTCTTGGCCAGGTACCGAACCGAGTGCATGGTTGCAAAATGACGAAATTGTACTTGAGGGTTTAGCCGCTGGAACCTACACCTTTGGTTTTGATATCATAACGGAATATCCAGACGTATGTCAAGAGAATTACACAGCAAGCATCACCGTTTTTATATATCAGGCCATTCTCGGTGTTCAAGATAGTTATGAATTTTGTAGTGGCGATGAAATGAGTATTTCACTCCTTGATTTTGTAGAAAATCCAGCCATAGGTCAGTTTTTTACAAGCGAAGGTGTACTAATCGAAGGTTCGTTTATTGAAAGTGCTAGTCTTGATTTGGGCTTAAATGAATTTGCATTTATTGGGAATAACAATGGGCCTTGTCCAGTCGATACCTTTAGCTTTGACATTTTGCAAAACCGTTTTGAAGGTGTCAGTGCTAATGTCATCGATGTCCGCTGTTTTGGCGAAAATGATGGGTCTATTGAACTGACTTTTCCAAATGAAGCAGCTTCCGAGAGTGCCCTAAGTTTTGTAAATGGAGAAAGTCTAGACGATCATTTTTATGAAGATTTAGCGCCTGGCGAATATACTATTGAGGTGATTGATGGGAATGGCTGTGATACGAGTTTTTTGTTGCAGATTGAAGAGCCGGAATTACTGACCGTTACTTTAGGAGACGATCTCGTACTTGATAGAAATGAATCAGCTACCATTGAAGCATTGATCAATATTTTGGCGGCCGATGTATCCGAAATTGAATGGTCTGAATTGGAGGCTATCTTAAGTGAAAATGGCTTGCTCTTAGAACGAACATTCTCGGAAAATACAAGCATCTCCATCGAGATTGTGGATGTCAATGGTTGTGAAGCTCGGGATGAAATCATGATAATTATCGAAGAATCAATCTTATTTGTACCTAACGTTTTTAGTCCTTCTGCGAGCGCTCCAAATGATGTTTTTTCAATTGGAAACTTGGATTCAGTCGATGAGGTCTTGCAATTTTCTATATATGACAGATGGGGTAATGCCATTGTATCCTTGGACAGACCGGCGGCGGTTGATGTGCGTTGGGATGGCACATTTAATGACATACCTGTAGTCCAAGGGGTTTATGTATTTACTTTAGAATATGAACGGGGTGCTGAGCGGATATCACTAGTGGGTGATATAACGGTGCTTCGTTAAAATAAAAACAGGCACCCTGAATGGGTGCCTGTTGAGTATTCTTAAATAAGCAATGCTACGGTGGTTATGGCCAGGAAAAAATCTATAGTTATA
This sequence comes from Saprospiraceae bacterium, assembly GCA_020629315.1. Lineage (GTDB taxonomy): Bacteria > Bacteroidota > Bacteroidia > Chitinophagales > Saprospiraceae > JAHDDO01. Next base: position 1,961 of record JAHDDO010000070.1, on the reverse strand, counting down.
CCAGCCATTATAGCAATGAACCGCGGAATAAAATTTGTTTCGCGAATGCCACTTGTAATTACATTTTGTACTAAACCATCATGATCAATTAAGAACTGTATTTCTTGTTCATTATACTCCAAATAAGGTTGGGTATAATGAAAATTCACAGGATCGGGAGGGCCAATGATATCCGCTGAACTAGTCACTCGTTGAGTGGAAATAGATCTGTAAATAAGCGCTTTACCAATGTTTCCATTTAGGGTTTCAACATCAGGAGCACCCATTCCAAATCGGACATCGCTTTCTGTTTTTCCGATGTACGATTGGAGTTCGACCATCTGTTCAGTGGGTTTTTTTTTGACCCCGAAATGTGCGATCGCGGTACAGCTTTGAAAAGTGATTAGAATTACAAAGGAAAGGACAGAAGTGTAGATAATTTTCATAAGCAAGTCATTTTTATTCCTAAGAAATTAGTCGATAAATATCAAGCGGTCAACCACCGGATCTAGCTTTAATACAACTTTAAAAGTAGTAAAGCTAGATCCGGTGGTTGGTAAGGTTTTGCTAACAATTACCTTCATTTTTAAAATGTTAAATATTTGAATATTACGTATTAAAAATTATCATATATGTAATACTTTGTCTACCTTTATTTAGTTATTTAATTAGCAAATATACCCTGAGTTTGCATAGAACCTAGCTAAACAGTTAGGTATGCAAAAGGTATTGACAGTCATTGCTCTTCTTTGGACAGCAACATTACACGCCCAGTTATTAAATCAAGATGTTTTTCTAGCCGAGGATCCCATCATTGTATGTGACCCCGATGGAGCCACACTAAATCTCACCATTACGAATGCAAATGTGCTTGTGCCAGCTGGTGCAGAAATAGAGATTTATTTGGCTACAGGTATCGAATTATTAGCGGGTTCTTTAAATCAAATTAGTGGTCCGGCTATTACCATAGACGAGTCAGATCCCACTACGCCAGTAATTACAACCACCGTTGATTGGGGTACCTTCGAAACACTAGAGTTTGAAATAAATAGAGTCGCTGGATGTGAAGCTAGAACAGAGAAGGTAGAAAATAATGCCACCTTCGAAGACGAATACCAATTGTTTATTGATGGTATGCCTATAATGGTAAACAACCAAAGCGATACAGATTATGATGTAGTCTATGGGATACTTTCCTTGTCAGAAGTATACACAAACCCTAATCCTGTTGCACCCGACGGCCAAGCCAAAAGAAGAATGCGAATCACAAATGCAGGCTTCGGTTTTATTCCTGAGTTTACTGTAGGTGAAGTAGAAACAAGTGGGGACCTGACCTACAGTAGTTTTGTTTTAGACCCAGATGGTGCTGCCATCGCACTCGGTGATGGTTATACAGTAGGGGATACCATATTTGTAGATGTTAGTAATATGGATTTGAGTACGGTTACTGGTGAGGATGGTCTACCTTCTAATTCTTTCGTAGAAATTGAATATTGTGTAGATGTAAATACCTGCAACTTTAATGGTATCACCTCCACATTGGTTGGACGATGGGGTTGTTTTGGAGATGAGTGCGAGTTTTTTGATAGCGCCATTGCAAATCTAGGTATCGATGTGAATGACCCGGAGATCACTGTGACAAAAACAGAGTCCTTTGCTTCCTGCTATGGCATTATGGAAATTCCGGATACTACCTTTATCACGTTTAGCAATGCGGATGGAGCCGGAGTTGCGAAAGATTTATATGTTTTGTACCGAACCGCTAGAACTGAAAATGGGGGTATTGATGCGGATAATGTAGAATATACTTTTGATGGCGGAGCCACTTGGACAAATATTACTGTTGACGAATTCTATAATACAAGAGGGGGTGAAAATCCAGATGCTTATGGCTGTGAAGGCTTGGAAATGTTTATTGGTGATCTTGCCAATTTTGGAGTTGGAATGTATCCTGACTTTGACTTAGAAGGTGGAGAAACCGT
>JAHDDO010000069.1 GCA_020629315.1 Saprospiraceae bacterium | reverse complement strand
TCGACGAACGATTTTTTTAGCGCGTCAACTAAATGACTAAATATTTGCATAAAAAATACTATCTCACTTTTATTCAATTAAACTTGCTTTTCGAGCTAAATAAGCTCTAAGCTCCATACTCTATCCTAAGGACTTGTCAACTCAAAAAGACACTTTTATGAGCGGGCGAACTAGGGTGAAATCGTGAAGAAAAAATAGGTGAAGCAGCTAAAAAACAGCTGCTACTCATCTAAAAAACTAAGTGCCTCTGAGAGAGTAGGGTAGTTAAATTCAAAACCACTTTTAAGTAATACGCCAGGGTAAACATATCTTGACTTAAGCAACAATTCAGTTTCTGTTCGTAACATAAAAGCACCTATTTCGAGCATCCATCTTGCTTGTGGCAAACGAATCCTTTTTCGTAATCGATCGGATAGTAGTCTTGTGAATTTCACATTTCGAATGGGATGAGGACTGGTAATGTTTACAGGGCCATGTATTGTCTTGTCATTGATAATATGATCTATGGTTCGACAAAGATCTTCTATGTGTATCCAGCTAATCCACTGTTGACCATGCCCCTGACGACCACCCAATCCCATCGCGGTCACTTGTTTCATTTTTGGGAAAGCGCCGCCTTGCTGGCCTAAAACTATTGACATTCGTAAGGCCACTCTTCTTATGGAATCCATCGGTGCATTGAAAAATTGCGTTTCCCAATCTTTGACAACGTTCATGGAAAAGTCATTTCCAATAATGCCATTGGACTCTGTATTCAGATGATCCGTACTGTACGCATAGATGGTAGCAGACGAAGCATTTAGAAACAAGGAAATGGTACTATTTTCTACAGCTTTGTTCAGGATCTTTGTGGACTCAATCCTAGATTGGCGAATTTCTTTTTTATTCGACTTTGTATATCTACAATCAACGGACTTGCCTGTAAGATTTATAAGAAGGTCACTGGTAGCTAGTGTATCACACCAAGTACCCAGTGTTTTTGCATCCCAATACAGGTCATTGGACCGCCTAGGAAAACGAGTAAGAATATAAACCTGATGACCTAAATCCTGGAAATGTTTCTCTAAAGCATAACCTATAAAGCCACTACCGCCTGCTATTACTATCTTCATTATAATACATAGCTTATAATGATGGCAAAAGGAATAAGTCGGTAGTAGACCCAACTTACACTCATAAAATATGGAAGACCGAGCAGCTTACATCGTCTAATATGTTCCAGGAACATACCCATTACAATCAAGCCAAAACCGATCATTAAAAAATAGATGCCTAGACCAAGAATATGGGCGATTAATAATTGTACACTAACTGCAATAGCTCCTAGAAATGACACGGTTGACATATTTCCTAAATACTCTAAGGTTTTGGGTTTACAAAAGATATAAGCCAATGCCCCTTGCCATATTATCTGGCCAAAACAAATAATCCACTCCATGGCAGGCAAACTATCATAACTCGTTATTGAGAATACGCTTATCGTAAAATGAGATAAGATTAGTGCAGTACATATGGCTGTACATAGAATATACGCCCAACGAAATCCAATATGGATATCTGGATTGCAATCCTGTCCATGGTCCGTGCTAGCAACAGGATATATTACTTTTCGATTGTACGAAATAAAATGATAGATTAGTTGTAAGGGAAGGTATATCAAAGGAAAGTTGAATAACTTTTGGACAAATAGTTTATCCTGGGCTATGATTTTAATGATCGAATCTAATCCATAGACTACCTCTCCTGTTTCATCTACAAATGCAATTTCATTTTTCGCTCGGTTTTTATCAATAGCGGTATCGTCAAAATTAAATTCTTGATAAGCTTGTATCGTTTTTTCGTCTATCCACTGCCATTTAATAAAGCATCGGCCATATAAACGACACATGGGACAATCTTTGTCAATGACTAATTTATGATTGCGTAACATAATTTAAGCGTTTTGATTTTCCGTATAGCTACCGAATACAATAATCCAATAGCTGAGGGCCATAAATAATGCGATAAGTAGTAGAATCATACCACCTATAACCGCCCATGGCTCCGCATAATTAGGGAGCGGATTTACATTGATTAGGTATATGTATAGACTGAATACCAGCACATAAACAATAACGGCTAAACCATATTTCTTAAGATTATTGCGGTATGCTTCTGGTCGGTTATGTAAAGTGCAAAGCCTTATTACTAGTCCGATTAACTGGACTGGACCTACGATCATTAGAAAATACAAAATAAAGAACATATTATATATTTTAAACTTTCAGAAATAAATGAAACATATAGTCAAAAAAATTAGCTCAACATTTTGAGCAATCTTTTAAAAAGCACATTTGAATTTAGTTTTATGGCCATATCGGCCAAGGTATTCATTTGATCTAGAAATTCATCTAAATCTTTTAGCATGGCTTGAAAGTGTTTCACCTCGTTAGGCGTACCTTCTATCATTTCTCCTCGTAACTCTTTCACTAGTTGTTGAACAGGAACTAATTCCCTTCGCTTACGCTCATTTACTATATGTTGAGCAATACTCCATATTTCTTGATCAGCAGCAAAAAACTCTTTACGTTCACCTAATTTATGCTGCTTTTTCACCAAATTCCAGTGGATCAGCTCCCGCATATTCGTATTTACATTTCCCCTAGATAATTGAATCGTTTCCATAACATCCTCAGTACTTAAACTCTCTGGGTTACAAAGAAGTAAGGCATGTATTTGCGCCATAGAACGCGGTATTCCCCATGCAGTTCCTAAAGTACCCCAACCTTGAACAAAGGCTAATCTAGCGTCTTCAATTTTCATATTACTAAGGTAGATTAAATATTTTAAAGTTTCAATAATTACTGAAAGTTTAAAATATGTTCTTCTATCTCACCCGTTCGGGTGGGCGTCTTTTAACTAAAAACGTAGATATTTATAGTAAGCGCTAATATCGATGACAATGAAAATCAAGATCTTCCTTCCTATAGTTTTACTATCCATTACGTTTCCTTCTTTGGCTCAACCTTCTGCTGAACTTGATTCTTTATATAAGATTTGGCATGATAAATCTGCCCCAGATAGTTCTAGAGTTAGAGCAGCTGGGGATATAGCCATCAAAGGACTATTATATACGGATCCAGACTCAGCCATAGCGATGGCAGGGCATCAAGAGGCACTAGCCAGGGAAAATGGGTTTACAGGCCAAATAATAAGTGCCATAAATATTCAAGGAAATGCCTTGAGTCTTAAGGGTGAGAATGAAACGGCTATGGAAAAATTTCAATTCGCCTATGATTTAGCCAAAAAAGAAGGGAAGACCTTAGCCATGGCAAATGCTACCTACCTGATGGGTAATAGCTCTATTCGACTTGGCAAAAATGAACAAGCTGAAAAGTACTATACCGATAGCAAAGATTTATTTCAATCTATAGAAAACGAAGAAGGCAAATCTAGAAGCACGTATGGTTTAGCCAATCTGCAACGCATAAAAGGGGACTATGTCAATGCCTTAGATAATTTTCAGCAAGTTTTGGAATTTTACGAGAAGGATGGAGCTATCAGAAATGTCATTGTTATTCTGCAAACCATTGCCAATCTTCATAAGAATATTGGAAATTATGATATCGCCATTGAGATGAATAACAAAGTTTTGGCATTGGCCGAAAAGCATGGTAATAAATCAGGACGCCCCAATGCATTAGCCGGCTTAGGTTCTATCTATGGCATGCAAAAGGACTATGACAAAGCCATAGACTATTTTGAACAAAGTGTTAGTGCTGCTAAGGAAGCAGGTACAAAACCCACAGAGGCTATGGCACTATGTAATTTAGCCTCTGCTCACACAGATAACAAAAATTATCTTGAAGCAAAAGAAATTGCATTGGAAGCGAATCAGGTATGCAAAAGCTTGAATTATCCTTTAGGTATCCATAGTAGCACCTTAGTTTTGGCCAAAATTGCTATTGAAAATAATAAGCTAACCGATGCCATACATTATGGGAATAAAGCCCTTTCCGGATTTCAAGAGATAAAAGAAATTAACTACATCGCTGAAAGTGCGGAGATACTCTACAAAGCTCACAAAGAAAAAGGCAACCTCCGCACTGCCTTAGCCATGCATGAAATTTATACAGAAGCCGCCGACAGTTTGAAAAGCGATGAAAATAAAAACGCTGTGATCCGCCAAGAATTTCAATATAGATATGATCAACAAATCTTCCAGGACTCTATTCAACACACGCAAGAATTAGCCATTTTAGAATCCGCTAACAAACGACAGAAAACGATCATTATCATTGTCTTACTTGGATTACTTTTATTTGGCATCCTCTGCTACTTCATTTATAATTTGTACCAACGGACAAAGTCACAAAATGCGCTTATTCAAAAGACGCTCGGGGAGAAGGAAATCCTATTAAAAGAAATACACCACCGAGTAAAAAATAATTTGCAATTGATCTCCTCATTGTTGACCCTTCAATCGAGAGATATAACGGACGAAAGCGTAATAGCCGCTATCAATGCAGGTAAATCAAGAGTGCGATCCATGGCTTTAATTCATCAAGACCTGTACGCCAAGGATAACCTTACTGGCATTTCAGTGCAGAACTATCTTAATAATTTGTGCAAAGAGCTCTTTACCACGTATAATATCTCTGAAGATGATTTACAACTGGAATTGGATATTCAGGATATGTATTTGGATGTAGATACCATAATTCCATTAGGTTTGATTTTAAATGAACTCATTACTAATTCACTTAAATATGCATTTACACCTGGCCAACAAGGGACATTGAGCATAAAGCTGAAGGAAGAAGAAGACACCCTTTTACTGAGTGTGGTGGATGATGGGGTAGGCCTCCAAGAAAATCAATCTTCTGAAAGTACGTCCTTTGGAAGTAAACTAATTCGCACGCTTACTGAGCAATTAGACGGTGAACTTAGGGTAGATGGCGAGGCTGGTATGAGTGTAACTATTGTTATTTCAGATTACAAAATGGCTGTGTAAATAAACCCAAGCTTATTTAATTATAGTCACATTCCCCACAAACTCGAAGGGTTGATCGCCACAGTCAAAGCGGAGAATATATCCATATACATCAGGGCTAAGATTAACACCTTTATATTGACCATTCCAACAGCTCGCTGGATCCATACTACTATATACTATTTCGCCCCATCTATCGGCTATAAGTAAGGAGAAATTAGTTACCGTGCCTAAGGCAAACTTAAATTCATCATTTATACCATCTCCATTTGGCGAAAACACATTAGGCAAATACACATCTTCTATGCACCCTGCAGAAACAATAAGTTCGATATTTTGGCTATAAAAACATATACCGTCGGAATATGTCAAGGTATACAACGTACTGGATTCTGGAAAAGCGAAGGGGTCTATGATTGACGGATCCGAAATACTATTTTCCGGACTCCAATTGATATCTTCTAACCATTCAGGCGGATTCACAATCGATAATTGGCTACTATCACCAAGACTAATTTCAGGAGGGTTTGCTGTTAAACTGAGGGCGGACATTAGGTCTTGTACTATGATCATTGTGCTAAAGCTAAAGTCACAAATACCTGCGATGGAGCCTGCGGCCGATATTACCATAGTCTCCGTGGCTTCAAAACTTAAGGTGGTACCACTTCCTATCTCATTGCCCATGCCATCCAGCCATATTATGGCTTCGGTTTCAGTAGCTCCCTCAAGCATCAATGTAATTATATCACCTACACAAACTACTGTATCTCCTGTGACATGAAAATCCGGTAAGGCTGTAATTTCAAGAAGAATAGCTTCTGTAAATACACATTCTCCATCCATATATGAGGCAACAAATTCATGTGTACCGATTCCTAAAGCGGGCGTGATCATCCATTTACTACCTTCCCCTTCAATAGTGAAATCCTCAGGGTTACCTCCTGCTGTATCTGTTAATTCAAGAGTCATGAGCTCTTGATTCTCCGGAAGACATAAAACACTATTTTCAAGATCGTCGTCTTGACATAGTTGGATCATATCGATAATTTGATCCATGCCTTCTTGGGGCAAAATTTGTATAAATATACTATCGCTTATAAAGCACTCAGGCGCATTTTCATTCAACTCGAAGTATAGGGTATATTCGCCACTTTCAAGATTTGATATTAATAATGTTGTATCTGTATTGAATGCTACAATAGGATTTTCATTATCTGTTGCTACGGTCCAATGTCCATATATTTCATCCACACATTCGACAGCGAGAAGTAATATCGAATCTTCAAGCTCACAAAGTGTAGTATCTATGCCTGGGATATGTAATGAAGCAAACTCGAGTTGTACGATGTCTTCACTATCAGGTCCACATGAAGGATCGGTCGTGGGCACCTGCCAAAGAAGATTGACGATTCCTTTTTGTGCTACAGTAACAAGACTATTTGGGTCCAATGTGTCCGCAATGCTTACTTGCAGATCAGAAGGTACGGTTTGCAAAACTGTCCAATACCCATCGCCAACTTCTCCATTGGCTGCCAATTGAAATTCACTAGTACATTCTATTTGATCTGGACCGGCATCTGCAGCTGTAGGACCTTCGGCTAACTTGATCCAAATCTGGTCACTAAGTGGTGCAAGATTGCAAATACCATCGATCGAATAAGCGATTTGTATGGCATATTCGCCGGGTCCATGGAAAATGTAAAAAGCACCCCCATCATCATTTGACCACAGTGTCGGTGCAATTGGGAATGAAGAAGACAAGACATTCCACATATGTTTATCTGCCTCAATGTTGCTTTCAACAGGGATGTAGATGGTATCCGGAAATTGTGTGAAACATTCAAATAGAATAGGATCCAATATGGGTGGATCTAAAATTTGATTTTGAAGGGTTACCGTATCGCTTACGATAATGCCACATTCTGATTCTGGAATAGTCCAGACAAATTGAAAGTATTCTTCCCCTAAAATAAAGTCATCGATCCAAACGCTAACTTCAGGAGATTGGTCAGAGGGATCAAAGTTTGGTGTACCCGTGCCAATAAAGGTCCAAAAGCCTCCAGAAGCTGGATCGGCACTTAACTGTAATGGATTGGTAAAAATACCCCAGCAACTATCCGGTGTATTAATGACAGCGTCTTGATCAAGGGTGCCTAACCAAGAAATAGTAAAGCTGTCTGAACGCATACCGCAACCATTTTCATAGACGAGCTCTAGTTGGATATTTTCCTCTGGTTCAATGTCCGTTATGCAAAGTTGATTCATGTTAATGCTTACAGTTGCATTACCTGTAAGTAGAGCAATATTTGATAGTAAGGCATTCTCTGCTTCAGGCAATAGCAGGCAAAATGGATCTATGAGACAGCTGCTGGTATCGGCTACATTATTAAATCTGGGAAGTTCATTGGACATAACTACATGAACAGTATCTGAATTATAACTCAGATCACAACCGCCATCAAGCTCATAATTAGAATAAATAAATTCATAATTGCCTTCGTGCAGATCATTGATGACCAAGTTATCTCCAATATATTCTCCTTGAATGGGATTGGGTGCATTCTCTGGACCCTTGAGTAAAAACCAAAATCCATTTTCAAGATTTCCGGCTAGCACAGTACTATCTTGACCACAATCTAGGATCTGGTCCGTCCCCGCATTTGGTAAATTGATGAAATCATTATAAAAAACAGACATCTCTAAGCTAAGGTCAGAACATGGGGATTGGAGGTCCACTTGAAAAGTATAATAACCCACATGAGAAGCGGATAATATATAACTGTTTACGAATTGGAATAAGGTAGTGCCTTGCACATTATAAAGTCGATACTCATTAGCACCACCACCTAAGACAAAGGTGGTATCTCTAAAACGGTTGATCCCGCTTGAAAGTCCAGGTACATGCTCTACCATTAACTTGACTCGATCCTCTTCATCAAAGTTTATTGGGTAACTAATGAGTGAGATTTGCAGATCTAATGAATCATATCGATAAGGTGCTATCGTAGAGTGCAAACCAGCCATCGTAGATTCGGCAGTACCGAATGAAATTTTATTTACGCATGGATTGATATCGAAGCCATCATCTTGTAAGGAAATAATTCGTCCCGTTGCATTCTGTGAAAAACAATCGGCTTCTAATTGATGATTATAACTAAATCTATAATTTTCCCCTTGGGTAAGACCGACTGCCCAGGTGGTATTCTCTTCTGGAGTACGGAGAGTGACTGGTACCCCTGCGGTTTGTTTCCATAGCACTGGAAAATCAGGACCTATATCATTGCCACTTAGTAACACAGAATCCGGCATTCCGCCTGGGCAAAAAGCCTGGACCGTCGGATCTATCCGTAATAATGGCAGTGTATCAGCAAGAATATAAGCTACGGCTATTTCCGTAGTATCTGCCCCTGATTCACATTCATTGCTTACGGACCATTCTAAAAGATAAATACCTTCGACTAATCCACAAATCTCAGTATTGTTGCTTTGGATGTCTCCAATGGCAGCATTACTGCCTGTAGGTTGTTCTATGATTCGCCAACTTCCATTGCCATCAATATCACACAGTCCAAATAAATTGGCACAATCCAGGGTATCACAAGCATTAAATTCATTATCTGCAAATACGTCTTGTTCTATACTGATGGAGAATGATTCTCTGCTTTCTTTAAAACAGCCCAAGGGACTAATCACTCTATAAGACACCTCTACTTCTGTACCAACGGGACAATCTGTACCTTGACAAGGGAAGTGTAGTTCATAATGATTCTCGTCAATTTTAGTACCATAGACCGAAACACCATCAGGACTCTCTACACGCCATAAACTGACTTCATCTATTTGTAAAGCAACTCCTTCAACAATAATCGATTCACCACAAGGCCAGCATATTTGATCGGCAGGAACATCAAAAATAGGTTCTGTAATATCTACTACAGTATGAGTTACAGTTTGAATAGCTAACTCTTCGCTGCACATAGCTTGAATTGAAAATTCATAGTCTCCTGAAATGGCTAGCGCGTCTGTTTGAGTAATTAAGGCAGAAGGGTCAACAATGGATACATCGGCACCGGTTGGTTGAGATACTACTTTCCAACAAATGGTAGTAGGATCAAATGCGCCAGTGACATTTCCATTTAGTGAAATTTCTTCTCCAGGACAATAAACATCCCCAATTCCGGCATTCACAGAACAATCTAACTGTGCATTAAGAGCAAAGCTGGATAATAGCAATATGGTGATAGCCAGTAGATGGTTTAATAGGTTGTTCATATAAAGAATGATACCTTAAAATACAAATTCGCTGGATTAATCTATCCATCCATGCTTCTTTTGCCATGTATAAAAATCCTTTTTTCGTTTAAAAAAGTCGGCCGGGGCATTTCGTTGTTCACTCTGCGCCTCTGTCCGCATTTTAGTCGTTTGCTCCTCAATAGATAAAAGTCCTAATGCAGCGCGTCTTTCATTAACGGCGTCTACATCGTCAATCTCTTGTGGACTCATTTTACCTTCAACATCCCAATCAAATTGAGTTCCATATTGCTGTGGCTTATTTTGAAATACAGCTATTCGATCCACTAGATAAGCCAGATGTATTGGATTAGCCTTTCCTTCTTCAACAGCTTTCTTTAACAATTGGGCACAATTAATCATAAAATGAGGTAATGAAATGGCATGTTGTATGATCAACCAAGCAGCATACGCGCCGTCTTCTCCCACTTTGTCAGTGGTAGGGTAGCCAATGCCCTCAATAATTTCACCCAGGATCCTTGCATTGCGCTCATGTATCTGTTGCATCTCTTCATTATAGCCCTCGTTCTTGCGATCTGAACTAAGCAGTGTTTCACGAAATGCTATATCTAGTTCCATACATTCTATGAGTCTTTTGTTTATGGTAGGGTAGGTCATGCGTATCAGTATCTGGCTATGGCTATGGAATACTAAGTATCTATCCTCTATCCTCTATCTTCTATCTTCTATCTTCTATCTTCTATCTTCTATC
>JAHDDO010000002.1:157986-186412 GCA_020629315.1 Saprospiraceae bacterium | reverse complement strand
TAGCCAAGCTAGATCGGAGATCTTGGGTTCCCGATGCTAGCTGAGCTAGATCGGAGATCTTGTGTTCCCGATGATAGCCAAGCTAGATCGGAGACCGAACGACCGTGAGCCGATGGACATAGCGACCCGGATCCGATGCTATCGGAAACGGGTGATGCCCTCCATTAAATAGAAATCACTACTCCTATAGACGGTGTAGTTACGTTCCTAGCTTGATCAATAGATTTTAATCTGTAGCGTTGCTCTTCAATGGGTAGTGAATCATCAATAATAACACCTCCTCCAATCGGAACACCGTCGGCATCAACTGGACGGTCCAGAATCTGTGTAGTGATGACCCCATTTGTAAAGGCTATGTTTCGAAGATCCAGATATAGGTTCAATGACCATTTTTCCAGATACCACTTTTTATCGATTCGAATATCCATCGAGTTAACGGGAGCCGCCCGGAGTGTATTCAATCGATCATAATCAGGAATCGCTCGTAAATTTCGATCCCAATTTAATACTAGGTTAGAGTCTTCTAAATCTGGTGTAAATGGCAAGCCAGATTGGAATCGCCAATTTATACCCGCTTCCCAATCATTCTTAAATTGTTTGCCAATAGTTGCATTTATAATATGCCTGCTATCCCAAGAAGATGGGATTAAGTTGCCATTCTTATCTTCAAATTCTGACCAACCTAAAGTGTATGCTAAGATGCCATAGAAGCCTTTATAAAGACGCTGTTGGAATAGGAATTCCAGCCCATAACTACGGCCATTTGCTGTAGAAGTGCTGGGTTCATTCCCAACCACACCAAAGTCTCCACCCAAATTAGCTAATGTGATACTATCCCTAAGCAAAAATGGATATTTGCTATAATCTTTGTAGTACCCTTCAACTGTAATTCTTGAATCCGTCACAGTATTAAATTCAACTCCAGCCACTAGATGAGCGGCTTGAATAAAATCTACGCCATTCTCTCTATTTATCAAAACCCCATCTTCTTCGTATCCCAGCACTGTGTACGAAGGCAATTGGTAATAAACACCTGCATTTGCATTTAAAGATACCTGCTCAGAAAGGCTATAGGATAAACTTAATCTTGGCGAAAACTGCTCTAAAGGATTTGACATTTGGTCTGAATACGAATTACCATCTAAACGAAAACCGACTGACGTAGACAGGCGATCACCGAACCACTTCCTGCTTACTTGTCCAAATCCATAATATTTGAAAAAATTCAAGGCAGAATCAAAATCTACATCTACTGGACCAGCATTAGTAAATAATCGTTGGAAGGTTGAATTAGTATACTTTACATATTCACTACCTAAACCAAACAAAAACTTGTAATCACCTGTTCGTTTAATCTGTTCAATTCGAAGTTTATTTTCAATTTCTTGTGAGTTATAATTGAGTAGCAAATTATCCTCAGAGCTATCATCATTATCTAAATACTTATACGCTGTATTATTTAGCATGTTTCTGCTTAAGACGTAATTAGTATAGCCATTATCTTGATAGCGTTTGTACACTAGGCCGTTCGTATAACTCCATTGTTCATTTACAGGCAAGGTTTCTACTATGTATCGGCTAGTTTCGTCAGTAGCCGTTTCTAGGTTTAGTTCGAAGTTGTCGATCGCACCAAGTCCTACAAAGATCCACTCTTCTTTGTTATTAGGTTTGTATTTAATTTTTGCTTGAAAGTCATTATATATAGGTAAAAAAGGCAATCCGATCTGTGCAAAAAGAAACTGTAAATACGAACGTCGAGCTGACACTAGATAGGTAGTCTTTTCTCCTAATGGCCCTTCCACAGTCATCCCTAAATCTTGAGCACCCACAGTCGCAGTAAATCCCATTCGATCATCTCGACCATCCTTTTGTTTGAAATCAAACACAGAACTCAAGGTATTTCCTCGGCTGCTAGGAAAAGCACCAGAGAAAAAATCTACCTCCCGAATAAAATCAACGTTGATTATACCCGCTGGTCCACCTGACGCACCTTGTGTAGCGAAGTGATTAATATTAGGGACTTCAACCCCATCCAAAAAGAAGCGATTCTCATTTGGCGAACCTCCTCTAATAATTAAATCATTTCTAAAATTTGCTGTGCTAGTTACACCAGGTAGTGATTGAATAACCAGAGAAATGTCTCTATTCCCACCTGGTCTTCGCTTAATCTCAGTGACGCCAATGCTTCGCAATGACACTGGACTTTCTTGCGTCTTTTTAAAAGCGGCTGCTTTAATGGTTACTTCGTCTAAGGTTTCCGAATCTTCCTCCAATTCAAAGTTTATAACTGTAGGTCTGTTGTTAATTACCTGGATCTCATACTCCGTTTTTGTTTTAAATCCGAGATATGAAATTTGAATATCGTATAAACCTGGTTCAAGATCATCGAACATATAATTGCCATCAAGATCTGTGGTGGTTCCTTTATCCGTACCTAATAGTAAAACATTTGCAAAAAGAACGGGCTCGTTATTAAGGGCTACTGTCGCTTTCCCTTTTAAAACGCCTGATTGAGCAAAACAACTAGCACTTAGGCTTACTAATAGAAGTGTAAATAAATGTCGCATCATCGATTATTAACCCCATTTAAACGGTAAATTGGGCCTAATGTTCAATGAAAGAAGGCTAAAATAGCAATGATGCTTGATTTAAATTTTAAGGAAAAAACGGCTTTAGTCAGTGGTGGTTCCAGAGGTATCGGCTGGGCGATTGCGCAAGGCCTAGCTAGTGTGGGATGTCGCATAATTCTGATGGCCCGCAATGAAAATCAATTACAAAAGAATGTAGCTGCTTTGTGTGCCGACTGGCCACAGGATCATAGATATTTACGTGTGGACTTAGATGAGCAAGATACTTTATCTAATCACCTAGCTGATATTAGGTCCATGGGCATAGATATTTTAATCAATAACACCGGTGGACCTGCTGGAGGTCCTTTACTGGAAGCGAGTACAGATGCATTAAGCCATGCTTTTTCTAGGCATATATTGAGTTACCACACATTGACAAAAGCTGTTGTACCTCATATGAAGGAAAGGGAATATGGACGTATTATAAATATAGTTTCCACTTCGGTGCGTCAACCCATAGATGGTCTAGGTGTATCAAATACCATTAGAGCGGCCGTGTCTGGCTGGGCTAAAACGCTATCCAATGAATTGGCTCCATTTGGCATTACCATGAACAACATCCTTCCTGGTACCACACCGACTGAACGAGTCGACGAAATATTTACCCACATGATGACGGTCCACCAAAGTAGTAAAGAAGAAATTGCTGCACAATGGCTTGCTCGGATTCCCATGGGACGATTTGGCGAACTATCAGAAATGGCTGCTGCTGCTATTTTTTTAGCCTCCCCTTCGGCGGGCTTCATAACTGGGGTTAGTTTGCCTGTGGATGGCGGTACCATCAAAAGTATTTAAGGTGGGCTCCTGACATATTCCTTTAGATAATTCAATTATTTTTCCGCTCTTAATTAAAATGATGATACGAACGATCTTGGTAGTTTGCCTATGTGCTTTGTCTGTAATGGTATCCGCACAAGCTGAAATATTCGAAGGACAATTCCTTGGGAAATCAGTGCCTTTATTCACTTTAATAGATGATCCTGCTATCCATACCTTGGCTACAAAGAAGAAACATAAAGAAGAATGGGGCGAAATACCAAACTTCACTCAAGATAATCCGATCACACATCCCTATCAAAAAACGGCCTTGCCTCAAAATGGTGATCCACTAGTTCGGATTCAACGGAATGTAAACCTATACGGTGAAATAGACATGGACTTTATCGTTGAGGGTAATCGCCAGGCCGAAGCCGGTGTTTTACCCGGTGACCCAGAGGCTGACAATGGCCCTAATCACTTCATTCATTCTACAAATGGTGGAGGTACATTACTCCGGATTTTTGACACGGAAGGTAGTCTTTTAGAAGGCCCTTTTTCAATGAATGTATTTTGGCAATCCTTAGGTGTAGTTGGTTTAGGAGACCCTATCATCATGTATGATCAAGAATTCGATCGTTGGGTGTTGACAGAATTTGAAGGGAACGATAACAATGCTTTACTAATGGCTGTTTCTGTAACGCCAGATCCTTTAGGAGAATACTATGCTTATCGATTTCCAACGCCCTTCTTCCCTGACTATCCGAAGTATGGTATATGGCATGATGGCTACTATGTAACCACTAATGAAGGCGCCTCGCCTTTCATTCCGATATATGTGATAGATCGACAAAAGGTACTTAATGGAGAAACCCCAGAAATCGTTCGCTTGCCAGGCATGACCAAGTTTTTTATCGGAGGCGTTCCTGTATCACAAAGAGCTACGCCTGCAGAATGGGATGGCGATTTACCTCCACCACCTGGTTCACCACATTTGAGTTTGCGTATCAATGACGACAGCTGGAATAATCAAGAAGATAAGATTGAAATTTGGGAGGCCTATTATGATCCAACAGATCCTGAAAATTCACGATTAGAAGGGCCCATAGAAATATTCATAGATGCCTTTGATAGTAATCTATGTGGCGAGACTACTCGTGATTGCGTTTGTCAGCCGGACACAGACCTTTTGGTTCCAGTGATACCTCATGTGATTCAGAACCGTGTCCAATATCGAAACTTTGGCGATTACGAAATGTTGCTTTTGAATTTCCCTGTGGATATAAATGGTGAAAATGTGGCCGGCATTCGCTGGGTAGAAATTCGTAAATATCCAGGAGGTGAATGGGAAGAATATCAAGAAGGCACCTTTGCTCCAGATACTCAAATTAGTCGCTTCATGGCTAGCATCGGCATGGATGATGAAGGGAACATAGCCTTAGTTTATACTACGGTAGGTAAAGATTCCACGTATCTAGGATTGCGAGCAACCGGTCGTTTAGCCAATGATAGCTTAGGTGTAATGACCTTCAAAGAAACCAGTATAGTAGAGGGAGGCTCTGCCACGCCTATTGGTAGATGGGGGGACTATTCTTCGATTTCCGTCGATCCAGTGGATGGTTTGTCGTTTTGGTTTACAGGACAATATATGATGTCTAATGAAACCTGGGCTACAAAAGTGGCTCGGTTTAGCATTCATAAAGAAGCCAATGACTTACGGCCAGATCGCTTTACTTCGAATACCATCTTTCCTGATTTTGAAGCAGAAGAATTTGTTACCGTAGAGATCAAAAATAATGGTGTAGATCGATTTGGGAATTTTGATGTGAGTCTTGAAGTAGATGGTAATTTTATTGTAACGGATGCGGTTCCCGACTCTATCGGTGTCAATGAAAGACTGTCGCATACCTTCAGTGTTCCAGTTGATCTCTCAGCAGTTCGATCCTATGATTTTAGAGTGTGGACCAGTCAGCCTGATGATTTAGTACGGTCCAATGACACCCTTGATTTAAACATCCTTCATCAGGCCCGTCAAGATGCTAGTTTAGTCAACATTTTAAACATTGCCCCTTTACTTTGCGGTGATAGTTTGACTATAGGGATTGAAGTACAAAATGATGGTGTTGATACGATCAGGTCATTAGATGTTGCCTTGACTTTAAATGGAAATACCATTGAGTTTTCTGAAGACTTAGACTTGGCGACGAATGAAAAAGATACATTATTTAGAGCTATTGGAGGCTTTGATATAGGAGGTAATAGTTTGAATATAGTGGTCTCGAATCCTAATGGCATGACGGATGAGATTCCGACTATGGATACCTTGAGTTACGCCTTTTCGTATGATCCAATGTCCGAACGATTAGGATTGAATTTATCCTCCGATTTCTATGCTACAGAGACCAGTTGGAGTTTAGAAACTAGTGACGGAGAAGAAATCTTGAGTGAGATGTACACGAGTAATGGCGTCAAGGAGGACGAACGTATTATCTGCGTGGCTGAAGGGTGTTTTGTGTTTACCCTAAAGGATTCGTATGGTGATGGTTGGAGTTTTGGAGGTGACCCAGATTTTGAATGGCGCGATGATCAAGGGAATATCTTGGCTAAGTTGATCAGTCCTTCTTTTGGCAGTCAGTCGGTGCATGAATTTTGTGTGCCGTTTGAATGTATGATCAATGCTGAAGCGTCAGGAATGGATGCTAGCGGTCCGGGAGAAATGGATGGTAGAATTAGTGTGGACGTTTTCAATGCCATACCGCCCTTAGCTTATAGCATAGATGGAGGTGAGACCGAACAATCTGGTGGTCTTTTTCAAGATGTAATGCCTGGTGATTATACGATTACAGTAGAAGATGCTAATGGTTGCGTAACTACCGTGGATTATAGTGTGGGCTTTGTTTCATCAACGGGGTCTTCGATGAATGAGCAGGATATTTTGATTACACCGAATCCTGCGGGGGATTTCTTCCAGCTGATCGTCCGTGGATATACCGGTGAAGACATGACTGTGGCCAGACTACAGGATAACAATGGTCGTATTTTATATGATGTTGAAATGATCAAAAAAGGGTCTGAGCTAATTGGAACATTTACCCTTAAAAACCGACCTTCAGGATTATATTTTGTAACATTGGATTGTCAATCTTGCCAAACCCTTTACAAAGTCGTTAAAAACTAAAAATATGGAATACCGTCATCTTGGAAAATCAGGACTTCAAGTTAGTGTATACTCCTTGGGCTCATGGATTACTTTTGGAAATCAAATTTCCAATTCGGTTGCTGAGTCTTTAATGGGTTTTGCATACGACCAAGGCGTAAATTTCTTTGACAATGCAGAAATTTATGCCAATGGAGAGTCAGAAAAGGTGATGGGTAAGATTCTACGGAATTTTAATTGGGATCGTACTAGCTACCTAGTCTCATCCAAAGCCTATTTTGGAGATGGTGGAACCTTACCTAACCAAAGAGGATTAAGTCGAAAACATTTATTTGAAGCGTGTAATGCGGCACTGCGAAGACTACAAGTTGACTACTTAGATCTATTCTTTTGTCATAGGCCGGATAAGTCCACGCCCATGATAGAAACTGTATGGGCTATGAATCATCTTATTCAACAAGGCAAAATTCTCTACTGGGGCACTTCAGAATGGTCAGGTGTAGAAATAATGGAAGCTCATATGGTTGCACAAGCAAATAATTTGATTGGTCCTGTAATGGAACAGCCGCA
This sequence comes from Saprospiraceae bacterium, assembly GCA_020629315.1. Classification (GTDB taxonomy): domain Bacteria; phylum Bacteroidota; class Bacteroidia; order Chitinophagales; family Saprospiraceae; genus JAHDDO01. The sequence goes on along the minus strand of JAHDDO010000002.1, from coordinate 179,299 downwards.
GTACAACATGTTCCATCGAGAAAAAGTAGAAGTAGAATATAAGCAGATTTATAAAACAGTAGGCCTAGGCACCACCATTTGGTCACCCCTTGCTTCTGGTGCGCTGACTAAAAAATACTTGAATAAATTTCCTGCAAATACACGATTAGGTAAAAAAGAGCTGGCTTGGTTAAAGGAGCGAAGTTTGAGTGAAGAGCGAATTAAAAAAGCTAAGCGCCTAAATACCTTAGCCAAAAAATCTGGCCTTACTTTGGCCCAATTGGCTTTAGCTTGGTGTGCTACGAATAAAAATGTAAGTACTGTAATCTTAGGTGCATCTAAAATGGAGCAGCTTCAGGAAAACTTAGCTACCAAAGATCTCATGCCATCTCTGGATCAAGAAATAATGACTAAAATTGAAAAGATTTTAGATAATGCACCTATCCACCCAATGTGGTAATAAGGGGTAAATGCTTATGCTTGAATAGCTTCAGGCAATAAGGGCTTCACCCAACCAAAGGTATCTTCAATTCGTCCAGATCGAATACCATTTATGGTTTCTTTTAACATAGGAGCCACTTTGTAGTTATCTTGATTTAATAGGTAATCTTTACCTCTAAATCCAATTCGTTCTACTGTTGAAATTACCGCTGCTGTACCTGCACCGAATACTTCTGTCAGACTACCATCTTCATGAGCATTCACCACTTCATCTATGGATACTAGACGCTCTTCGACAAAAAGTCCTTTACTCTTAGCAATACTAATTATAGAATCTCGAGTGATTCCTTTCAAAATGGTTCCATCTGTAATAGGTGTAATGAGTTTATCTCTTATGACGAAGAAGATATTCATGGTGCCTACCTCTTGAACATACTTCGCTTCTCTAGCATCTAGCCAAAGAACCTGGTCATATCCTTTTTCTTTTGCCATTTTGGCTGGATACAAAGATGCTGCATAATTTCCAGCTGCTTTTGCTTCTCCTACACCACCATATGCCGCTCTGATAAAATGTTCTTCTGCTAACAAAGAAATAGGCTTTGGGTAATACGGTCCTACCGGCATTGTAAAAATAATCAGCGTGTAATCTTTCGACGGTCTGACTCCGATAAACTCATCTGTGGCAATCATTAATGGTCTAATATATAATGCACTGCCTTCGGCTGGTGGAATCCAATCCGCTTCCAGTCTAACCATTTTTTCAATGGCTTCAAGAAATAGTGATTCTGGAATTTCCGGCATACACATTCTTGAAGCAGACGCATTTAATCGCTTTGCATGCATTTCAGGCCTGAATAAAGCGGGTGTGCCATCATGTAATTTTGTAGCCTTCATGCCTTCAAAAATAGCTTGGCCATAGTGCCATGCTAGATTGCCTGGATGTACTTGCAATTTTTCTAAAGGACGGATTTCTGCGTTGTGCCATTTTTCTCCATCAAATCTCACTAGGAACATATGATCGGAAAAAACCTTACCAAAAGGGATGTTATTAAAATCAATGGTTGATAAGCTTGAATCGTTGGTTTTAGTAACTTTGATAGGTGGGTTCATATTCAACACAGGTTTACTGCAAAAATAAATAATTGTTTGCGAAATCAAAAGAAAAGTCGATGCTATTGAAAATATATTTTAATTTTCCTGCTTTAACAAAATTATATTCTGTATGAGCAAAGAATCATTTGACGCATATTTTCTTGATTTTGACTTTATTGACGTTAATGAAAAGGAAGCAGATCTACATGTATCTACCTCAGCTGCTGTCATCGTTATTACAGATGCTATAGATGTAACTCCAGAAAGCAAGGAATTGTTATTAAACATTTTGTCCGCGATAGGAATTTCGGATGAAAGCCAATGCCAAATTATTACATTGGCGGTTGGAGAAATGGTTCCATTCAGAAAATTAAAAACAGCTAGCGCTGCTAAATTTCTGATAATGGGCTTAGCACCTTCACGAATTTCTTTGCAAATAGAAGCGCGCGCAAATCAACAAATTCACTTTGGAGGTAAATCCCTTGTTTTTGGCCCTACATTAGCTACCTTACTAAAAAACAGAGATGCTAAAAAGGCGCTTTGGGATGCTATTAAGACTTGGAAATCATGAAGAATGATCAGCAATAATTTTCCATTCACCTTGACTCTTTTCCCATAATAATGAGTAATGGCCAGATAAGGTATCTATTTGCCTAAACAAGGTCCATTGACCTATGACAAAGTATGCTGTACTGCCTACCGGTCTTTCTATTTTATTGGTAAACTGCAATCGCCCCATGGCCTTTTTGTCTGGATATGATTTTTTATAATTCGAAAGGGTTTTGTCAAAGCCAAAGGTGAGGCCTTTGCTGCCAATAAAAACCAATGAATCACTAGCTAAGTATCCATTCATAAAATGGTCTATTTCTCCCCTATTCCACGCTTCTTCTTGGGCCTTCATTATCCGCTTAATATGTGGCAAACCATCATTAACCTTGTCTTGCTTCTTATCACAAGACCACATACTACAAATAAGCAATAAAGAAATGTAAATGTAGAATTTTGACATAGCTTTGCGTATTGATTGGACGCTAAGATAATGGCACAAAGATGATATTTGCTACACATAATCCTCACAAAGTTTTCGAAGTTAGTCTCATTATGAATCTTCCTAAGCTCAACTTACAATCCCTTAAGGACATTGGTTTCACAGAAGAAATCATTGAAGATGGGACTAGCTTTAGAGAAAATGCTTTGCGCAAAGTAGAGGCCTTACAATCCAAAGGGTATGCTTCGGTAATCGGAGAAGATAGTGGTTTAGAGGTTGAATACCTTAAAGGTGAGCCAGGCATCTATTCCGCTAGATATTCTGGTGAACCGGTTGACCATGATAGAAATATATCAAAGTTGCTTTCGGCTATGGCCGGAACAGATCAAAGAAACGCCCGGTTCACCTCTTGCATTTGCTTATTATTCGAAGATAACATTCATTATTTCGAAGGGTATTGTAACGGCAAAATAGACTATCAGCGAACGGGTTCTGGTGGCTTTGGTTATGATCCTGTATTTATTCCAGAGGGTTACACAGAGAGCTTTGCCGTATTATCAGATGAACAAAAATCCAAAATCAGTCACCGCTATAAATCCTTTGCCGCGCTTGGCAATTATTTAAAAGACAAAATCTAAAACGATCAGGCTGCCTAGTACAACACTAGCAATGCCATTGGTGGTAAAGAATGCTAGATTGACTTTAGATAGGTCTGTTGGACTTACCAAGCTATGTTGAAAGAATAATAAAGCGATAAATAAGCCAGTGCCTAAAAACAATAGCCAACCTATATCCTGACCATAATAGGTTTTTGCGAAGTAGGCTGCGCCAATAAGGCTCGCTATCACGATAAGGTGTAGTATTCTTGAAATTTGTAATGCTCGTTTTTTACCAAATTGTTCTGGCACACTGTGCAAACCTTCTTCCTTATCAAACTCCTCGTCTTGAAGGGCATAAATTATATCAAATCCAGCTACCCAAAATAAAACCGCGATTCCAAACATAATGGGCACGATACTAATAGATGCAGTCACAGCCATATATGCACCTATGGGCGCCAAAGCTAAACCCAAACCTAAAACAAAATGACATAAATAGGTAAATCGTTTAGTGTAAGAATAACCTAAGGTTATCAATACAGCGAGTGGCGAAAGAAAAAAGCAAATAGGATTAATAAAATAAGTGGCCAATATAAAAAGTAGGACATTGGCCAATACAAAAAATAATGCTCGCCTAGGGGCTATATCACCTGCTGGGATTTCGCGAGTTGCTGTCCGTGCATTTTTTGCATCAATATCTCTATCCAAATAGCGATTGAAAGCCATGGCGGCACTCCGCATAGTAACCATGCATAAGAGGACTAGCGAAAGTAAGCGAACCGTATCTGATGAGCTGAGTAAACTATCTTGATAGCCTAACGTGAAGCCAACAATGGCGAAGGGTAAAGCGAAAATTGTGTGGCTAAATTTTACAAGTTTTAGGTAAGATCCCATCATAATGCAAATAAAGAAAAAGACCCATTCCTTATCTAAAGAATGGGTCTAAATTTCTCTTTAAATCAGATAAACATTATTTACCTGCTGGAGCTGCTTCAGCACCTTCTTCTTTATTAACGGTACCTTTAATCGTAAGGTATGTGTTAACTGGATCTGTGTTAGCTGTGATAGTAACTCTCTTAGATTGTACATTACCTCCAACTTTACCTTTTCCTTTAGAATCAAATTGTACTTTGATGCTAGCTGTTTCTCCTGGTGGAATTGGCTCTTTTGGCCATTGAGGAACAGTACATCCACAAGAACCTTTTGCATTGCTAATAATTAAAGGCTCACTACCCGTGTTTGTAAATTCATACTCGTGTACTACTTTTTCTCCTTCCATTACTTCACCGAAGTCATATGTATCTTCAGCAAAATTAAGTGATGTGATAGGTCCAGCTGGCACTTCAGGCTCTACTGGTGTAGTTGTAGTAGTCGCATTGTTTGCGCTAGTTGTAGCGGCAGCTGGTACAGCACTTGTATCAGAAGATGTAGAAGCAGTAGAATCACCACTTTCACCTTTACAAGCTACCATTAGCATACCTGCAAGAAAACAGAAAGACAATAACTTAAATACTTTCATAACAGTTTTAGATTTAATTATTTAATACTTCAAAAGTATGGACATTGGATGGCTAAATCTAAAATCAAATACCCGTTAACAAGCGATTAACAATCAATTTAGGCCTTATTTACTGGGGGTTTAGCCCATATCTATTTTCGATCGTTCAGCCATTTTTCAAAAGCATCTACAGACATGGCATTCAAACACTCATGCGCCGTCAATCCTGCTTTTCGGGCTGCATGTATACCATAATTTACATCATTGAGTCCTTCGATGCTATGGGCATCAGGATTTATACTTATAAATACATCACGTTGTAAAGCGTATATGATCCATTCCCAATCTAAGTCTAATCTATACGGATTTGCATTGAGTTCAATACAAACGCCATTCGCTGCGCAAGCATCAATAACCTTTTCATAATCAATAGGATAACCTTTCCTACTTAAAAGCAATCGCCCTGTTGGGTGACCTAATATATCGGTTAATGGATTTTCTATGGCTGTAATCAGCCTATGGGTTGCCTTATCAATATCCATATTGAGGTGTGCATGAATGGAAGCGATAACTACATCTAAGGATGAAAGGATCTCAGGTGTATAATCTAAACTTCCATCAGCCAGAATATCTGCTTCTATGCCGTGGAAGATTTTGAAACCATCGTATTGCTCATTCAGGCTTTGAATCTCTTTTGACTGTAAGATCAATTGTTCTTCCGAAAGCCCATTAGCATAAAACGCTGCTTGCGAGTGATCAGAAATGACAAAGTAAGAATAGCCCATTTCTTTAGTCGCATCAGCCATTTGTTTTAAGGTATGTGTACCATCTGAATAGGTAGAATGATTATGGACACATCCTTGAAGATCTTCGCGAGAGATTAAAGCGCTATGATCAAATTCATCTAATTCGTCAATGGTGAAGAAACCATCTCTCATTTCAGGAACCACATATGCGGCCCCGACATCTTCAAAAATAGCTTCTTCTGACTCTAAGCATTGATCTTCAATTCCATATTCCAAGCAAAAATTCTCAGCACTTGAGCCTATTAACCAATCCAAAGCAAATTGGTGTTCATCAGTAAAATGTAAAATCAAAGGAACACCATGGTATCGAAGTCCTTCGGATTCTTGTACTACATGTTCAATTTGTGAGACTTTTGATTCAACTAAGGCCTCATCTCCAATAACTAGAAATTCTAATTTATCTATTACCGGCATCTTTCTTCTGAATATACCGGTAAATTCAGCTCGTGACACGTCAGGAATGTTGCGTATATTTTCTAACAGAGTCAACGCTTCATCTTCAAAACGCCCATATAAGACCTTCCCCTTCGATTCAATGAAGTAAGCCAATTGTGTTTCAATATTCGCTTGCGTTTTAGCTCCAAATCCTTTTAAATCTACTAATCGATTTTCTCTACAAGCATATAACAATTCTCCAGGGTTCGTAATCTTCAGATCTTCCCAAATAGTTTTAATCTTTTTTGCTCCTAATCCTTTTACACTAAGCATATCAACAATTCCTTCAGGTGTCCTTTGGATTAATTCCTCAAGATCAGGAAAGGTGCCCGATGACTTAATCTCGTTTATTCGATCAATGGTGCTTTTACCTACTCTAGGAATTTGAGAAAGCTCTTCATCTGTTTTTTCAACAATCGGCCCTTCTATGTTTCTAAGAACCCGATAGGTAGATTGAAAGGAACGCACTTGAAATTCATTACCTTCATGAATTTCAAGCAAATTAGACATTAATAAGAAGCGTTTTGCAATATCTTTATTTGTCATTATATATGTATCGTCATTTGCTTTAAAAAGTAATGCTAAATTGGAAATTATGAATCAATATCAAGTACAACTTAGATCAAATTTTATAGGACTTTTCATTTTCATGGTTTTTTCATCTTTGATTTTAGTTGGATGCGGAGGCAATAATAATAGTACACCTTCTACTCCAACAAGCTCTTTAGACGGGTATACTATAAGTAATCTAGGGCAAGGTGTAGAATTAGCAAGAGCTTACAAAAATGAGCATGTCATCACCGAAGAGGGGCACATAGTCAATGGTAAGAAAAACGGCACTTGGGTAATATATCATGAAGACAATGGTAGGATTCAAACCATGCAATCCTATGCAAATGACTTGCTCAATGGCCCTGCTATAGAATTTGACCAAAGGGGACAAATGATAAAAAGAGCTACTTACAAGAACAATGTTTTAGAAGGGATAAAAGCCGAATACAAATATGGACGACCGGTAATTGAAACCCCTTATGTAAATGGTAAAATTAACGGGATGTATAAAGAATTTTACCAAAATGGGAAAATCCAAAAAGAGGTCGAATATAAAAATGGCAAATTGGATGGCATCTTTCGCCAATATACTGATGATGGAAAAATGACCTTGGATTACACATATAAAAATGGCGAAAAGGTCAGTGGAAGTATCATTGAATAATCGTAAAAAGTAAAGCACTACATATATAAGTTATTTATATTTGTAAGCCTAGTAACATTATAGGCTTACTAAAAAATGACGGAATATTACCCTTCAAACTATATTAAGGAATCCCCTATCTACTTCGATCAACAACGGGATGTATTCACATACCTAGTTCATCAGCTGTATGCTAATGAGAACGCACAGAAACCGATCATCATAGCCCTCCAGGCTGATATTGAAAGGCTTATGATCGAGCCATCTTCAATATTAGACTTGATCTCGATTAACTGGAATACAACAGCTAGCCTTCAAGAGCTTCGCGATGTCCTAAAGAGAAAGGAAATTGGGATGAAAAGATCATTAATTCCAAATGCTGAGTTATTAGACGAATATCAAAATCTGAAGCGCAAGCATAGAAGCTTGGCAAACGGTATTACCAATATTCTGGCAAACATCACACTTCCAGCGAAGCATTCATCTGCTGCAATCATGCCATTGAACCCTGAAGAGACAAAGGCCATCCAAGGCATAACGTATGAGTCTTATGTCTCTTTTGTACAGGAACAGAAACAAGAATTAGGCTATGATTTCCTACATCGATTGTCAATGAGTCCATTCAAAAGAAGCTTTGCTAACTCTTCTATAACTGTGGCTTTAATTCATGATCATTTAAAGCGGTGTGTTGACGTTATTAGGAAATATATCCACATCATCCTTCAAACTGAAGATGAAATATTGGACGAAATTCTAGAGGAGTATACGCAATTTATTGATTGGCAAAAATCCCATGCCGCTACCCGCACAATAGAAGGAAAAACAAAATTATTTTCTGTTAGGACTATTTTTTCTACTACTAAAGAAAGCGCTGATGAATCATCTTTGGCAAGTATCGCACATTTCCGTTGGTTTAAAACAGAAGCTGAATTATATATAAAGGCTGTCCAAGAAAATAGCCCTGTAATCCCAAGGGTACATTGGCAAAACATAGCTCGAAAAAAGCTAGATAGTGAGCTGCAAAGGCGTAATCCAATTAACGCCGGAATTCAAGAAATTAAAGAATTAGAATTTGAACTTGATCAATGCATAAAAGATATTACTAGTCTTGATTTTCTCAGTTTGCAATTTGAGAACCAGGTATGGCACCTTCAAAAAAAGAAAACCCAACTACTGGCTATGCAGAAAGAGTTGACTGCCGCCATGCGTTATATAGAAGAAACACCAGACATTGTCCAATGGCAATTAGATGATAGTCATAAAAAGTTCAAGACCTTACTCATGCTTTTTATGGCGCATTCGCCTGCCCAGATTCAAGCTAAATTCGAAGCGAATAATCAAAAAGAAATACACTGGCGTCTAAAAGATCCAGTGCTACAATCGAGTACCATTGAGCATGAAAATAAACTGAGTGCACAATACAATGAAGTAAAAGAAGCCTTAGAGATTAACACTTCCATAGAATTGGCGCACACATTCCTTAATCGAGTGGTTACCCTCAAGAAGCAAAACAACCAGACATATAGGAAATATTTCAAAAAGAATACTGATGGTATTGTAGATATTACATCATTACAAGAATGCCTTTCGTTGAGTCCTATCCACCTAATTCCTGAGTCTTGGATTCCTGAGCTGTCACGCTTTTATACTGAAGATGTGTATTCCTTGAGAAAAGATGAAAAATGGTGTTTAAAATTAAAGAACGCAACAGCAGATTTTGAGCCTTTACATTTCGTAAACACGCATCTGGAATGGGATGAAAGTATATACGATATGCATTTCAGCCAACAACATCAAGTGGCCTCTGATATAGCTAAAGCGATACTGCATATAAGCCGTTCTAATGTTCAAGTATTTAATTTGGGACAAAAAACAATATGTGCCTTTCTTCCGGGTATTTTCTATGCCCTACTAGAGGAAATATTGGTAGGCAAAGGATGGAAAAAGAGATCAAAGGGCAAGGAGCCGGTGCACCTTTTAACTGAAATAATGTTGCAAGAAAAGGGTGAAAAACACATAATATCTATTGAGGACTTATTCACAATAGATGAGGTCAGTACTGATGATCAGCTGGCTTTGAAGAATCAACTGGTACTCAATCATTTTACCTTTCATAGTTTGAGTATTCAATCTGCTATCCAATCGTTTACATCAGCTGTAGAATATGTACTTGTGGATATTAATCGGAAAAAGTCTACTGAGCATGTCGAGGGTTGAGCCTGTGGAAATACATATTGATTTGAAATCATTTTCCAAATTCCTAAGCACACGTAATCGGAAAGGAACAAAAGAAATATTTAATCCTATACGAAAAAACTGGCTTATCCTACAGCCTGAAGAATTGGTAAGACAGCTGTTTATCCAGTTTTTGATGCAAGAAAAAAGAGTGCCTAAAAGTCTTATAAGTACAGAGGTTAGTATTGTTGTTAATGATCAGATTAGACGCTATGATATTGCAGTAACTAACCCTTTAGGAAAAACCATTCTTTTAGTTGAATGTAAATCCTTTGATGTTTCCTTAGGGTATGACACCTACCGTCAAATCGGACAATATAACCAGTACTTACAATCAAAATATGTAGTTGTGACCAATGGACTTCAAACGCATTTTTTAGAGATTGATCATAAATTAAAAGCATTCCAATTCCTACAAACCTTTCCCTCTTTAGCTATATGAGTTCTGAAAACCCATTTGATAATCAAACTGAATTTAATTGCTATGTCGCCGTTTATGCGGCATACGTTGACTTTAATTTTTCGGATGATGAACGAGAGCGAATTACCAGCGTTTTTGGCTGTGAACTCTTTGAGAAGATGCATGCATTGTACTTAGACCAATCTGATTATGGTAGTCTGAAGTTGATATTGGAAGCCAAAGACCAATTTATAAATACTGAAGATTTGAAAAATGATCTTCTCACCATGATACGAAATCTGTTTAGTGTAGATGGTGATTTTTCAAAACTGGAGAAAATCCAAGTTTCATTTTTCCAACATCTTCTTTAAGCTAGAATCATTCGATAGATTTCTCGGGTTCTTTGTGCCAAAATAAGGTCTCTTCCCTCTCTTAATTTAGTGATCAGTTCGTCCTGTGGATACAACACATTAATCAGTTCAAGATTTTCTTGATATTCAATTTCAAAGGTACTTTGAAGCTCTTTTACCAGTGTTTCAAAATGTTGGTTCTTAGTAAAACAAATGGAATAGTTAATGGCGGATCTTTGAATTAAGTTAATCGACATTTTGTAGCTATCGAATATGGAGAACACATTTCCAAGATCCACTCTTTGGTTAAAAGACTTGGGACTTAAGATCATGAAAACTTGATCCTCTTTAATCATTTTCAAAGGAGGGTATTCTGATAAACCTTCAAGGCTAATTTTTGTACCCGGCTCTGTTGGATGATTGAAACTTCTAACAAACAAGGGTATATTTTTATTCTTTACCGGTCGTAAAGCTTTCGGATGTAACACTTTTGCTCCAGCATCTGCCATCTCTAGCACCACTTGATAACTTACTTTATCAAGGAACTGTGCATCTTCAAATTTCTTAGGATCTGCTGTCATTAAACCTGGCACATCCTTCCATACAGTCATCGACTGCGCATCTAAACAATATGCAAAAATGCTAGCCGTAAAATCAGACCCTTCCAATCCAAGGGTCGTTGTAAAGTTTTCGCTACTTCCCCCTATAAAGCCTTGTGTGATAAACACTTTATTTTTTTGTTGGTTAAGCTTAGCATTAATGAGGGTTTTACTTAGGTCCCAATCAAGCCCTGCATTTCTATAATTGTTGTCAGTCCGTATTACATCTCTTACGTCAAGCCAACTGATCACCTGGCCTTGGATTTCTAGATAGCGATGAACGATAATGCTAGATAAAATCTCACCCATGCTGACCAATTGATCATAGCCTTGATCGTAGTTTGGCAACGGATCATCTTCTAAAATCCAATCTATTTCTACAAAACGATCATTCAATTGCTCAAAAATCTCGTCATTTGAATCAAATAACTCCTCTGCCATTCCCAAATGGAAGTGTTTAATTTCAGCTGCAATAGGCTCACAGGCCCCATTAGTTGAGTGGGTATGATGCAGTTTTTCAAAAGCCTTTGTGGTTTTTCCCATAGCGGAGACTATAATTACTGCATCTGTTAGTTTTAAAGATGCAATGATTTGGGCCACATTTTTTATATTTTCAACTGTAGCAAGCGACGCTCCCCCAAATTTGAATACTTCCATAAGTTATATTGAAATGTAAAAGTAAAATTAGCCTCGCAATTATTATTTTAGTGACGTGGAGAATTTGACAAATCTTGAAATAGGTCTTAGATTATTATTTGTAGGGATGATTACCGTCTTTACAATTCTATTAATTGTTGTGCTTATATCTAGAGCTCTCATTTACTTTACTAATAAGCTTACTTTACAAAATGAGCAATCCTTACCTCAGAAAAGTGGTTCATCTTTAGAAGGCGAGAAAATCGCCATACTTACAGCTGTAGTGAACGCCGTTACCCAAGGGAAAGGAAAAATTGAAAAAATTAAAAAACTATAGGTCCTATCGACCTTTAAAAGTCTTATATGCCCAAAAATATCGAACTCGCTCTAGTTTATAGAGACATGTGGCAATCTTCTGGCAAGTATATGCCTAGAGTAGACCAATTACTTCAAGTTGCCGGACCCATCATTGATATGGGTTGTTTTCGAAGAGTAGAAACTAATGGAGGTGGATTTGAGCAAATTAATTTGCTCTATGGAGAAAACCCAAATAAATCTGTTCGTGAATGGACCCAGCCGTTTAATGACGTCGGCATTCAGACGCAAATGTTAGAAAGAGGCTTAAATGGAATCCGGATGAGTCCTGTACCGAAAGATGTTCGCCGCCTTATGTTCCAAGTGAAGAAAAAACAAGGTACAGATATAGCACGGTCATTTGATGGGTTGAATAATCCGCAAAATTTAGCTTTATCTTTTCAATACGCTCGAGAAGCGGGTATGATCGCACAAGCGGCTTTGAGTCTTACGTATTCACCCGTGCACACTGTCGATTATTACGTTGATCTTGCTGATAAGTATATCGATATCGGAGCCGAAGAAATTTGTATTAAAGATATGGCTGGTATAGGACGACCAGTCAGTGTGGGAAGGATAGTTAAAGGCATTAGAGAAAGACATCCAAACATCTTAATCCAATATCATGGGCATTCCACACCCGGCTTTTCCTTGGCTAGTTCTTTAGAAGCTGCTCGAAATGGAGCCAATATCATAGATGTTGGAATGGAACCATTAAGTTGGGGTACTGGGCACGCCGATTTATTAGCGGTGCATGAAATGCTTCGTGATGCCGGATTCAGTCTACCTGAGATAAACATGAAAGCCTACATGGAAGTACGCCGTCTTACCCAGTCGTTTATTGATGACTGGTTAGGTGAGTACATAAATCCAAGAAACCGATTTATGAATTCCCTTCTGATAGGGCCCGGTTTGCCTGGCGGTATGATGGGAAGTTTGATGTCAGATTTAGAAAATAACCTAAAGTCGGTAAACAAATGGCTATCCAAAAATGATAAACCCACTGTTACTCAAGACGATCTACTAATTAAGCTTTTTGATGAGGTAAAATATGTATGGCCAAGATTGGGTTATCCGCCGTTGGTGACCCCTTTTAGCCAATACGTGAAGAATGCATCATTAATGAATGTTATCCAACAAATAAAAGGTAAACCAAGGTGGTCATTGATCGATGAAAATACGTGGGGAATGATCTTAGGAAAATCAGGTCAGCTACCTGGAAAGTTAGATGACGAAATACTCAGAATGGCCAATGATGAAGGACGGACATTCTTCGAAGGAAATCCACAAAATTTATATGTTGATGAGTTGGATACCTATAAAGAAAAAATGGCTGAGAAGGCTTGGGATCATGGAAAGGATGATGAAGAATTAATGGAATATGCTATGCATCCTCAGCAATATGAAAATTACAAATCCGGGAAAGCAAAAGAGAGCTTCTTAGCAGATCTAGCAAAACGAAGAGCGGCTAAAGAACCGGTAAACATTGCTGAAAGTGCGCCGACAACAAGCCTTCCAACTGAAATGAATGTAAATGTTGATGGACAAAACTATAATGTTACCATCAGTTATCCAGGTCAAGAAAGTGCTCCGGGTGTGGCATCCAATCAAGTGGATAAACCCGCAGCAGCTCCAGCTTTGCCTACTAATGCAAGTTACATTTTAGCACCATTGGAAGGGAAATTTTATTTGACTAAAGAGGCAACAGAAAAAGGCTTAAAACCAGGTGATACCGTAAATAAAGGAGATACGGTTGCCTATATCGAATCCATGAAAGTGATCAATGCAGTCGTTTCAGATATCAGTGGAAAAGTAGCTGACATTTTAATAAAGCACGGTGACGAAGTGGAAGAGGATGACAAAATAATTGCTATCGTCTAAGCATGGAAGTACTGACGCGTCTATATGAAATGACGGCATTCCAAGAGTTTGCTCAGTCACCGTTGAGCCTACTTATGATCTTATTGGCCCTTGGTTTACTTTACCTTGGGATATTCCGCCATTTCGAACCATTGCTTCTTGTACCTATAGGTTTCGGGGTTCTTTTGGCAAACTTTCCAGGTGGTGGAATGCAAGTTATTCAATCAGTGGATGATGGAAATGGAAAGTCCATGGAGCTATTAGCCATAGCTAAAGAACATGGTATTATGAACATGCTTTACTATGCTTTGATTAAAACAGGTCTACTGCCACCACTAATATTTATGGGTGTAGGTGCTATGACTGATTTTGGTCCAATGTTACGGAATCTACGTTTAGCCTTTTTTGGAGCTGCAGCGCAAATCGGCATTTTTGCCGTTTTATTATCTGCCTTGGCTATTGGATTTAGTCCACAAGAGGCAGGGGCTTTAGGTATCATTGGTGGTGCAGACGGGCCTACGGCTATTTATACGGCTATAATTTTAGCTCCCCATTTATTAGGCCCGATCGCTATTGCGGCGTACTCATATATGGCATTGATCCCTGTTATTTTGCCTCTGGCGGTTCGTATAAGCACAACGGAAAAAGAGCTGAAGATAAATATGAGGGCTCAGGATAAAGCCTACCCTAGCAAAAGAAAGATCAAAAATTTATCGCTAGTGAAAATTCTATTTCCAATTACCTTGACAGCTATCATTGCCATTTTAGTTCCGAGTGCAACGCCACTAATTGGTATGCTTTTATTTGGAAATTTAGTGAAGGAAATAGGTTCAGATACAAATCGATTGTTTAAAGCGGCTTCTGAGACTATCATGAATACGGCTACTATCTTTTTAGGTCTAACTGTGGGTGCTACAATGTCTGCTGAAACCTTCCTTCAGTCGCAGACTTTGCTTATTATCTTTGGTGGATTTCTTGCATTCATTATTTCAATGATCGGTGGCATTATCGCCGTGAAGATTTACAATTTATTCGCCAAAAAGAAAATAAATCCTTTAATAGGAGCCACGGGTTTATCTGCTGTTCCAATGGCCTCAAGGGTGGCAAACGAGATTGCGCTTAAATATGACAAAACGAATCATATTCTGCAATACGCTATGTCTAGTAATATTTCAGGGGTTATAGGTTCTGCGGTTGCAGCCGGTGTTTTAATTACCTTCTTATCCTAAGCTGATTTTGGCTTATAAGAAACTGAAATATTGGTTCGATGAAGAGCTTGCCATTTTATTATATAACAAGCTAGCAAGAGTAACACCATTAGTAAAGAAAACTAACTTCGTTACATATATTACGTCTGCTGTCGAAGGCTTAGAATTAAAGGACAGAATTGCTGTGTTTGCTGATGCCTTCCATAATGATTTAGGTCAAGATTACCTCTCAGTAATCAAAATACTTAATCAAATTGTAGGGCCTGAAAATCCTCAGGGAATTGATATGTTCAAAGAGTTTTATTGGTTGATGCCTCATGCAAACTATATAGAACGATATGGCTTAGATCATTTAGAAGCTTCCATTGAATCCATGTTATTGGTGACTAAAAGAAATACGGCTGAATATTGCATAAGGCCGTATATAGAGCGCTTTTCAGACAAGATGTATGAATACACAAAAAGCTGGGTTGACGATAAAAATCAGCATGTAAGACGATTAGCCAGCGAAGGCTTTCGACCTAGATTACCTTGGGCCAAAAAACTAACTTTGACCGAAAAACAAATCAATTTAAATCTGGAAATCCTGGATCATTTGAAGGATGACAAGAGTAAGTATGTCCAAAAATCAGTTGCCAATCATATGAATGATCTATTGAAAGAAATGCCAAGTCAGTCAAAAGAGCTGCTTATTCAATGGTCCAAAAAACCCTCAGAAAGCAGGAAATGGGTTCTTAAACAAGCCCTACGTAATGAAATAAAGAAAGAATCTAAATGGGCAATGGATATTGCCCATGCGCTTTAGGCCTTTTCTTCTGTAATCTTTACAATCTCAAGGACGGTATCTACTGCCGATTGCATTTCTTGCACAGTCGTCCATTCAAGTTTTGAGTGGATCCCATGTTGACCAGAAAATAAATTTGGGCACGGTAAACCAAGATGCGATAATACAGCTCCATCAGTCCCTCCCCTAATACTTCCCACATTTGGCTTTATATGTAAGCGTTCCATAGCTTCTAATGCATATTCGACAATATGAGGAAATTTATCTACTACATCTCTCATATTTCTGTATTGCTTCTTTGACTCTATGGTATAACTCGACCCCGGATATGCCTGCAAAACATCTTCTGCGATTTGCTTTATCATATCCTCGTGCTTTTCTAGATTAGACGTTTCAAAATCTCGAATGATAAAATGGGCTGTAGCTTTTTCTAGAACGCCTTCAATTTTACCTGGATGTACAAATCCTTCTTTCCCTGAGGTTGCTTCTGGACATGTATCATCTTTCGGTAATTTTGCCAATATTTCTGACAAGATTTTAATTGCATTCTCCATTTTGCCTTTTGCATATCCAGGATGAGCACTCACTCCATTCACTGTTAATACTAAGCCATTCGCAGAGAAATTTTCAAATTCAAAGTTGCCTATATTTCCTGAATCTAAGGTATAACCAAAATCGGCTCCTATTTTGCTCAAATCCACATGACTCACCCCTCTTCCAATCTCCTCATCAGTGGTAATATACAAGCTCACCTTACCCCGTTTTATATTAGGATTGTTTATAAGTTGATAAGCGGCATCCATAATGCAAGCCACACCCGATTTATCATCGGCACCTAAGAGTGTAGTACCACTTGCCGTGATAATATCTTGACCTATTTTATCCTTTAATTCAGGAAACTTTTCTTCAGAAATGACTTGAGTATTATCATCGGGCAAAACAATATTTCCTCCTTGATAATTCTCATGAACTATCGGTTTTACATTGGTACCGCTGCAATCATAGGCCGTATCCACATGACTGCAAAAGAAGATAGAAGGCACATTTTGTTTTTGTGTATTTGCCGGGATATGTGCATAGATACCACCATCCTCGCCTCGTTCATATGGTATACCTAGTTGATCTAATTCTTTCTCAAGCTCAGCAATCATATCAAGTTGCTTGGCTGTAGATGGGACATCTGAAGAATTAGGGTCTGCCTGCGTATCAATTTGGACATACTTTAGGAAACGGTCTTTAACTGTATAATTCATAGGTATATTAATTACCAAATAAAAGTAAGAAAGTAAGCACAAAAAAAGGCGCTTTTGCAAGCGCCTTCAATATCAATAATTAATTTTTAATCAATTTATACATGGTTCTCACCCGGTCATCTTTCACTCTTAAATAATATTGACCTGATGGGATATTCTTTGTAGTGAACTGCCCATATTGAACGCCACTATAATTGGCAAATTGTCTATCGAGAATAATCTTTCCTTGAGCATCGATCAAAGAAGCTTTTAGATCATATACATCACCTAGTCCTTGAATCTCTACTCTAAAGAAACCGTCATTAGGGTTGGGCATAATTTTCACATCCACTACCTCTTTTATATCAGAATTCGATGATACGAACCCAACAGAAACATCTGCTGAGGCAGTACACCCATTAGCGTCCTCAATAGTAATGGTATAATCACCTGGAGCTAAGTCGTTATATACATCTTGTGATCCTTGATCCTCTCCATTTAATGTATAGCTAAATGGAGGAATGCCATTAACCGGATTAACCAGTATCATTCCATCAGAATCACCCGCACTGCTCGCGTCAGTAATTTGAGCGTCAATTTCTACATTACACTCAAATGGAAAGCAGAATTCATAACTTATTTCAGAACCAAAATCTGGGTCATCTAATTTAGCCAAAATATTTCCTGCTTCATCTACCCATTCCATAAATGGATTTCCACCCCAAGACCATCCATCACCATATGAATCATACATGGTAAACGTAAAACATTTTTCCTCTGAACATAGATTTATTAATTGTAATCCAATGTCATTAGTGGCATAATTATCAGAAAGAACTACCACACCATTTTCATCAACTAATTCCCATCTAGTTTCAGAAGAATAAAAATCAGGCTCTAAGCTTAATGATAAACGTTCAGTAGAAGGGTCAAATGTAAAGGTGCTGGATGCATTATCATTTACATTGAATTCGTCCATCATTCCATTTGGATTGTAAACCAAATATTCGATGGTATTCTCACCCATTTCTAAATTATCAAATGCAAAAGTATGTGTGTAACTATCTCCTTTTGCTAAAGATCCAGTGTATTCAAAAGTTTGAGTAACACCATTCATAGTAGCATCCAACAAAAAGCTAGTCATCACCTCTTCACCTAAGTTATCCACTCGGACTTCAGGGTTAACAGCCTGACCACAGGTCATATCATCTATTCCATCTACAGCTGTGATGGCTGCATCAAACCTAGGCAGTTTTGTTACCGTTGGATTGATTCTATCATTTATAGGCTCTAAATCACCTTCCACATCCACATAAATCTCAAATTCATACGGGCGAATTTCGTCCATATCAACAGTTTGACTAAATGTATGCGTATAGGTGCTTGCTTCTTCTATCGTTAGATTTACTTCATCTTCCACAATTAGATTTCCGTCTACAATCAAACCTACTCTGAAGTTATCTTGATCTGTTAATCCTAGGTTTCTAAACTCTGCCATTACTGTTTCAGCAGCTGTTAAATTCTGACTACTTTGCGGAGAGATCAAAGCAGAAGCACCTAAATCAACTTCTTCTGCTTTTATAGAAAACCGAACGACTTTAGTTGCCCAGTTTCCATTACCTAGCATATATTCACCCGTATACCAAAACGTTTCTTCATCTACAGGATCCACTGAAAGAGAAGTATAATCACCCCATCGTTGAAATGGATTATCTGAACCACCTTCGACAATAAATGATTCTTCAAAAGACATCGTACCTAGTTCGTCTTTTTCTAATCTACCGGTAACTCGTAAACCAAGGTATGTAGAATCTGGATCCACTATCGTATAAGCTAAAGCAATATTTTTGGCACCATCCATAGCTATAGCGGGTTGAATACGACTTTGTGTTTCTGTTGGTGCATAGGTACCTTCTTGATACAATTCCCATTCACCTCCAGGATATCTTCTCAACTCAAACCATCTTATCCCTGCGATATTACCACCTATATCCACTGAAAATGTTCCTAACATTACCTCATACTCAACAAAATTTCGGTATTGAATTCTATTAAATATTACATGCTGCAATGCCGATACTGTACCTGGGCCTGGTTGATCAATACAATTGAAGATGCTATTACCACATAAGTCAGAATCAAAAGCTTCTAATTCAATAAATATTGGGCCTTCCATTCTTGAATTTGACGGATTCTCTTTATCGTAATACGCTTCCCAAATTTGGATGCCATCTGGTTCACCTGAACCCCACGCATCATCTATTAAGCGAAGATTGTAATGTGGTGTTCCTTCTGGTGGAGGAATATCTCCATCATATTCAGCTGGTGTAGCAATTTCGAAAATGAATGCACCCGTAGACACTTTATCAAAACCTGAAAGGCGAATCATATCAGTCTCTACCCCATTCATTAAATCTTCTCTATCTATCACGTATATTGGGATGAAGGGCTCAAAACCTTCATTAGAAGTTATAAATAAAGCATCATTCCATAAACCGAATTTTGGATAGTCAGGAAAATTAGGCGTTGGAAATCTATACGAATAATACGAACCCATTGGGTCCTCTGTTTCTGATACAGCCACTAATAAGGCGTTTCCATTAGCTTGGAATTCAGTAAGAATCCACCGGTCATATAATTGATCGTATACAATTATTGGATCACCTAATCCACCAACATTAAATTGTGACCAAAGTCCATTTAAGGACATTGGGCCACCTACAAGATTACCTTGTTTATCCCATACACGGATCGTTGTTCCACTACCGTTAACGGCCTGAATGTAATGGTTAGGACCATTATCACCATCAGGATCCGGAGGTAATACCCCAGACTGAGCTTGGTTTGTGCCTTCTAAGTCAAGATCAATGGTGATCTCACCTCGAATAGCAGGAAATGATCTGTTCATTTGCAAAAGTGGATCTCCGTTTTGCGGTAGCGCTTTAGCAGCATTAGGCGTGGGCATTGGCTTTTGCTCAGAAAAATTCGGAATGTTTTTCCAATCATTCTTAAATTTTTTCTTGTAGGTATTCATGTCAGGCACTGGGACATGCTCTAGTTCAGCTAAAGGTTTGCTTAAACCTAGAAATTCACCTTTGGTGATATCCGCTTGACTTGTTAAAAGAAAAGGAATGCTTAAAAGCAAGATAGTTACTACTTGTCTCATGTGGATTTATTGTTATTACTCAAATGTAAAATGATTCGTCTTGAAAAAGGGTCGCTTTGTCAATTAATAATGTCTACTTGGAGATAATTCGAAAACTAATTTCCTAAGTATAAAACTTAAATGCAGAAAGGGCGTTAAATGTTTATAGCTTTTTGAGGTGACTTTCTGAGCTATCAACCGTACAAATAAGTAAGAAGAAGTTTTTTCATATTGTTTTGATTTTGGAAGCTACGACATCCTGTGATACGTAGCTTCTTTTTTTTAGCCCCAGAGGTTTTTAGGGTAAGTCCCTTCTGTTACGAGATTTTGGATTCTATCCATAACAATAGGCTTATCTTCTTTATAGGTTACGCCAAACCAAGATGAAGGAGACTCCAAGACTTTCACTTTTTTATAGCCTTCATTAATCATTTGATCCAATACTTTAGGAATATAGATTTCCGACTTTAGCTCTTGGCCTCTTTCTTCTAGAAATGAGCTGAAATAATGACTACATTTTTCAAAATAATCAGGATAAAAGCCAAACATGTTCATTGAAACCAAGGAATCTTTTGGAAGGTGTATTTGCTTCCCGGCTTCATTTGTAAATTCGCCAGACTCATCTTCTAGCTGCCGGATACCCACACATTCTACAATATCGTGTAAGAATCCATCTTCATCCTTTTTGCAAACCCCTCTATTCACTGTACCATGCTTAGATAAGGTATTCTTTAGGAAATACGATACCACGGCATAATCTAATCCTTGATTATTGCTAAAGTAATCCGCAAGGGTACCATATGCTTCTTGACCATAATAGTCATCCGCATTAATAACTGCAAATGGCGTATCTATCACATCTTGCGCCACTAATACAGCATGAGCAGTACCCCATGGCTTTTGTCTATCTGGATTCAGTTTAAAACCTTCAGGTACATGAGAAAGCTCTTGCGTTACATACGCTACTTCTATTTTACCTTTCAACTTAGGAGAGAAAACCGCTCTGAAGTCTTCTAAAAACGATTGTCTTACAATAAAAACGACTTTGCCAAACCCAGCTTTTATCGCATCATAAATAGAATAATCAATGATCGCTTCCCCGCTTGGGCCAAAACTATCCATTTGTTTTAATCCGCCATATCGGCTCCCCATGCCAGCAGCAAGAATAAGTAATGTAGGTTTCATTCTGAATTTATGCTAAAAAAGTTATCAATAATATGCGGCGAAAATAATACATTTGCAATCGCTGAAGCGTTTATCACATATGCTCATGTATTTGTTATTGTAAAAATAACATATTATTAATATCTTTAATGTGTAAATGTCGAGAATTCTTGAGTACCATGAACAAATATCCAAAATTCTTATCCCTCCTTGTTGCAATCCTACTATTAGGCTCTTGTGCAAAAGATAAAATGCCTTTGTTAATTGAGTTTGACACAGAGTTGAGAAACTTGATAAAACAACGTAGTCCAGA
>JAHDDO010000002.1:0-157886 GCA_020629315.1 Saprospiraceae bacterium | reverse complement strand
CAATGCCACTATAGAGAAAATCTAGGGTCTTACGAGTTTCATGCTTTAGGTGTAAAAGACATGTACCAAATTCCGTCTTATGATGCCTTTGCTGATGATAAGAGAAATTTAGGTCGTGGTGGATTCACCTTAGATCCTGCTGATAACTACAAGTTTAAAGTGCCTGGCATTTACAATATGGAAGGAACCCCATTCTACTTCCATGGGGCTAGCAAGCGCAGTATCCGAGAGGTTATTGAATATAAGAATTTGGCTCAGACTGAAAATCCAAACGTAGACCAATCGGTACTTTCATCAAAATTTGTACCTCTTAGTTTAACAGAAGATGAAATAACTCATCTAACAGCCTTTGTTAAGAATGCCTTGAAAGATCCAGATGTAGAAAGATACCAGCCTACTGAACTACCAAGTGGTAATTGTTTTCCAAATGCTGATCCACTTTCTCGATCTGATTTAGGTTGTAATTAATACGCTACATTAGGAACGAGATACCAAGACTGATCACCAAGTTGTTCTCTTACTTGTGATATATACGTTTCAAGATCTACGTTTCTACAATCAAATGTGAATCCTACACGAATGTAAGGTCCATATTTCTCTGTGTAACTAACCAGACCTTTATCCTTTATTTTATATAACATTTCATTGATATTGGACTCATTTCTATATGAACCAATAATGATTATGCACTCTTGTGGGTTCTCATCAGTTGATGCTACTTCAGCAGATGTATTATTTTCAGCGGCAACATCAGTATCTTGATTTACAACCATCGTATCGGATGCGATGGCATTTTCTGTGCTGTCCAATGTCATTTCTTGTGTAGCCTTAGACGTTTTTGCATTTTGATTATACCATCTAATTCCCCAAATAATACCACCAATTAAAAGCAAGGTTAACAAAAGCGGTAAGAGCCAAAGTAGACCCATACCATCCTTTTCTTCGACAGGAGGCGTGTAGCTGACTGGTTCAATTTCAGAGGCTGGTTTCAGGGTTGACTTTGTTGTTGTATAGTCTACTCGTTCTGGCAACTTCTGTTCGGTGATTTCAGGACCCTTATCCATTGAAGGAGCAGGTACTTCTTTTATGGATGGCTCTATTTCTTCAGTTGAAGATTCAGTACTTGCCTTGTCATTCTCTATTTCCTCTACTGCCGTACTAGCTTGAGTTGGCTCTATATGCTCCACTTCCAAAGTTGGGAATGAATCTGACAACCATGCTTTTAAAAATCTAGACGTTTCAAATCCTACAACGCCATCTTCACCACGCTTTAATATTCCAATGTTTTTTATGGATACTTTGTCATAGTTTAAAAAACCATTGAGTATTTCATTGGAGAAGGTCGTTAAAATAATACCGGCCTTTTCATCATCTAAACTATACTTTTCTTTGACCTTTTCGATTAAGGCAGTATCCTCAAACTGTTCCTCACTAAACTCGATAGATGAGCTAGGTGGATCGAGTGTTTGCTTACCCGGACTAAATGCTGCGCCTTTATGTTGGACAATGATAGATCCTATACCTGGCAAACTAACTTTTTCATTCGTCATCAATACATCCAGGATTACTTCAGATATATTTATTTTCATGTCGTCATTTTCTTATCCCATAAAGATAATAAATTATATATGACTAAAAACTATAATATGTTAATGCTACATCAATGAATTCAAGAGCTTCATACCCTTTGATCATCATTTTAGTATCCATGTATATGTTATTAGCCATCGTTTGGTGGACAATACTGCTATTACAACAAAATGAATTATTGTTTGAATTATCGACAGACCTTCAGCGCGCTTCTGGCATTATGGTCGAATTTGACGAAGGTAAATTTAAGCGGCAAAAACAAATGATTATTGGAGAAGGCCTTGTGTTTGGCTTGGCGCTTCTATCGGGTATGTATTTGCTATATCGCAGTTATCGCCGCGAATTAAAGGTTCAAACGAACAAGTCAAATTTTTTAATGTCAATAACTCATGAATTAAAAACACCGGTAACGGCGATCAAACTCTTTTTACAAACCATACGAAAAACAAATGACCAAGGTGATAGCCTCAACAAAATAAATGACGCAGCTATGACCGAAGTTGATAGATTACAGAAAATGATTGATAAGTTACTTACAGCAAATCAATTAGAAGCTGGATTTGACTATCAGCTTGAAAATATAAATCTAAAAGAGTCTCTAAATGAACGAATTGAGCAATTTTCTTGGCGTCACCCTGATTATCAAATTCTGAATCAAATCACAGAAGATGTTTTTATATCGTTTGATCACACGGCACTGGTTTCTATTCTTGACAATCTTATAGAGAATGCACATAAATATCGAGGTTCTAGTACTAATTGCACTATTAGACATGAAGCCAAAGGCTCCTTCCATGAAATCCAATTCGTAGACCAAGGTATTGGTATCCCTGCAGCTGATAGAGCAGAGATTTTCCAAAAGTTTTTCAGAAGTGAAGACGAAAATACGAGGCGTACAAAAGGAACAGGTTTAGGTTTATTTATCAGTCAGCGTTTTATGGAAGACTTGAATGGTAAAATAAGCTACAGGCCTAATTCCCCAAAGGGGAGTATTTTTACACTCAGATTTAAAAAATGAGTCAAGCAAGAATTTTATTGGTAGAAGACGAAGCTTCGATCCGCATTATGCTACAACATAATCTGGAAGCAGAAGGCTATGAAGTGGTCTGTGCCCCAACAGGAAAAACAGCATTGCAAAAGTTGCGTTTGGAACACTTTGATTTAATGATCTTAGATCTAATGCTTCCAGAAATATCAGGCTTGGATATTCTTGAAATAAAACACCTGGAAAATATTTCGGTCCCTACAATCATTGTCTCGGCTAAAGGCAGTGCTTCAGAACGTGTTGCAGGTCTTAAAATGGGTGCAGAAGATTATGTAACTAAGCCCTTCGATTTAGAAGAATTGTTACTTCGAATAGATAAAATTCTAGCTAGAAGGACATTGGACCTAAATAACAATGAGGATAGTATCACCATAGGTAATAATACTATAGATTTCACTTCATTTGAAGCAAATACGAACCAAGGTGTTATCCAACTAACCAAAACGGAAGCTGCCATTTTAAGACTTTTGCATTCGCGCAAAAATCAAGTCGTTTCAAGAAAAGATATCCTTAATAGTGTCTATGGGTTCGATGTTTTTCCGAATACTCGTACTATTGACAATTTCATCTTGGCCTTTAGAAAGTATTTTGAAGAGAATCCCAAAGAACCAAAATATTTTAAATCAATCAGGGGCATTGGTTACAAGCTAATT
This sequence comes from Saprospiraceae bacterium, assembly GCA_020629315.1. Taxonomy (GTDB): domain Bacteria; phylum Bacteroidota; class Bacteroidia; order Chitinophagales; family Saprospiraceae; genus JAHDDO01. Next base: position 154,598 of record JAHDDO010000002.1, on the reverse strand, counting down.
TTATAAATCTAAATAATTATGAAACAACTTCCACTCGTAGCTTTACTATTGGTCGTGAACTTTCAATTTATATCATGCGGTAAAGAATCTACCTTTCTTTCTGGATTATTAGAATTCCCTATTCCTAGCCAAACTCAATCTGGTGATGATTGTAGCATCCAAGAAAATAAGATTTGCTCGGGTGTCGCCGTAAATATTTGTGTTGATTGTGACATTTGCCGCACAGATGAGCGATTAGAGTCTTTTGACCGTATTAACGTCATTTTAGAATCTTACCCAAGCCGTGTTGGTAAATATATTAATACTTTAATACTAGATTCCAATTATAGTGGAATGGCAACTCTTTGTCTTCCAAGAATAGAAGGTCTTTCATCTCACGTTATTGGTTTTTCATTATCCGACACTGTAGCCTTTGGTTCTGAATATGTTGCTTTCACTAATATAAATTTATCCCAAAATGAATTAGACTTCAATTATACTATTACCTCAAAAGATTTTTGGGACAAATCACCTTGCACTTCGAATCCACCTATAGTATTTAGTGAAGATCCGACAAATGTTGACTTCACTGAGCTTGAAATTGACATGTGCATTGTAGGTAGTATAGGAGATTGTTTTGAGGGTCTTTACAGTAGTATCAGCCCAGAAGAAATTGAATTTAACGCTTTAGATATTTTTAATGACACTTACAAAACGTGGCCTAGTTCGACACCTTGTAGCGGGATTTACATAACAATACCTTAGTGTTACCTTAACTTTGTTATCCATGCTTTAACGCTTCACGTTTTGTCAAATTTGGTAAATCTTCATTAGATGCTACGAAGTGTTTCACTGATGCCATATCAAATTTAGCCATTTGCCGAAGAGCCCAACCTGAAGCTTTATTTATAAAGAATTCTTTGCTATGCTTATGCTGGATAGCCATATCAAAAATAAGAGCTTGGTCCATATCATGTTTATACTTTAATTGGAATAGCAATGCTGTTCGTATTAACCAAATATTGTCACTATTTCTCCACTTGCTTATCCATTCATTTCGGATGGTTGGATGCTTCTTAAATAAGTACCCAATAGAATTGGGAGAAAGAAAATCGACTGTATCCCACCATGGTTTAGTAATAATGAGATTTTCAATCCAAGGTACATCTGAGGGTAGCAAGGACTTTTCACATTTTCGCAAGACATCGGTGGCTACATATTGTGATTCTCGCTTTTGGTGTTTCCAGAGTGCATTTATGAACCCTTTGTACTCCTGCTTTACTTCTTCTTTTTCATGCAACCAAAGCTCCTTAAATATCTCTTTTCGAACAGGCGAAGGAATACCAAAAAAGTCAAATTTATGCTTCATATATGCACTCATTTTTTGGGCCCTCTCTGCATTAGCCTTTTGATCCATCTTCGAAAATACATGTTGTAAAAGCCTGTCCATTTACTGTATTTTTGTGTGTAAATTTAAAACATTGAGACCGTTAGCCGATCGAATGCGTCCGCAAACACTGGAGGCGTATATTGGTCAAGAACATATTTTAGGTAAAGAAAAGCCTTTACGCAAGATTATCGAAAATGGAGACATCCATTCATGTATCTTTTGGGGCCCACCAGGTGTAGGTAAAACTACGCTAGCTTTAATCATTGCCAATTCACTAAAAAGACCATTCTTTCAGCTTAGTGCCATTAATTCCGGTGTTAAGGATATTAGAGAAGCTATAGCAAAGGCTGAAAAACAAAAATTCTTTAATAGCCCCAACCCTATTCTTTTCATAGATGAGATTCATAGATTTTCTAAGTCCCAACAAGATGCGCTATTAGGAGCTGTAGAAAAAGGCACATTAACACTAATAGGTGCCACTACTGAGAATCCATCTTTTGAAGTGATTCCAGCCTTATTATCTAGATCTCAGGTCTATGTTTTGGAACACCACAGCCTAGAAGATTTAAAGAAAACAGCCGATCGTGCTATTTCTACTGATGAGCAATTGAAAAAGAAGAACATTGAGATCGTTGAATATGAGCAGCTGATACGATTCAGTGGTGGGGACATAAGAAAGCTTTTAAACTGCTTAGAAATAATCGTTCAGAGTCAAGATACGGATGTTATAAAAATTGATAATCATCTTGTCACTGAGTCCATACAACAAAATATTATAAAGTTTGATAAAGCGGGAGAGATGCATTATGATCTAATCTCTGCTTTTATCAAATCTATCAGAGGCAGTGATCCTGATGCCAGTTTATATTACATGGCCAGAATGATAGAAGGAGGTGAAGACCCATTATTTATATGCCGGCGAATGATTATTGCCGCTGCCGAAGATATTGGTTTAGCCAATCCTAATGCGCTGTTATTAGCCAACAATTGTTTTCAAGCCGTCCATCACATTGGTATGCCAGAAGGCCGAATTCCAATGGCAGAATGTGTTATATATTTAGCTCTTTCAGAAAAAAGTAATGCTGCATATGCTGCTATAAATGCAGCACAGGCACTAGTTAGAGAAACAGGTAACCTATCAGTCCCATTAAAACTCAGAAATGCACCCACGAAATTGATGAAAGAGTTAGGCTACGGTTCCGCATACCAATACGCTCATGACTTCAATCAAAACTATGTGGATGAAACCTATCTTCCTGAAGAAGTGAAGGACCATCAACTATATAAAGCACAAGACAACTTGAATGAAAATAAGTTGAATAAATGGTTAAGAGAGCGCAAGCAAAAATAGCATAGCTATTATTTCGATATATTTGCACTATCTATTCACTTACAAACCAATACAAATGATAAGAATCATTATTTCAACTTTGTGTATTGCTTTTGCAATACAACTCCAGGCACAGCAGTACTTTGCTGACCCTGTCGAAACCTTTTCCAAGAAAAAGCCAATGTACATCACAATGATGGATGGCAAAGAGGTAACGTGCAATTACAAATCTCAAAAAATAAAAAAAGGATTAATCACTGAAATTACGGTAACCATGGATGGAAAGAAAAAAACCATCATGGCTGAAGAAATAAAAGAAATGTATGTTCCACAAAGTGGTCTTGACAAATTAGTCGCTTTGTCTGACTTCGCAAATGATGCCACAAGATGGGAGTCTGAAGACATTAATATGGAGCATATAAAAGAAGGATATGCGTATTTTATCCAGTCACCTACTCAAATGCGTAAAAAGAAGGAAGGTAATGTTTTGATGCAATTACTGAATCCTGCTTTTGCACAATACGTAAAAGTATTCCATGACCCTTTTGCAGCAGAATCTGCATCTGCAAGTATTGGAGGCATTAAGGTTGCTGGAGGGATTGCCAAATCATACTTTGTTAAAGTAGGTGACGATAAAGCTTTTCGAGTATCTAAAGGAGACTATAAGGACAATGCTTCTAAGATATACACTGACTGTGGGGTAACAGGAAGTGCTAAATCTTACAAATGGTCCAACTTCGGAGAAGAACTATTTACATATACTAAAGAATGTAACGGAGGGAATGAGTGATTTGGATTTAATTAAATCTTCTGCCAGGGAATTCGCGGAACAAAAAATCCGCCCCTATGTAATGGAATGGGATGAGTCACAACACTTTCCTATAGAGATGATGCATGAAATGGGGCAATATGGGTTTTTAGGTGTATTAGTGCCAGAGGAGTATGGGGGTTCAGGCCTTGGCTATCACGAATATATTACCATAATAGACGAAATAGCTCAAGTTTGTGGTTCTGTAGGACTTAGTGTTGCGGCCCACAATTCACTTTGCACAAATCACATCCTTACTTTTGGTAATGAAGAACAGAAGAAAAAGTACTTACCCAAGTTGGCTAGTGGCGAATGGATAGGGGCTTGGGGTTTAACTGAAGCAAATACAGGAAGTGATGCACTTAGGATGCAGTGTGTAGCTGAAGATAAAGGAGATCATTATGTGATCAATGGAGCAAAGAATTGGATCACTCACGGCATCTCAGGAGAAGTAGCGGTAGTACTGGCTCGAACAGGAGATCTATTAGATAGCCGAGGTATTACTGCGTTTGTGATTGAAAGAGGCATGGAAGGATTTAGTGGTGGAAAAAAGGAGAACAAGCTAGGTATGCGAGCTTCAGAAACTGCGGAAATGATTTTTGACAATGTTAAGGTACCAAAATCTCATGTCCTTGGCAATGTGGGCGAAGGTTTCATTCAGGCCATGAAAATTCTTGATGGTGGAAGGATAAGTATCGCCGCCCTTTCCATTGGTATTGCTAAAGGCGCATATAAAGCAGCCCTTCAGTATGCTCAAGAACGAGAACAATTTGGCAAACCCATTGCCCGCTTCCAAGCTATAGCTTTTAAGCTAGCTGATATGGCCACAAAAATTGAAGCATCTGAGCTGCTTACAAGACAAGCGGCTGATTTGAAAATGGCAAATAAGAAAATGACCAAAGAGTCAGCTATGGCAAAATACTTTGCTTCAGAAACAGCTGTAGAAGTATCGACGGATGCGGTTCAGATATTTGGAGGATATGGATATACTAAGGAATATCCTGTAGAAAAATTTTATAGAGATTCAAAACTCTGCACTATTGGAGAGGGAACATCTGAGATACAAAAATTGGTTATTTCAAGAAATATACTTTCAAAGTAATTCTTGCGAATCTACTACCAGCGCTTTCAAATTTGAAAAATAAATATGGTTGTCATCTTGAAAAAATAAGTCAGGTGACAACCATTTTACTTCTATGATCCCTTCTTCTGCTTGTGGGAATACCTCAATCTCATCCGTTCGCATCAAGTACCAATGTGTTAACTTTATAGCCCTGCGTCCGTTTTTAGTCTTGTAGACATGTCGTGTTTTTCCAATCTTTGAATCAATCCTCACTTTTTTCAAACCGGTTTCCTCTGACACTTCTCTGATTGCTGCATCCCTTTTAGTTTCCCCTGGATCAATTTTTCCTTTAGGTAGATCCCAATACCCGTTCTTCAAAATGAACAACAATTCCTCCTTAGAATTATAGACAGTCCCGCCAGCTGCTCTTACCGTTTTAAATAAAGACCTAAAGTCGTTTTTAAGTTGAGAAAGATTTGAATAATGTATAATAAATCGTTGCTCAGACAACTGCTTTTCCATCATATCTATATAGGGCAAAAGGAATTTTTGGCGACCTGGATATCTAAAAACCTTATCTGGATTGAAGCTAGCAACCACGCTTTCTAATTCCTTAGAATCTACCAGAGCTAAGCGACTTCTATTTATCGAGATTTTGTACATTTGGGACACTTTATAAAAAAATATTATATTTTACATGTCTTCAGTTGCAGCTACCATTGCTGAAAAACTTCTCCAAATAAACGCAATTAAGTTAAGTCCTCAAAAACCTTTCATTTGGGCATCTGGAAAACCTTCCCCCATTTACTGTGATAACAGAATTACACTATCCTATCCTGATGTGAGGGACGTCATCATTGAGGCCTTTGTAGATAGCATTAGACAAAACCACGCTGATGTTGCAGCCATTGTGGGTGTAGCTACTGCGGGTATCCCACATGGGGCATTAATAGCGGCTAAGATGGGCTTGCCATTTGCATATGTTAGATCCAAGCCAAAAGCACACGGACGCCAAAATCAGATTGAAGGAAAAATTGACGAGGGGAGTTCAGTGGTGATGATAGAAGATCTGATTTCTACTGGTGGCAGTAGTTTAAAAGCAGTAGACGCTTTGCGACAGGCAAACATTCATGTATTGTCAGTTCATGCCATTTTCGAATATGGTTTCCCTTTGGCGGCTAGTGCGTTCGAATTAGCAGATTGTCCATATTTCACCTTATCTAACTTTCCAGTCCTACTAGAAAAGGCAATAGAAATGGAGTATATTACGAATGACGAAATCGAAATCATTTCAGAATGGCGAAAGAACTTCACAAATAGTTGATACAAATGAGTACATTTTTCAATAAAGAAACAGATGCATTTTTAGATGCCTATTTTACTAATTCGTCTCCAACTGGATTTGAAGCTAGTGGACAAAAAATATGGCTAGAATACATAAGACCTTATGTTGATGAAATTCACTCAGATAGATATGGGTCTGCGTACGGGGTTATTAATCCAGGAAAAGAGCAAAAAGTAGTTATTGAAGCTCATGCGGATGAGATCGCTTGGTTTGTCAATTATATTACTGAAGATGGTTTCATTTACGTAATACGAAATGGTGGATCAGATCATATAATTGCTCCCAGCAAACGAGTAAACATACACACTAGAAAAGGTGTGGTAAAGGGTGCCTTCGGTTGGCCTGCTATTCATACCAGAAAAGGGGATAAAGCGAAATTGAGCCCAAAAATGGAGAATATCTTTATTGATATTGGAGCAAAAGACAAAGAAGAAGTTCAAGCGATGGGCGTGCATGTAGGCTGCGTAATTACCTTTGAAGACGAGCTTATAACCCTCAATGAACGCTATTATGCAGGTAGGGCATTAGATAATAAAATGGGTGGATTTTGTATTGCAGAAGTAGCTAAGTGGATTCATAAAAATAACATTGAACTACCCTACTCACTTTATGTGGTGAATGCTGTACAAGAGGAAATTGGGCTTCGAGGTGCTGAAATGATCACCGATACTATCAAGCCCGATGTGGCCATTGTAACAGACGTAACCCATGATACATCTACTCCAATGATAGATAAAAAAGTACAAGGTGATGTAAAATGTGGGGCGGGACCATGCTTAGCGTATGCCCCTTCTGTTCATAACGATCTATTGCATTTGATCGAAGAAACAGCAAACGAAAACAACATCCCTTTTCAAAGAGCGGCTGCTTCTAGATCCACAGGTACGGACACGGATGCCTTTGCGTACAGTAACGGTGGTGTAGCCTCTGCACTTATTTCCCTACCCTTAAGATATATGCATACTACAGTGGAAATGGCACACAAAGATGACATCGAAAATGTAAGTCGTTTGATTTATGAAACATTGTTACAGATAAAGGACACCCATACCTTCAAATATTTCTAATCCAAATTGGATTTTTTAAAAAAGGGTTTACAGATTTATGTTTATGGCAATTATCATATTGCCTTTATGGCGGTCTTGTTGTTGCTTGAAAGCAAGTTCATCTTGAAAATATCAATTCCTACGCCGTATTATTTTTTCATTTTTTTTTCTACCCTTCTTATCTATTCAATTCATAGACTGTATGGATTACAAAGGATCCGAGAAAAGCAACACAACCTCAGGTATCAAATAGTAACCAGCGTAAAAAACCTTCTCATTATCAATGTATTAGTAAGTATTCTAATAAGTAGCGTTTGTTACATATACCTACCTAACAGCTTTAAGATAAAATTGCTTATACCTTGCCTTATCTCGGCGAGTTATGTGTTACCGGTATTCAAAAACAGAAGGCGACTTAGAGATTTGAATTATGTAAAGATCTTCGCTATAGCCTTGGCTTGGGCTTTACTAATGACACATATACCTGACCCATCTGATTGGTCAACAAATCATTGGTTATTTTTCACATCTATCTTTTGCTTTTTTGTGGCGATCACTATACCATTCGACCTACGAGATAGTGCTATTGACATGGAGGATAAGGTGAAGACTATTTCCAATTCGTTGCCCTTTACTCAGGCCATTTATCTAGCTATTGGACTATTAATCATGTCTGCTTTTTTGTATTCCAATGTGATTCACTATGAAGAAAGCCCCTATGTTTTAATTAGCATAATTAGTTATGTAATCACATGCTGGCTCATAATTAAAACTCACAAACACTCAAAAGAATATCATTTTAGTCTATGGCTTGATGGAACCATAGGTTTAAAAAGTGTCTTGATCTCCGTGTATGTGTACTTTTTAACAATTTTTCACTGAAATAAGCTTTCATAAAATTTCCTATTTAAAAACCCTGAAATGATAAAATAAAGTATCTTGCTAGTCAATCTTAGGCTAATATTTTAATGTGATGATCTTATCAGTAGATTGGGTATTTAAGAAGTGTATATTCATATTTTTCATTAGTATCTGTCATATCCTTAGTGGACAGAACATTGTTAAAGGTATAATTACAGACGCCGAGACAGGCGATGGCCTCATTGGGGCCACCATTTTGATTGAAAATACCAATATTGGTACGGCTACAGATTTTGATGGATCTTTTTCTATTCAACATGCAGAGACCGTCCCTTATAATATTATCATATCCTATACCGGTTATTCAGATCAGAAATTACCGGTCACCGAGTCAGAAAAGGAGATTACTGTTGCCATGAGCGAGGCTTCCATTGTTGCTGAGACTGTGGTGGTTACCGGTCAGCGAGTATCAGAGACACAAAAAAAAGCACCGCTAACTATAGAATCCCTCGACCTTTTGGCTATTAAAGAAACAGCATCCAATAATTTCTATGATGGTCTTGGAACATTGAAGGGGGTCGACCTTACATCAGCTAGCTTAGGTTTTAAGATTATAAATACCAGAGGCTTTAACAGCACCTCTCCTGTTCGATCTTTACAAATTATAGATGGTGTGGATAATCAAGCGCCTGGACTTAATTTTTCATTAGGTAATTTTTTAGGTTCATCAGAATTGGATGTACTAAAAGTAGATTTAATTGTAGGTGCTAGTAGTGCTTTCTATGGACCCAATGCTTTCAATGGTGTAATTAAAATGGATACCAAAAATCCATTTTTACAAAAAGGTCTTTCCGCCATGGTCAAATTTGGGGAACGAAATATGTTTAATGGCGCTATACGCTGGGCCGACGCCTTTACGAATGATGAAGGACATCCTTGGGTAGCGTACAAACTAAACCTAGAATATCTAAGAGCCGATGATTGGGAAGCCGAGAATTTCGATCCTGTAGTTGGCAGCTTTACGGATCAGACGAATCCAGGTGGCTTTGATGCTGTAAATATTTACGGTGATGAATACCGCTCTTTATTTGACCAAACCACCGCTACCCCGTGGGGTTTGCAAAAGGAATTGGGCAATTATTACCGTAAAGGCTATAGGGAAGGTGATCTGGTTGATTATGATACTAGAAACATAAAGTCAAATGCGGCCGTTCATTTTCGATTAAATCCTGCCAAAGAGTTTGAATCACCAGAACTGATATTATCCTCTAGTTTCAGTAACGGAACTACCGTTTATCAAGGGGAAAATAGATTTAGCTTAAAGGATATTCTTTTCTTTCAAAATAGAGTTGAACTCCGTAAAAAAGACAAATACTTTATAAGAGCCTATATGACCAGAGATGATGCTGGTAATTCGTACGACCCTTACTTTACCGCATTACTTATGCAAGAAGCCTCTAAGTCTGATTTAGAATGGCGGACAGCGTATACAAATTATTGGACTGGTAATATTATTGATCGAATAGATGCAACAGGTTACCCGCAGTTAGAATGGGATCCAGAACAGGGAGCGTTCACCTTTGATCAAGAAGCCTTAGAAGCTTGGCGCAATGAGTATCAAGATTCCTTATTTGTGTGGCATGCAGAATCAAATGCGTATGCGGACCAACCTCATCCAGAATTTGAAGATTTTACGGAAGCAGCGTACCAGCCAGGAACAGCAAGGTTTGACTCCTTGTTCAATAAAATCACAAGTACTAAATCGGGTGATGTAACGGGCGGTACTCGCTTAATTGATCGATCCTCACTTTATCATTTGCATGGTGAATATAACTTTGAAATTGATGGCTTAAATTATCTAAAGCTTGGTTCAAATGCTCGATTGTATACACCTGTTTCAGAGGGTACCATTTTTGTAGACACCGCAGATGTTGTTATTCGAAATTTTGAATATGGTGTATATGCTGGTGCTGAGAAATCCTTTCTAGAAGACAAGTTCATACTAAGCGCTACAATGAGGATGGATAAAAATCAAAACTTCAGGTACTTATTTAGTCCTGCAGCTAGTTTGGTTTACAATCCTGCCGAGAATCATTACATCCGAGTCTCATTTTCTTCTGCTGTGCGTAACCCAACGTTAACAGATCAATATCTTGATTTTAATGTAGGTCCGGCCACCCTACGAGGTAACATAGATGGCGTGGATAGTTTAATCACCTTAGAATCTTTTAACAACTATAGAAATGAGCTGAATAGAGACACCTTAGAATACTTTTCTTTAGATCCTATTCAACCAGAAGAAGTTAGATCATTTGAATTAGGATATAGGACTACCCTTTTTGAAAAGCTATTTGTAGATGCATCATATTACTATTCCATTTATGATAATTTCATAGGCTATCAAATTGGTCTATTAGGAAGCTTTGACCCTGTGACTGGATTCCCTGTTGGAATCCGTGCATTTAGATACTCGTCTAATTCCTTGAATACCGTAACCACACAAGGGTTTTCCATTGGATTGAATTATTACTTTGCGGATTACTACAAAATTGGCGGAAACTATTCCTGGAACGTTTTAAATACCCAAATAGATGATCCGATCATCCCAGCATTTAACACACCAGAACATAAGTATAATGTGACCTTCTCAGGTAGGAATATACCGCTTAGATTAGGAGGTCTCGCACTAGACGATGTAGGATTCAATATTAATTATAAGTGGGTTGAAGGCTTTATTTTTGAGGGCTCTCCTCAATTCACTGGCCCAATTGATAGTTATGCACTATTAGATGCTCAAGTAAACTATAATTTTGACAAACTAAATACTTCTTTAAAGATAGGTGCTTCCAATATTTTGAATAATCAGGTTTATCAAACGTATGGAGGACCTAGGATAGGTAGACTTGCCTATATTAAAATGCTATATGAGTTCCAAAAGAAGTGATATTTTTAATGAATTAAATCAATGTACATGAAAAGAATTTACACGCTGATGCTCTTATTGATGGGCGTTTCTACAATTGTAATGGCTCAAAACACTAGATATGTGGATGAGGTGTTTACAGATGTAGATGTTACCACAGATATCCAATATGGAGCAAACATTACAATCATTACCGTTCCGGAGACGGGTATGCCATCTCTAGACACCTTAGTTGTAGATGTATATACACCTTCTGGTGATGCAGCTACCGACAGACCATTAGTCATGTTATTCCATACAGGCAACTTTTTACCACAGTTGGTAAATGGAAGCGTTCATGGAAACAAGAATGATGGTTACTTAGTAAATCTTGCTCAAAAACTAGCACGAAGAGGTTACGTAGTAGCTATGCCTTACTATAGGCTAGGATGGAACCCTATTGCTTTAGAGCAAGATGAAAGAACAGAAACACTAATTAATGCAGCTTATAGAGGTGTTCAAGACTCAAGAGCTGCCGCAAGATTCTTTAGAAGATCCATCGCTGAACAAGGAAATCCTTTTGGTATTGATGGTGAGAAATTCATTGCTTGGGGTGTAGGTACGGGTGGATATATTGCTCTTGCTACTACGACTCTTGATGCATATGAAGACGTCTTACTTCCAAAGTTCACAAAAGAAGATGAAAATGGCATGCCTATTCCAATGGTAATCCAGGAGTTAAATGGTGATCCTGATGGATTGATGAATGCTATTTTGAATGTTCCATTCCATGATGGATACGACTCTGACTATCAGATGTGTGTAAATATGGGTGGTGCAATGGGAGACATAAGTTGGTTAGATGAAAGTGACCCTCCTATTGTAAGTTTCCATGTACCAACTGACCCATTTGCTCCGTATAACACTGATGTATTGATCGTGCCTACAACAGGTGATTTTGTAGTGGAAGTATCTGGAAGTTATGATGTTCAAAGCAAGGCGAATGATCTAGGTGTAAATGCTGTGTTTGCTGATGGTATATTCAATGATGTTTATACGGAAGCAGCCAATGCAAACAATGATGGTTTAGAAGGTTTGATGCCTTTCCCAAGACCATCTTGGCCAACAGATCCTAATGATCCAACTGTTTTAACACCACTAGAAGCATCTCCTTGGGAATTCTGGGATGAAGCATTATGGAGCAATGAGCCTTTTGGTCAATTAGGCTTGAATGGTATGGGTGGACCTTGCGAAGGTGTTCCTATTGAGCTTTGTAACTGGCATTTAATTTCGTTGGGAAGTAATCCTGACATGAGCTTAGATAAAGCTAATGTCTACCAAGATTCTATTATGGGATATTTTGGTCCTAGAGCTTGTCTTGCATTAAACTTAGCAGATTGCGCTTGGGTCTATACTTCCGCTGGAGATGAGTATATCTCAAACGAAATATCTATAGCTCCAAATCCTGTTCAAGATCAATTTACTATTTCAACTGAAGATCTAGAAATTAGTTCTGTTGGAATATTTGATGTAACTGGACAGTCATTATATCAACAAAATAATGTTCAGTCTAACAGTATTCAAATCAATAGAGGAGAATGGAGATCTGGATTCTATTTTGCTAGAATTCAAATAAACGATCGTTTTATAACGAAGAAGTTTATACTCGAATAACACGTGTAAACGTATAGATAAAAAAAGTCGATGCTTCCGTATCGGCTTTTTTTTATTGGCTTAAAATTGTAAAACTTGTTCTACGGTTAAGCTGATGCTGTTCTTCACTACACTCTTCACAGATACAAGCTGATCTAGGGCTTGATTCGCCATATCCTTTCGTAATCATACGCTCTTGACTAATTCCTTTATTAACTAAATATTGAACAGCGGAGGCGGCCCTCTTTTCAGAAAGTTCCAAATTATATTCATCTGAAGCACGACAATCTGTGTGTGCTCCTAACTCGATGACTAGCGTTTCATTTTCGACAAGCAAATCACTTAATCCATCTAAACTAGGTTTTGCATCATCTCGAATGTCCCATTTATCGAGATCATAAAAAATGTCTTCTAACACTATCTCTTTTCCAATTTCTAAGGCACTTAGTTTGATATCTACTTGTATAGTGGTATCTCGTTTATATGATCTTGGATCGTTCACCTTAACAGACTTGGACTCTGCAAAAAAGCCAGACTTATTCGTAGTTATAAGAATATCATCTTTACGTTTGATTTCAGTTACAGCAAAACCTCGGTTATTGGTTTTTAATGTTTTTTCCAATGTAGTCCCCTTCAAATTAAGTGCTACACCTGGTAATGTGCTGTTATTAGCATCAATAACTCGTATCACTACATTCACTTTTGCTAGGTCTGGATCGGCTTCTTCCTCCTTCTCTTCAAGTGCGAGTTGGCTTGGACGCACAGTTATTTTATAGATGTCATCAAAGCCTTTACCACCTACTCGATTGGAGCTAATAAAGAATTGGGTTACATCATCATTGGATTTAATAGGCAGAAAATTAAAGTCGTCCGCTCCTGAATTGCTAGGCGGCTTTAATAAAGTGGGCTCAGTCCAAAATCCTTCATTATTTAAATATGTTTTATAGATATCTAAACCTCCATACCCTGGCTTCCTATCTGAAGAAAAATAAAGGGTGTCTTGTTTCACATTAGGAAACATTTCCCTCCCACTTGAATTAACGATGTCTGGCATTTTCTCTGGCAAGGTCCATTGACGTTCTCCACGTATCGAATAATACAGATCGTGGCCGTCCGATGAATTAACAGAAAAAATCAATATACTATCCCTTTCCATATACGCAGGATGCCCGACATTTGTAGCCTCAGGAAAAAAGAGAATAGGCTCTCCTCTTGTCCATTCGCCTAAAACTCTGTCTGATTGATAAATTCTACAAAACACATCACGTTCTTCATCAGATTCACACCTTGTAAAGTATATTCTATCGTAATTAGTACTAAAGCAAAAAGCACCTTCACTTAACTTTGTATTTAAAGCACCTGAAAATGGATAGGCATAGTCGCCTTTTTTATTAGACATAAATAGATCGGAATGAGCTTGACCTGTGCCTGGATCTACATCGTTACTTGTATTCGTATTAGAGGATACAAATACATAATAGCCATCTTCAAAAGCTTGTATACCATAGTCTGATTGATCAGAATTAATCTCTAAATTTTCGATTTCAATTTCAATGGCTTTATTTCTTTCGGTCATTAAATCATCACAAAGATTTGATTCCAAAACGTAAGATCTATCTTTAGTTTGTTTGTATAAATCTTGAAATACTCTCTTTGCTAAGCGTATACTATCAATGGATTTTGCAGCGTATGCAAAGTTGTATAATTCAGTAGGATCATTGACATAGTTTAGCTTTTCTCTGAGCCATTTATAACTTTGACTATATTGATTCAATGCCTTATGAGACGCAACTAGCTTATCTAAAATGAATAATTTATCATCTTTTGATTTTGCTTGTTGATACTCCGCCTCTAAGAGCTCAGCTGCTAATGAGTAGTGCTTCAAATCAAATGCTTGCGCTCCTGTTTTTATCTTGATAGCCAAGCTACAAGCACTCAGTAGAAAGAGAAAAAGAGTAAAATAAATTAGTCTCATATAATAGAGTAACGATACTTCAGAAAGAAAGGTATAAAAAAAGCCTTACTGAAAAGTAAGGCTTTTATATTCTTTTATGTTTTTACATTATATAGCTTTAGAAAAGCGCTTCTTAGTAGCACCACCTCCACTATTCTTTGCTGACAGCTCTTTAGTTAAATCTCTAACTATTGGCGTTGCAATAAATATAGAGGAATAAGTACCCACAATAACACCGATCAAAATAGCAAAAGCAAATCCTTTCATACTACCACCTCCGAAAAGGAAAAGGATCAATACCATTAGGAATGTAGTGAATGAAGTAATGATGGTTCTACTGAATGTACTATTAATCGACATATTCAGAATCTCATCCGTAGACTTATTAGTATAGATTCCTAAATATTCCCTAATTCTATCAAACAATACCACTGTATCATTAATCGAGTAACCTATCACGGTAAGAATGGCCGCAATAAAGGCTTGGTCGATCTCTAAAGAGAAAGGAACAATACCATATAAGAGTGAAAATAAAGATAACACTACCAAGGAATCATGGAACAATGCTGCTACGGCACCTAAACTATATTGCCATCTATTAAATCGAATGAAAATGTAAAGGAAGATTAGTAATAATGCTAACAATCCTGCATATATGGAGCTCTTTCTAATATCATCAGCAATCGTAGGACCTACTTTGCTAGATGTAATAATGTGCGTTCCTGCCGTTGTATCTGCAGACTTAAAATCTTCTAAAGATGTTTTATCACCTGTAATCGATCCAATCCCTTCATGAAGCTTTGCAGCTACTCTTTCTGCAACATCATCGCTATTGTCACCTACCAAGTATGATGTTACAATATTAAATGTGTTATCCGTATCTACTGCCTTTACCTCTGTATCCGTACCAAAGAACTCACCCAATCCAGTTCGAAGAGTTTGTGCATCGACTGTCATATCTTCAGAGAACTCTACATTGTAAGAATACCCTCCTTTAAAGTCTACCCCAAGGTCAAAACCTCTAGTAAACATAGAGATTAGACCTAATGTGATTATGGTTGCAGAACATATATAAGCTATTCTTCTTTTTGATAACCAGTTAATTTTCAAATTAGCAAACATATTTTTCGATGGTCCTGTCCAGAAAGTCAAATTTCTGTCTTTACCTGTCCACCAATCGATAATCATTCGGCCAATCAATACCGCCGTAAATAGGGATGATAACACACCAATGATTAGTACTACAGCAAAACCTTTAATAGGACCCAAACCGAAATAGGCTAATACAACTGCAACTAAAATTGTTGTTACGTTGGCATCTATGATTGCTGAATAGGAATGCTTAAAACCATCTGTAATAGATGCCCGTAAGGATTTACCTACACGTAGTTCTTCTCGAATCCTTTCAAATATGATCACATTGGCATCTACTGCCATACCGATAGTCAAAATGATACCCGCAATTCCTGGTAATGTAAGTACCGTACCATATGAAGCCAAAGCACCAAAAATGAATACTAAGTTTAACAATAGGGCAAGTAGAGAAACAATACCTGATCCACCATAATAGAAAATCATAAATAAAAGAAGTAATCCAAACCCTATCAATAAAGACCGAATGGACGAATTAATGTTCTTTTGTCCTAATGATGGTCCAACGGTGCTTTCTTGAATAATTTTAATTTTAGCAGGTAACTTACCTACTTCTAATATACTTGCAAAATCAACGGCTTCTTGAACTGTAAATCCACCGGATATAGCAGAAGAACCACCTGTAATAGGACCATTAACTCTAGGCGCAGATATTACTTCGTTATCCAAAACAATCGCAATCTCTCTGTTACCATTGTTTGCGGCCTGCGTTGTCATCTCAGCCCATTTCTTTGCCCCTATAGGATTCATTCTTAAATTAACCTCAACCTCACCAGTTACTGGATTAGGAGATTGTGAAGCACCGGTAACCACATCACCTTCCAAAGGTGCCTTCTCACCAGCGCCACCTTTCTTTATCATATAAAGAAGGTAATCATCAGTTAATTCTCCCGTATCGTAATCTTTAAATTGCTTACGAGACCACATCAATTCCATATTCTTCGGAAGAATATTTCTAGCCACATCAGACTCAAGCATACGACTAATCGCATTTTTCTTGTTCTTCTTAGCAGCGCCAATTACGGTCTGAGGATATACTATTTCCGTATTCCCATTATTCAAAGTAAGAAGGTCGAACAAAGGTCCAGAGCCCCCTCCTAATGGTTCTATTTTCTCAACCAATTCAAATGTCGTTTCACCCGTTTCATTTCCTAACGAGTCCAAGACTTGTGTATAAACAGTATCATATTCAATACCCTTATCTTCCGCTTCTTCTTCTCCGCCATTTTTTAGTGCATCATTAATACGCGTAAAAGATGTCAAAACACCTTGATCACTATTTCTGTAGGTTTCCCAGAATTCTAGTGCCGCACCAGCTTGTAAGAACTTTCTCGCTCTTTCAGGGTTATCGATGCCCGGCATTTCAACAAGGATTAAATCTCTTGCATCATCCAATGATACATTAGGTTGGGTAACCCCTAGTTTATCAATCCTTTGCTTTAACCTATTGAAAGTATTCGTTACTGTCTCATCTGCTTTGGTACGCAAAATCCTAACTACTTCACCATCCGATGTTTCTGCATTAATAAGATCTTTTAATTCAGCATCTCGCATAAAGATCTTAGCTAACTTCTTACCATTAGGGTTTTGAGAAAAGGCTTGCGAAAACAACGTGATATAATCAGATTGAGAACTTTCCAAGGCTTTATCCGCAGCATCCAATGCTGTTATAAAATCTTCGTCTCTAGATCCTCTCGAAAGATTTTGCAAAATATCTCGCATATCTATCTGTAGAACCGCACTCATACCACCTTTAAGATCAAGACCTAATGCTAATTGTCTTTTCTTTAGATCGTCATAGGTAAACTTACCTAACAGAGGAATACTGAAGATATTCTCTGTTGACATAGAATCTAAGTACTTAACTTTTGCGTCTTTATACGCTTGTGTCTTAAGTTTAGAATCGGGCATCCCTTCTGTTACCTGCTCGGCATACACAAGTGAGTCTTTCTCAACTTTACGCGTTGGCATCATATACAAAAGCTGTAAAAGTGTCACCGCCAAAAGCAAGAAAAACAACACGCGAATTAATCCTTTACCCTGCATTATATTATTATTTATTTTGATTCGTAAAAAACTCCGCAAATATAATTGATTTCCAATACATCTAGGTGCATTTATGCATTAGATTGATTACATCATTTTTTAAGCAATTCTGTTGGATTTAAAGAGATTTTTGCTACTATTGGACATACGTAAATTCAAAAATCAAGAATTCAATTATGGGATTATTTTCTTTTCTTAAAAATGCAGGTTCTAAAGTCTTAAAAGAAGAGTCTGATAAACATGAAGCCGCTGAAGCTAATGCTGCTGAGATTCATAATATGAAACTGAATGCCTTGCATTCCGTTTTACGAAACGCAAATTTAGAAATCGCAGACCCGCACATTGACCTAGAAGGAGATAGAGTCACCGTATATGGACAATGTGATTCAGTCATGGATAGAGAAAAGGTTATTCTAGCTCTAGGAAACGTACATGGTGTAGCTGAAGTAGACGATCGCATTAGTATTGTTGCAGTAGAAGAAGCTCCTGAGCCTCGTTTCTATGAAGTCCAATCAGGTGATAGCTTATCTAAGATCGCTAAGCAATTTTATGGAGACCCGATGAAATACCATGATATCTTTGAAGCGAATCAACCGCTGCTATCTGATCCTAACAAAATATATCCAGGACAAATGTTACGCATCCCTGAATTATAAAAGACATAAAGCTCGCCAACCAGCGGGCTTTTTTTATTACCTTTTCTTAATCGTATAGCAGGTAAGGGCAAAATCGTTTCTTGCTACTTTGTTATTCGTCATTTCCTAAACAAACCGTAGTAACATATGGCTCAAAAATATTTTGATTTTAACACGCTTACTTTTTTACTTTATGATATCCATAAGCTTGAGTCTGTAATGGAAACAGAGCGATATGCCGATTATGACAAAGAGTCTGTTGATATGTTTTTAGCAGCGGTAAAGGATTTTGCTGATAAAGAACTGTTCCCATACATTAAGGAGATGGATAGTACCCCTGCACACTACAAAGATGGTACTATTTGGACCCATCCTCAATTAGCCACCATCTTCAAAAAGGCTGGTGAAATGGGCCTTATTTCAGGCCTTTTGGACTATGATCAAGGGGGCATGCAATTACCTTTTACCGTTTATACGGCTAGCTGCTTTTTAATGGAGGCCGCAAACAATCACGCTATTGGGTATCTCGGACTTACATTTGGCGCTGCTGAATTAATTT
This sequence comes from Saprospiraceae bacterium, assembly GCA_020629315.1. GTDB lineage: Bacteria > Bacteroidota > Bacteroidia > Chitinophagales > Saprospiraceae > JAHDDO01. The sequence continues at coordinate 135,875 of JAHDDO010000002.1, read as the reverse complement.
ACAACTTTGGAAATGAAAGCCAAGTAGTCGACTTTGCTTCCCGCATGATTACTGGAGAATGGGGCGGAACTATGTGTTTGACCGAACCTCAAGCAGGGAGTTCTCTATCCGATATTTCCACTACAGCCACACTGGATGAAACAGGAAATTACAAGATAAAAGGACATAAGATTTTCATTTCCGGAGGTGACCATGAACATTGCGATAATATCATTCATTTAGTTTTAGCTCGAATCGATGGAGCCCCTAAAGGGACGAAAGGAATTTCGCTATTTATAGTGCCTAAAAAACTAGAAGATACTTCTGGCGAACTGATTTCAAATGATGTGACTACAGCCGGAGATTTTCAAAAATTAGGTCAAAAAGGATATTGCACAGCACATTTGGTTTTTGGGGACAATGAAGATTGCACGGGGTACCTTGTAGGGCAAGCAAATCATGGATTAAGGTATATGTTCTTAATGATGAATTCCGCAAGAATTGCCGTAGGACGAGGAGCCGCTTCGATAGCTACAGCAGCCTATTATGCCTCCCTTGAGTATGCTACTGAAAGAGCACAAGGAAGACGTATCAATAATATGGGACAAAAAGATATTTCACAAGAGCAAGTCCTAATCATCCATCATCCCGATGTAAGAAGACTCTTGTTATTACAAAAAGCTATTACGGAAGGAGGCTTAAGTCTAATTCTAAAAGCATCAACATATTATGACCTATATCATAATGCAAAAAATGATTCAGAAAAAGAAAAGTATAATCTGCTTCTTGAATTGTTGATGCCTGTGACAAAATCGTATCCAGCTGAAGCGGGTATTCATAGTTGTAATGCCGCTGTACAGGTGCTGGGTGGATATGGTTTTACATCAGAATACATCCCTCAAATGTATCTTAGGGACATCCGTATCGCTTCTATTTATGAGGGCACAACAGGGATTCAATCTCTTGATTTACTAAGTAGAAAAATTCCGATGGCAAACGGGAAAGCCCTCCATTTTCTGTTTGAGGAAGTAGCAAAGACGATTGACGCCGCTGGATTAAATGAAGATTTGCAACCTTTTGCGTTAAAGTTGGATTCAAAAATTAAAACATGTAAAGCTGTCATTGACCACCTAGGTCAATTTGCCACTAAGGGAGCGTTCGAGCGTTACATCTCAGATTCAGCCATTTTCTTAGATTTATTTTCTAACCTAATTATAGCTTGGCAATGGTTAGATATTGCATGTGTATCCAAAACAGCTTTACTAAACGAGGATAAAACGTACAGTAGTGAATTTTATGAAAGTAAGATTCACACCATGCGATTTTTCTACAAATATGAACTTCCAAAAATTGATTCGGCAGCTACCATTTTATTAGATATGGATGAATTAACCATTTCAAGAGAGCAAAATGTGTTTTTGTAGCAGCATAGCTATTTTCCAAATCAAGTCCCTTTTACCCAGTTTTTAGAAAGCATTCAAGCCACACATAAAAAAAGCCCGTGCTAAACGGGCTTTTTATTTAATAGTCATATTTCACTTTTATCGGCCAACCATCAATATTTATGAGTATGCTACTATCGCTGCCAATCTGAATGGGTTCAAGATTAAATGATACTGTCTTATTGATTACTGCCTCGCATTCTTCATTATTTTCAAGAATTAAGCGCATAAAACGCTGCACTGGAAAGGATTCAGCCACTTGCTCAGAATCAACTAAACTAACATCCCAACTTTCACCATCACAACCAGAAGCACTGAAGCTAACTTCCATACATTGGTCCACAATAACTATATCCAGTAAGCTTACTTCATCGCTGACTCCTGTAATATAGGTCCCTTCATTTATCGACACGTTATCATCACATGCCATATCTTCTTCCATGCAAGATGCAAAAGAGGTAATTAAAAGGGTTGCAATTAAAATACTTCGTAACATATTTATTATTTATAGCTCACCTCAATTCGAAGTGATTCATTAGTCAGTGCCAAAATTACAAATTCCATTTCTTGTGGCCCACACCAGCTTTCTGTATCTATGTCAATCAGATTTTCTGATAAATAAATCCAATTACCCTCGAAGACGCCATAGGTTATAGGAGGTGTACCGCACCACCCTGCATTTTTATTCTCTAGAAAAATTCCATTATTCAAAAAGGAAAACCCATATTCCTTTGAAGGCAATGCATCGGTGCGTTTAAATGTAGCTCCATTTTCAGTATAGCTTTCTAAGGTCCAATGTCCTTCTATAGGCAATGAAAAATCCACCTTATTACAAGCGCTTAAAGAAATGGAAAGGATACATAATACTAATAGCTTTTTCATGATGTTCATAATGTTTGTTTTGCTTATATGACGCGCGCGACACTATGAAGGTTGGGCTATTGAAAAAAATTAAACAACTCATCCCAAATTAACGTTAGAATAAAAAGAGCTACATTGAAAGTATACGAATTAAAGACTGAACAATTCTTGCCAATTTCTATGGAAGAAGCTTGGGATTTTTTCTCTTCGCCTCGAAACTTGAGCAAAATTACGCCGGCCTATATGGATTTCCGCATTACGACTGAAGATCTTAGTGAGAAAATGTATCCAGGTCAGATAATATCTTACATAGTAAGACCTCTTCTTCGATTACCCATGCGGTGGACCACTGAAATTACGCATGTTGAGGATAAGAAATATTTTGTTGATGAACAACGATTTGGGCCCTATAGGATGTGGCATCATCAACATTGGTTTGAGGAAGTGGAGAATGGTGTTTGTATGATAGACCATGTAAGCTATGCACTACCATTAGGGATATTAGGAAGGATAGCAAATTCGTTATTTGTCCGTTCGCAATTGACTAGCATATTTGACTACCGTAAAAAGGTAACTGACGAATTGTTTGCAAAACAAGGCATTGAGCTAGCCGTCCCTGCATAATAGCTTGAAAAAGTAATTTATCTTAGAAGGAAATAGCCGGTTTATGGAATCCTTCATTCTTTTCTTTGAAAATCTAGATTCTGTTCAGAAGTTAAGCTGGATTATCATTTGTATCTTTTTAGGCTGGATGTCTGAATTGAGCTTCCCTTTATCTGAGTTACGATATAACAAATGGCGACATGCACTACGAAACTTTGTTTTCTTAGCATGCTCCATTATCATTAATGTGGTCATCGGAATTCTCACTTTAAATCTGTTTATATGGTTAGAGACAAGCAACTTTGGCCTTTTTGCAATGATACCAATGAACCTTTGGATCAAGCTTTTGCTATCTATTTTGGTCCTCGATTTTATAGCACAATATGTGGCCCATGTAATGCTTCACAAAATTAAATGGATGTGGAAGTTTCACCTAGTTCACCATAGTGATAAGAATGTAGATGTAACTACGGGCACTCGCCACCATCCAGGAGACTATTTGATACGAGAAGTCTTTTCCATCATTACTATTTTAATCTTCGGTATACCTTTAGCATTCTATTTGTGTTATAGAATATTGACCATACTTTTTACGTACTTCAGTCATGCTAATATTAAACTACCTACCCCACTTGACAGAGCATTAAATATCCTTTTCGTTACACCAGACATGCATAAATTCCATCACCACTTCGAACGTCCTTGGACAGACTCCAATTTTGGAAATATCTTTTCAATTTGGGATAGAATTTTTGGAACCTTGGTTGTAGATGATCCTAAAAAAGTAATTTATGGTGTGGATGTTTTAGATCATAAAGATGATCAAGATGTGTGGTATCAAATGAAAGTGCCTTTTGACAAAACTATCAAGACTGATTAGGCAGAAGTACCTCCTTTATATACCAACTAAACCCTAAAAACAAACGCTGATCTTTCAATGGAAACTGAATATTTCCATTCCGATATTGAATATTACATTCAATACTTTGTTTTTCGTCTACCACAAAACCTAGAGCAGGCACTATGCGAAGTTCATGATTGATTTCCCTTTCTTTGATCTTTGCTAAATATTCAAGTCCCGGCTTTACATAGAATTCACCTTTATCTAAGCGTTGACCACGCAAAGGAATTTTTGAATTTATTCGATACCTGATTCTAACGTTAGTTGCTGAATTTTTAGAAAAGGTTTGATCTGTAACAAAGCGATGTCCCAACTTAATATTTCCTTTTCGGGTAATCCAACTCAATTGTTGGATGTATCTATTGCTTTGCTTTTCTTCGGTAATTCTTATCAAATACCCCAAACCTAAGCGCACACCTAGCTTCGTTTTTAAAAAGGTTTGGATAGAAAGATCCGTATGCAAGTATGGATACGTTCCTTCTTTCCTATTATTACCAAATCGAGATTCTGATTTTATATGAAGACCATAACCCGCCGGTTTAGAAACTGTTGTATTAATAGCAGGTAACAAAAACCAGTTCACATTATTTTGAGCCAAAATGGACATTGAACTAAAACAAAAAAAGAGAATAGAACTAATATTCAAGTACTTCATCCACATCATCTATAATTTCTCTTTGGCTATGAATGACGCCTTTCTTATCTACGTTTAATTCCCAGCGCGTATTTTCATTGCTGGACCGACAATGGCCCTCAATTTCAAACATAATTACAGACGCACGCAACTTTTTATCTCCATTACAAAGCAAAATGGCCTTATCAACATCCACCGGATGATGTTCTTGTATTTTATCTATCGTAAAGTCATTACAAATAAATGAATCAACAAGAACGCCTTGAGTAGACGTAACATCTATTTCGACATCTTCCAAAATACCTTCCTTAGAAAATTCGACACTATAGCGCTCCTTATTTTTACAAAATTTCAACTCATATGAAACTACACTTCCATCGGTCTCTTGGTAATATTTGATCTTTTTTGCCCCTTCAATTTTTGAAGCAAAGTCTACCATAAAAGAAGGTGTCTCAATCTTTGCTAAGCGTTGCTCTACCTCTTGCTTATATTGGCTATAAAGCAACAAAGGAGATAAGCTTATACCAATGATCAGAATGATCTTGTAGACATTCATCACCTATTTGAACGTAGGATAGAAAGAAATGAATCTGCTTTAAGACTGGCACCACCAACCAATCCTCCGTCTACATCAGGCATAGCAAATAATTCATCGGCATTAGCTGGCTTTACACTACCTCCATAAAGAATAGAGCATGCCTCTGCAGTTTCTGAACCGAATTTTGATACTAATAAACCTCGGATGACTTTATGCATTTCTTGTGCTTGTTCCGCAGAGGCTGTTTTTCCTGTGCCAATGGCCCAAATGGGTTCGTAAGCAATTATAATATTTTTCATCTCTTCAGAAGATAGTTGTAAAATGCTAGCTTCAATTTGCTCTGCGACAAAGTGAGAATGATTATCCGCTTCTCTAACGTCAAGAGGTTCGCCACAGCAGTAAATGACCTTCAGATTTGATGCAAATGCCATTTTGATTTTTTCTAGGATCAAAGTATCCGTTTCTCCAAAATACTCTCTTCTCTCTGAGTGCCCTAAAACCACATAATCAGTCCCTACAGAAGCTAACATGTTTGCGGAAATTTCGCCCGTATACGCCCCTTTTTCTTTTTGATGACAGTTTTGTGCTGCTATCTCGATAGGACTATTATTTGTCAATTTTGCCAAGCCGCTGATATACAAATAAGGGACGGAAATAATCATCCTATCTGTATCCTCGACCCCCTCTAATAGCGCTTGAACTAGTTGGATCGCATCCATATAGTCAAGATTCATCTTCCAATTACCAGCTAAAACATTTCTTTCTTTCATGTGAGGAATTTTATTAACGTCCAGATAATTTAAATACGTGTACAATATTACGCACATTTAGCATCTTTATCGTGCAAAAATTAATAAGCTTTGTGTATGGATTTTAGTTTATTCATAAAAGATTTTGAAAATCGCTTTCAAGGAATTTCAACAGAAAGAAAGGAAACCTTGCATGGTATTGGGAAAGCAATAATAAAGCAACATCTGCTTGCTAATGAGGTATCGCTAAACTTTGTTTGCACCCATAACTCAAGAAGAAGTCAAGCGGCTCAATTATTATGTAACGAGATCAGTGCTTCACTAGAGCTACCCTACCTTAAAGCGTACTCAGCAGGAACAGAAAAAACGGCATTCCATAGTAATATGCTGGAGGCGTTTCAATCCTTAGGTTTTGTCTTTCGAAGGGCTGAACAAGGATGGATCTTTGCTAATGGGGCCAATCCTGACCTGCGGTATTTTTCTAAAACTGTTCAAAGTCCTTCATTGCCCGATACCTTTATAGCCATAATGGTATGTGATGACGCAAATGAAAACTGTCCATATATTCCAAATGCAATAGGCCGGTTTGGCTTGCCTTTTACTGATCCGAAGTTTGCGGATTTTGAAGCGGACCCTAGTTATGCTTATGTAGAAACCATCCATACAATAGGCACTGAAGTAAGCTATTTGCTAAACTTTGTTAAGCAGCATAAATAATTGGCTGATTGCTTATTTTTGTCCTCCAGCTTTTTTTAAAGGGATATACTTGATTTCACAAAAATCTATACAACAGGTTCTTGATATTTCTCAGGTTGAGGACATCATTCAAGATTATGTCAATCTGAGAAGGGCGGGTGTCAATCTACTTGGCCTTTGTCCTTTTCATGATGAAAAAACACCTTCTTTTTCTGTGTCTCCTTCAAAAAACATTTATAAATGTTTTGGCTGCGGTAAAGGTGGTGGTCCTGTTCAATTTTTGATGGAGCACGATGGTCTGTCTTTTCCAGAAGCCATTAGAAATCTGGCAAAGCGGTATAATATCGAGCTAGAAGAAACCCAAAATAATGATCCAGAATACCAAAAAGAAAAGCAACTAAATGAAAGCTTGATCATTATTAATGAGTACGCTAAGGACTACTTCGAAAAGCAATTATGGGACACTAATGATGGTAAAGCCATTGCCCTTTCCTACTTTAAGGAACGAGGGTTTAGGGAAAATATAATACGGAAGTTTCAATTAGGTTACGCATCCAAGTCATACGATCAATTTACCAAAACCGCGGTCCAAAAGAAGTATAACATTGAACATCTAAGAACGGTAGGTTTAACGACTAGTCGAGATCTTGACTTCTTTAAGGATCGGGTCATGTTTACTATTTGGAATGTGACTGGCAAGCCTATTGCCTTTGCCGGTCGAACATTACGAACGGATAAGAAAACACCAAAATATATAAACTCCCCTGAAACCCCAGTTTACAATAAACGTAAAATATTATACGCCATTCATTTGGCTAAATCATCCATCCGTAAGGAAGATGTCTGTTACATGACCGAAGGATACACGGATGTAATTAGCTTGCATCAAGGTGGTATTGAAAATGTGGTGGCATCATCCGGCACCTCCTTGACCAAGGATCAAGTCAGACTTGTAAAGAGATATACGAATAATATAACCTTCCTCTATGATGGCGATGCTGCCGGAATCAATGCTGCGATGCGAGGCTTGGACATTGTTTTGGCCCAAGGAATGAATGTTAAATTGGTCGTTCTTCCGGAGGGGGAAGATCCAGACTCATATATATCAAAAGTCGGCAAGGAAGGATTTAAAGAGTACATTAATACCGAGGCCAAAGATTTTATTCTCTTTAAGACGGATACTATCATTAAAGAAACAAGTAATGATCCTGTCAAGCGAGGTGCTATGCTTAAAGACATCATTGTTTCTTTGTCCAATGTTAGGGACCCATTAACACGATCTTTCTATTTACAAGACTGCTCCCAAAAGTTACAAATTCAAGAGGCTATTCTTGTCAAAGAGGTCAACAAGCAGATTCGAGAAAATATCAGGCAAGAAAAGCTAGAGAAAGACCGAGAAGCACGTCGTAAAGAACGGACTGATCCCCCTCCTCCACAAGCTCAATATTCTGATCAAGCGCCTTTCCCAGAGCAAGCCCCCTTACCTACCTCTGAAGAAGAAGAATCTTGGATACAAGAAGATATTTCTATCGTTCACAAAAAACAAATCATTAAAGAACGTAACGATGAGTACCAAGAGCGTGACTTAGCAAGAATTACAGTTTCTATGGGCGATGAAATCATGGATCAAGACGGTGAATCATTGTCTGTTGCCTCGTTTATTTACAGTAGCATTTTTGATGTAAAGGATTATTTTGACAGACCTGTATACCAAAAGATTATTCAAGAAGCTTTTGAGTTAGTCGAAAAAGGACAATTTTCAAAACAATACTTTGTCAATCATGAGGATGAAGAAGTGAGAAAGGTAAGTGTGGAGTTTTTGTCAAGCAAATACCAATTTGCTAATTGGGAAACGCATCAGATTGGCCTCTTCCAAATTTCTCCTGAAAAAAACTATTATGAAGATAGCTATCAAGCTATCCTCCGATTTAAATTCCGAAAAATAAAGAAGATTATTACCCAACTTGAGGCTCGTATTATAGATCTCCAATCTGGGGATGATGCAGAGGCTCTTGATCTTAATCTTAAGGCATACCGAAAGTTACAGGAAGATCGTAAAGAGTTGGCCAAGCAATTACGCACCATTATTGGTTAAGCTAAGCGCCAAATAAAAATAGAATAATTACGAAAAGCTATGTGTCCAACTAGGACCTATCGAAAGTAAAGCAAGGGTGCATAGCAGCATAACAAAAGACGTCTCACAGGAATAAACTAATAATAAATATGCGATTAGAAATGCCATCACATCGACATTAGAAAAGTATTTAGGTATTGATATTTCGAAAGATGAATGTGGCTTTTATTCAACTGTGTGGAAGATCTAAACTAGCCATTGAGTCTGAGGTAGTTTTCAAAATCGGCATTCTCCATGATGAGCTCAATAGAGCGTTGGACCACTGGATCTTTCATTATTTCGAATCGTAAAGCACTTGATTTACCTTTTGCCTTTTGGATTAATAAAGAATGGAAAAGGTCCTTTCTAAATTCATTAATTTCATTTTGTCCATCTAAAAAGGAGGTAGGTAGGCTATACTTTTGTTCTATTTCTGCGACTGACAATGTACTTTCTGGATTGATCGTAAAGGAGTGTTCAATGATATCAGCATAATTACTAAACCAACTATTTGTAACCTTTGATTCTAATAGAACATCAGGAATAATTCCATTTTGACCACTTAGAATTCTTCTTAATTTTCGGGTTTTATACGTTAATGAATCTTCTGATTCTGCCTTAAATAAATATTGAATCTTACGGCCAGATGGTAAATAATAATGGCTCGTTGTTAAACGTAAGGCCGCTTCTGAATCCAGATAGAACTGCTCCTGCACTAAGCCTTTGCCAAAGCTTGTATCCCCAACTACAATACCACGATCTAAATCCTGAACCACGCCACTTAATATTTCACTAGCACTCGCAGAACGGTCGTCAATAAGAACAATTAATTGATCTATGTTGTAAAAAGGATTTCCTCTTGATTTGTAGATCTTCTCAGGACTATTTTCTCCTTTTGTTTTCAGTAATTCTATATTCTTGTCTGAAAACAATTGTTGGAGTATTTGAATCACTTCCATCAAATAGCCCCCTAGATTTTCCCTAACGTCAATGATTAGATCATAGGATCTGCTTTCACCTACTAAACTTTCGAGTCGTTGCATAAAGGACTCATATGAATTATCATTGAATTTATCTAGTTTGATAAATCCTATACTATCATTAATCGCAAACCCGATACTTTGATCTTGATTAGAAATTTTTTGGAGGTCCAATGTTACTCTTGAAGGTTCTTTAGTCCCGAGACTCATTCGATCTATGGTAGCAGATGACTTTCTCAGTAATTCGTCTCGTAAACTATCAAAGCTCATAGTAGGACCCACTACTACTTTATCATTGATTGCCAATACTTTGTCACCGATCTTCATCCCCGCGTTTATGGCGGCATTATCGGGAACCAGATATGTGACTACAAATGTGTCTCGGATCTTATACAGCTCCACACCAATACCACGAATAGAATCTGTTAATGACTCTGAAGTTTGAGGTACTCTTCTTTTCGGTATATATGAGGAAAAGGGATCTAATTCATCAGTAATTGCTTTCAAAGCTACAGAGACCATTTTTTCCTTATCTATATCTCTATAATACTTTTGTTCTATTAAGCCTATGGCTTCTTCTACTTCTCCGATACCTAAGGTAGATTGATCGGCATCATTGTACATCCATTGCCAATTACCCGATGATGATAGTTGGAAACCGACGGCTAATCCTAATGCTAGACATAGGAATGCAAGGAATGGTACCCATACATAAGGGGAAATAGAGGATGATCGTTTATGGGTGTTCTGGGTAATGAGTGTTCTGACTTAGCTTTCTCCCAAATAGTGTTTCAACAGTTTACTTCTTGAAGCGGATCGTAGCTTATTGATGGCTTTATCTTTAATCTGTCTTACACGTTCTCTAGTCAAACCAAATTTCTCACCTATATCTTCTAAAGACATCGGATGTTCAACACCTATACCAAAGTACAATTTGATTACATCCATTTGTCTTTCTGACAAAGTGTTTAGGGATCGCTCGATTTCACGTCTTAACGACTCCATGTACTCTAAAGAAGCATCCGTCTTTTTTACATTCCCATTTTCAAGAATATCCAATAATGAATTGTCTTCACCATCAACAAATGGTGCGTCCATGGATACATGTCGTGAGGCAACCCCTAAGGTAGTTTCTACTTCTTCAGTAGATATTTCTAGCAATTCTGCTAATTCTTCAGGAGATGGTTCTCTCTCAAATTCTTGTTCTAATTCCGAAAATGCTCGATTTATCTTATTTAGTGAGCCTACTTTGTTAAGTGGTAATCTTACAATACGAGATTGTTCTGCTAAGGCTTGCAATATGGATTGGCGAATCCACCATACTGCGTATGAAATAAATTTAAATCCTCTTGTTTCATCAAAACGCTGAGCTGCTTTAATCAAACCTAGATTTCCTTCATTGATAAGATCTGATAATGAAAGACCTTGATTTTGATATTGCTTAGCAACAGATACAACGAATCTTAAATTTGCTTTTGTTAATCGCTCAAGGGACTCTTGATCTCCTTGCTTTATTTTCTGTGCTAGTGTTACTTCTTCGTCAGGCGTTAGTAGATCTACTTTACCGATCTCTTGCAAATACTTTTCTAGTGATTGGCTTTCTCTGTTAGTGATCGATTTAGTGATCTTCAGTTGTCTCATTCCCATAGGCCTAAAATTAGAATACGTTCTAGTTTTTAAAAAGAGTTCTTATAGTCTGATTACCTTTCAAAGGTAAAGCAAGCTGCAAAATTACTATAAACCATAGAATAGTTCCAAAATAAATAAAGTTCATTTTTTTTTTAATTCAAAAAAAATGTTTTATTTGCGCCATTGGACAGGTATTCTTCAGGTAGAATACTAAATATCAGAATTTTACACAAATCTTTTTTTTTAATGGGAAGAGTAAGAATAGACATGGAGTTCATAGTGAAGGCATCCCCTGCCATTGTGTATAAATTCCTAACTACCACAGAATGTATAGTTCGTTGGTTTTGCGACGATGTTGATATAACCGGTGATAGCTTTGTATTTTCTTGGGATGGTGACGATGAAGAAGCCATTTTAATAGATGATATCGAAGAAGAAAGGTTAAAATTCAAGTGGGTAGATGAGGATGAAGACGAATATCTAGAATTCCGCATGTATAAAAATGATGTAACTCATGAGACCATTCTTGAGATCAGTGATTTTTGTGATGAGGGTGATGAACAAACAACATCAGATCTTTGGGAAAGCCAAATAGATCAAATGCGCAAATCCATGGGTGGGTAATCATCCACTCACAAATCTAAACGTACATTGAGTTTAATTAAATCTATATCCGGTATCAGGGGTACTATCGGTGGCAGCAAAGGGGATAATCTAACCCCCTTGGATATTGTAGAGTGTGTGTCTGCATATGGTACTTGGATTCGTCAAAATCATGGTAAATCAACCGTCATCGTGGGTCGGGACGGACGAATAAGTGGGCCGATGGTAAGTCAATTAGCCATCAATAGCTTATTAGCTTTAGGCATCGATGTAATCGATTTAGGGTATACAACTACGCCTACCCTAGAAATGATGGTACCTGAATTGAATGCACAAGGGGGGATTATCTTTACAGCGTCACATAATCCAAAACAATGGAATGCCCTCAAATTTATAAACCAGCGAGGTGAATTTATTTCTCCTGAAAATGGGGCTAAGGTCCTATCATATATCGGATCAAAAGAGCTGGTTTTTGCAGACGTAGACAAACTAGGTACCCTCAGCCATTTTGATAAAGGTGTAGAGAAGCATATTGAGCATATTTTGAATTTAGATTTGGTGGATATCGAAGCCATAAAGTCTACATCATTTCATGTTGTGGTTGATTGTATAAACTCCACAGGCGCGATTTCTATTCCCCCTTTATTAGATGCCTTGGGCTGTAGTTATACCCTACTAAATGAAGAAATGACGGGTGATTTTGCTCATAATCCTGAGCCCTTGCCTGCCCATATCCAAGAAGCCCTATCGGCTGTAAAAGAAGAAAAAGCAGATCTAGGTATCATTGTAGACCCTGATGTCGATCGCTTAGCCTTTATTGATGAAAACGGAATCTTTTTTGGGGAAGAATACACCTTAGTGGCTGCGGCGGATCATGTATTGTCTAAAAAGCCAGGAAACACTGTAAGTAATTTATCATCTACTAGAGCCCTTTCAGATATAACGCAAAGATATAATGGTGAATATTCTCCTGCAGCGGTAGGTGAAGTAAATGTAGTTAGGAAAATGAAAGCTGTAGATGCCGTTATAGGTGGTGAAGGGAATGGAGGAGTCATCCTTCCTGAATTACATTATGGTAGAGATGCTTTGGTAGGTATTGCCCTTGTTTTAAGCCTTTTAGCTGAGCGAAACACCAGTCTTTCTGCCTTGCGAGCAAGTTATCCTAATTATCATATTTCAAAAAATAAAATTCAGCTTACTGAGGGTGTTGAACTTCCTAAAATAATCGACTATCTTCAGACCAAATATGCCAACGAGAAGCTGAATAATGTGGATGGGCTAAAAATAGATTTTGAAGAAGGTTGGGTTCAGATTCGGGCTTCGAATACAGAACCAATACTCCGAGTGTATTCAGAATCTAAAGACGAAGCTTCAGCCAATCAATTGGCTCAAAAAATTATGGAAGATGTTGCCTTTATCTCCAAATAAAAATGCGAATGCTCGCACTGAAATGGAAGAATACTTTGGTCCATTTCGAGAGCAAATTATAGGATCCAATCAAGAGTTTATTACCCCTTATGGGCCTAAACGGATTATCTATGCTGATTGGACGGCCAGTGGTAGAATGTATGCACCCATAGAAGATTTGATGCGCAATGAGATCTATCCCTTCGTAGGCAATACACATACGGAAACAACAGTTACCGGCTGCAGTATGACCTTGGCTTATCATAAAGCAAAAATGATCATTAAAGATCACGTTAATGCTGCTGATACAGACATCTTAATTTCTTCGAATTCTGGAATGACGGGTGTGATCAATAAATTTCAACGAATTTTAGGTCTACGCATTCATGAAACTTTTAAGGATCGTGTGCAACCTAAATCCGAAGAAAGACCCATTGTTTTTGTCACTCACATGGAGCATCATTCGAACCAGACATCTTGGCTTGAAACCATTGCTGATGTACAAATTATTGAAGCATGTGGCAAAGGGCGTGTTAATATGGAGCACTTTGATCAACTATTAGAGGAATATAAAGAACGGCCACTAAAAATAGCGGCAATCACATCATGCTCTAATGTGACAGGGCTTAAAACACCATACCACGAATTAGCTAAAAAAATACATCAAGCAGGCGGCTACTGTTTTGTAGACTTTGCTTGTTCGGCTCCGTATATAGACATTAATATGCATCCTGAAGATCCAGAATGTAGGCTAGATGCCATTTACTTTAGCCCACATAAATTCCTAGGAGGGCCTTCTGGAACGGGGATATTAATTTTTGATCAAGCACTGTACAATAATAAAGTACCTGATAATCCTGGAGGGGGTACTGTAGACTGGACCAATCCTTGGGGCGAACATAAATACCACGACCATATAGAGGCTAGAGAAGATGGAGGTACACCTGCCTTCCTCCAAACCATCCGAGTAGGATTAGCCGTCCAATTAAAGGAACGAATGGGAGTCGACCAAATTGAACGAAGAGAAGCAGAGATATGTAAACAAGTGTTTGCATCATTAGACGGCATTCCTAATCTGCATATGTTGGCCGGAGAGCATAAAGAGCGACTTTGCGTTTTCTCCTTTTATATTGATCAACTACATTATAATCTTGGTGTCAAAATATTAAATGATCGGTTTGGTATTCAAGTTCGAGGTGGTTGTTCATGTGCAGGTACGTATGGCCATTATTTACTTTCGGTAAGCAAGGAATTCTCCAAGAATATAACAGATGAAATAAACTGTGGTATACTTAGTTCAAAACCAGGTTGGATTAGGATGTCTTTGCACCCTACTAGCACCAATGAGGAAATTGAATATATCCTCGCATGTATACAAGAGTTGGCTGCTAATCACAAAGAGTGGGCTGAAGACTACACCTATGATGCCAACATAAATGAATTTATTTTCAAAAATAAATACAAAGACGAGTCTTATATGGTGGAAGACTGGTTTAGTCGAATCTAATACATGGCAGTATATTTAGATCATGCGGCAACAACGCCCATCCTTGAAGATATAGCTAAGGAAATTTATCAAGCCATGCTTGATTGTAATGGGAATCCTTCGTCTACTCATCAATATGGCCGTTTATCAAGAACCAAAATAGAATCAGCACGTGCTGAAATAGCTCATATATTAGGCGCATCAACGGGTGAGATATTTTTTACCTCTTGTGCTACAGAAGCTAACAATATGATCCTCAACAGGGCACCTATAGATTTAGGTGTGGCGCGCATCATTTCTTCTCCTTTAGAGCATCATTGTATACTCCACACCTTGGAGCGATTAGAGCATGAACAAGGTATCGAAGTGGTTTTATTGGACGTCAATCATGAAGGTCGAGTAAATATAGAATCCTTAGAAGAGCTTTTACCCTCTAACAAAAAGACCTTAGTGAGTCTAATGCATGTAAATAATGAATTGGGTAATGTATTGGATTTAGAGCGAGTCGCAGCATTGTGCAATGAAGGCGCTGCTTATTTCCATACAGATGCTGCTCAAGGTGTTGGCAAATTTGCGTATAATCTGGAGACCTTAGGGGCCCATTTTCTAACAGCTTCAGGCCATAAATTCCATGCCCCTAAGGGAATAGGTTTTATGTACATGAGGCATGATGCCCAATTGAAACCTTGGCTTACTGGCGGTGCTCAAGAACGAAATATACGATCTGGCACAGAGAATTTGCATGGCATCATAGGGATTCATAAAGCTATGATGCAAGCTTATGACCATCTAGATGATCGAGTGACACACCTGCAACAAATAAAAAGTCATTTGAAAAAAGAACTAAGGGATAGGTTTGATGATATTATGTTTAATGGGACTGAGAATAGTCAGAGTCCCCATATATTAAGCGTAAGCTTTCCGCCATCCGCCAAGAATGATATGTTAGATATGTTGTTAGATATGGATGGCATACTAGTCTCAGGAGGTAGTGCTTGTAGCAGCGGATCTGTAAAAGCCTCTCATGTTTTAGAAGCTATTGGTAGCCCTTCAGACAGAAAAACGATTCGCTTTTCGTTTAGTCATGTCACTCAAATGGATGAGATAAATAAAACGGTTCAAGCCTTAGAGAATATCCTGCTTGGATAATCATGAAAAATATATACGACGTTGTTTCTCCCTAGCTCTTAGAGGAGGAAAAAGGACTAAAAGCAACCCAATGGTGGGAGCGGTTCTAGTGCACCAGGATACTATCATTGGTGAGGGTTTTCATCAAGCGTATGGTCAAGCCCATGCCGAGGTGAATGCTTTTAATTCAGTATCGATAGCAGATACCTATAAAATACCCGAATCAAGTCTATATGTATCATTAGAACCTTGTAATCATGTAGGAAAAACCGGAGCTTGTACCCATAGGATAATCGAGGAAAAGGTTCAAAAGGTATTCATCGCAAACCTGGATCCAAATCCTAATGTTTCCGGTCAAGGTATGCGCTTTTTACAATCGAAAGGGGTCCTTATTCAACAAGGGATTTTAGCTGATAAAGGAAAGGCTATTATTGCGCCATTTATCGTCCATCAGACCCAAAAACGTCCCTATATCATTCTCAAGTGGGCACAGTCTAAACATGCATATTTAGGTGTAAAAGGGCAACAGGTGTGGTTGAGCAATGCTCAATCTAAGGTTTTAAGCCACAAATGGCGTAGTGACATCGATGCCATATTAATTGGGGCCAACACGGCAATCACTGATGACCCTAAATTAACAACCCGTGAATACCCAGGAGAAGACCCAATAAGAGTGTTAATTGACCCACATTTGCGTGTTCCTAAGGACAAGGCCATATTTGGAGAAAATGGGAAAGTGATTGTTTGTAACTATACCAAAGAAGGTATTGAAGGTAATGTCACTTATCTAAAAATGGAAGAAAAGGAATATTCCATAGCATCCTTGTGCAAAGCCTTGTATAAATTCGATATTTATTATCTGCTTGTAGAAGGAGGCGCCTTTACTTTAGAAGCATTCATAAAAGAAAATATGTGGGATGAAGCTCGAGTCATCCGCACATCACACCTTCTTTCTGATGGCATTAAAGCCCCTACTCTCAAAGGTCGGCTTCTTGATAAAAAGGCCATTTTGGGTGATGAAATCTTGTACATCGAGAATGAGACTGTTAAATAGCGTTAAAGTTGTTTTAAAGCAACTTGTTCATCAATTTAATCGTTTGCTATTTAGTATCCTTTATTGTTATTTTGCCCTGTAACCCAATAGGAGTTAATTTGAATATATTCAGAATTATACTATTTGTAACGCTATGCATCCCCTTTCAAGACAGCTTTGCTCAAGAGGTGAATTGGTTGACGTGGGAAGAAGCTGTGGCGCTCAATGAAAATGAGCCTCGAAAGATATTAGTAGAAGTATACATTAAAAAATGTAGCTGGTGTAAAAAGATGGATAAAACCACCTTTAAAGATTCAGCAGTGGTAGCCTACATTAATGAACACTTCTATCCTGTTATGTTTGATGCGCAAATGAAAGAAGATATCATCTATGATGATGAGTCTTATGAGTTTAGAAAAACGAATAAAGGTGGTTACCACGAGTTTGCCGTGCAGTTATTACAAGGAAGGCTCAGTTTCCCAACTACCGTTTTCTTAGATGAGAAATCTAATATTATCCAACCTATTAGAGGATATCAATCGCCAGCTACTTTTACTCAGATTGTTCATTACTTCAATGAAGATCATTATAAAAGAACCCCATGGCGTAGATATAGCCAATTCTTCAATACCCAAAAAGTAGATCAAAATCTTATCCACATTGGTGGAAATAATTGATCCTTTACTTTCCATTTATGCTACCCTTTACTTTTTCTGAGCTATTGAATCGAGTTCATTAGCCAATCTATGAGCATACAATGCAAAGTTTTGTGTTGTGGCTTTGGAGATAAAATGAAACATCAAGAAAACAGCGCCAAAGAAGATCGCTGTTGGAATTAAAATTGATCGGATAAATGAAGAAAAGAGCGCCCCTAGACCGAAGAATAAAATAACTACAAATAATACAGGCCGCTTATTATCACGAGATTGAAACGAAAGTTGATAATACTCCTCATTTACCTCTTCAATAAGAAACCATAGATCCTCTCCTATTTTAAAGACCTCATTTCCAAACATTCTCGACCTTGGGTATTTGGAATGATTGCCTCTTTGATTTAGGCGGATGGCAATTATCTTTTCTCTAAGTCCCTCTTCTGAAAGCTTTTCATTATTAGTGAACCTAAATGATTGATGGTGAATCGGATAAAAAATGTCGTTCATATAAGTAATGGTTTAGCTGCGATAGGTGGATGGCAGGACCTTTAGGTGTCGCGAGACCTTGTCTCGGGACCAAGCCTAGAATACACCGACCCGGTTCTTTACACTAGATTCTTTGCTGCATGTAATGAGGGGATCGCCCAACTAAAATAAATAAAAAATGGGCCCACATAGCTGTAGACCCATTTATTAAATACCGACCGTTTATTCTTAATTTATCAATATCATCTTCTGCGATTGACTAAAGTCAGCAACATCGATCTGGTAGTAATACATACCAGGTCCTGTGAGAATTTCACTACTTATACTCACTGTATGCTGACCTTTTCCATAGTATGCACTGCTATTATACAACTGCTTACCTTGTACATCATAGATCGTTAATCGCACTGTATTTTCTTCAGGAAGGCTAAATCTAATATTCGTGTTATCTACAAATGGATTCGGCTCATTCTGGAACAAAATGATTTCTGAATCATAGCTAGACAACTGGATATCTGCTACTTGCAAATACTGATTATACGCTTCTGCCTTGGTAATCATCGAACTCAATTGAATGGCTTCATCAATAGAGATGTCTTCTGTAACTCTAAATTGAAGATCCATGCTTTGATCCGAGATATTTTCAGGAGTAATACTGTTCCAACTCACTGTAAGAATATCTGATTCAACTCTTGCAATATTTTCATCTCGTAGTAAACCATTCTCATTGGCAACACCCATAAATTCTAGTCCAACTAGTTCCATGGTAAACTGGAATCCAAACCAATCCTCCTGGCTATCGAAGGTAAGTGGAATATCGACCACATCTCCAGCTGACAATTGTACCTCTGGTAAAATGACAGATAATATTTGACCACTTCGCGTCTCTGCTTCATCACCGACATTAGCAATCACACTATTATTCACATCACCCATTTTAACAGCTACGAAATCTTCGTTCATTCGCTCTGCATCTAAATCGAACACCTGGATAACTTCATTATAATTCCATGGTGATTCTGTAGCCAGTGCCTGTGATTCGTCAATGAACTGCCAACTATCCGTTTCAGGGAATTCATCATGAATACCTAATATCAGCTTTCTGATTTCCAAAAGATCGAAGGTGGTAATCTTCTCATCTTCATTAACATCAGAAGCAATCATCTTATATGGAGAATTCAAATCTTCAAGTCCCAAAATGTGACGTTGTATCAATACGATATCGACCGTAGAAACGCCATTCAAGTAATTGATATCCTTGTTGGCAAAGACAGTGTAATTATTTCCGTGCGCATGCATATTCGTATCGTAGGCGCCATTCTCATCTGAGCTAGCACTGATCGGATACTCAGGTAATAATGCTTCTACCGTAATAGCTACATCATTAACCGGTGTACCTGCTTCTGTGAATATGTTACCACCAATTCTTGAATTCTCATCTTCATCACACATGCTATCCTCTGAATTATCGATTAGGTCTAGTTCTACTAAACAGAAGTCGCTATTCCCGTTATTATCCCACACATAAATCTCTAACAAGATCGGCGAACCATGATCAATCCCCGAAGGAATATCCTGACATGTAAACGTTCTGGCAGAGCACTGAAGATCTTCATTAAAATCTGGATCATCAGCAGGTGGCACTTCGCTGAAAGTATACTGCAAGTCTTCGTCTGGTGTACAATCATCAAAACTACCTAAGTCAAAATCGCAAGCCCACAAATCAAGCTCCCCATTATCCATCAAGGCTGTACTCACATTTAAACAATACGGTGTTGGCGCCTTCTTGTCTTCGACTGTAAAGTAAGTCGTTTGTGTTGCTGTATTACCACATCCATCACTTGCTCTCCATACTACTCTATGCTCGTAATTACTCACTGGAATCTCTTCTGGCAAGGTTACGAATACCGGAGCACAACTATTTGTCGCTGGAATATAAAGCTCATTTTGTGGTGTGCCGTAATTCGGATCGAATCGATCAGAATCTGTACTAAATCTATA
This sequence comes from Saprospiraceae bacterium, assembly GCA_020629315.1. GTDB lineage: Bacteria > Bacteroidota > Bacteroidia > Chitinophagales > Saprospiraceae > JAHDDO01. The sequence goes on along the minus strand of JAHDDO010000002.1, from coordinate 115,953 downwards.
ATCGATCGTCCAGTCACCCCACAGATCAATAAGTACCTCCCACTTAATCCATTCACTCATACACTCACCTAAGGTGTCACAAGCTACATTGGTTAATGTTGGTGTTCCTGCGCATTCAATTGGAGCTGCATAACAAGTATCCACGCCGCTCAAGATTGGATCTTCATCATCAAAGAACTTCACTACTTGCGTATGTGTCCATGTACCATATCCTGGATATCGCTCTTCAACACATTCATTGAGTACTGTCCAGTGATTCAATAATTTGAAACAAGCACCTTCTTCAAACCAGAACGTATCTTGATCTACATGATAGGCTATCCGATCACAAGGACCTCCTACCCATGTAGGCACGTTCAATTCAAAATCTTGGCATATTAAGGTCTCATCTTCTGGCCAATCTATTTCACCACCACAGTATTCTTCATTAGGATCATCACAATCATTTGCTTCCCAAGTGCCATCATATAGAGGACCACCTGGTCTCGTTGGATCCCAACAAGAAGACCACTCTACTTCAATCAATTGCGTACAACCATGTTCACCCCACTTTGTCACCTCACCTGTCAAGCTATCTCTTTCAATAACCACATCATAAGTTCGTTGAATAGTTCCTTCATTACAGAACTCATCGAAGTTGCCTAATGGCAAATCATATCGAACCTCTAATTCATAATCATGACATACGGAGTTATTATACGGTACGCCAGTATGCGACTGATCATCTGGATCCCATCCACAACATATTGTTACATCCGGTGGACAAATTACATTTGCAAATAACTTATCTTCTACTCGAACATTGATCCAAGATTCGTTATAGTTATCATCTTCTGTATTGAAAACCATATCTGTTCCAGAATCAAATACACGTAGCCATACTTTATGGATACCGTAAGCGATTCCGTTTTCATCTATTTCATCTAAATCTTCACAGCAGAATGTAACCCATTCGCCTCCATCTGTATCACTTTCATTATCAAACTGATGAATGTCATCATTGAAGGTGATGTTGTTATTATATCCATCTACACCTTCATTTAAACAAGAACCTCCTGAAGATCTTCGCACCTCAAATCTAACCGGCCCACAGTTACCATCGTGAGAACCATTATCAAACTCTTCCGCATATACTTTAGCTATACCTTCTTCCGTATTTGTCGTTGTTAAACTGACAACAAGGTCCTGTAGTACGATTGGCGTTGGTGGTACATTATCTTCTACTGATATAATTACCGTATCAACACTAGTGTTACCACAACAGTCAAATCCATGGTAGTAGAATGTATTCTCTCCTTTAGGTAATCCGCTTACTTCAAACGGTGCTGATCCATCTCCATTTACACTAATAATTGAACCTGGTCCAGTCACTGTGTAATCTGCATAGTGTGTGCACTCATCATATAAATGTTCTGGATCCAATAAAATGAATTTTCCTAAACACGTCCATGGATCAACACTCATAGAGTAATCTGGTCTTTCTATCACTGGAGGCACATCATCTACCTGCTTAATTAATTGAGTAAACTCTTCGATTTCTCCCGTACACCAGTCAAGGTATGTCCATGTTCTTTCTATCTTTTTATGATCCGCCTCAGGACAATCACTACATGCTTCAAATTCTAGATCAGCATAGCTAGTAAAGATGTTACATACATTATTGTTTACAGCCTGTGGATGTAATTCGCCATCACAGCCTAGTACATAATAATGAGGGTATGCATATACTACACCTTCATTATTTTCTAAGGCCATCAAATCACATTCCATACCAGCTGCATTTTCTCCTAGTTCAATGTCATCCGTGCTAGGATGATCAAAATAGTGCTGGATTGAATCTGGGTGAGCAGATTGTCCACATGACAAGCTAATAACAGCTTCAGGATGAATAACGTCTCCAAGTGTAAATCCACCCAATGTATACGTAGCAACACAAGTATCCGCAATCACATGTCCTGCCGTTGTATTTTCAGAAGATATCCATGTTCTGGTGACTATGATCTCACCGCATTTAGGGTCTTCCAAATTTGTATATTCAAAATCGTCTACATAACTAATTGTATAATCATCACCACAATCCGTTACTTCCGGATACGGAAGAATACCTTTAGTTGGGTGTGTATACCATTTACTGTTTAACACATGATCTAACTCAAAACATCTTAGCGACATATCTAAGTCTTCACAATTTTCTATTACTGGAGTGATCTTGTCTTCAATGCACACTGTACCCCAACAGCTATTCTCGGAGCATAAATCAGTCACTTCAAAGCTTAGACATTGGCCCAAATAATCTACCAATTCGTCATCTGAAACAGGGTCTCCATCTGCATTGGTGACCACTGCGTTATAGAATGTCGACAAGTAATCAGGTACATACTCACCACACACTTCTTCAGGCTCGCTTTCCAAGAACATTTCAATTCTTGTTTCGGCTGTACAGTCTGTATTGATACTAAAGCTGATCGTATCATTACAAGCGATCAAACCTTCATCATGCACGATAATAGGTGTAGATTCACTTACTGCTGTACATCTAGATCCCACATCGTGGAATGCGGTTACTGATATTCTAATATCTGTACAACTTAACGAACCACTTGTGCTAGGCACGGTAATCGTTTTATCTATCGTTTCCGTAGCTACCCCACCGGCATCTGTATAATCTGTATATACTACTGTCCAAACCCCACCAATGAAGGCTTCTACTTCGTAGGTTAGCGGTGATCTTGCTGGAGTCAAGTGATCCGCAGCTTCTAGTCTAACACTAAGATCGAAGCTGGCTTCTGAACCTGCACAAATCATCACTGATTCTGGCGCATTTAATACTTCAGGTACAGGATTAATGTATACCCGTTCTGTATAATCTGTAGAACAACCTGGGAATGCTGGATTTAGATCCGTACCTCCTTGGTTACTAAAGAAATCTCCTGTATAACTCCATGTAACATCATGGTATCCAATACCTAATGCTGCTGGATCAAAATCAGGCGTTGCTACACCTGCCCCCCCATTTGAGGCAATACTTACTGAGTACGTTCCAGGGTATGCTGAAAGCTCAGGAGACAATGCTGCCAAATCCATAACTACAGGATCGTCTTCACAAAGATCTGCTAGATCTGGTTCTGTAATTACTGGATATGCGCATACATTTCCAATTTCATATGCTTCCCCTGAATCACTATCTACAACCGGTAAACCCGCTCCATTTACAAGGAATATATAGTACCCTACTTGATCTACGTGATCAAAGGTTATGCTGTAATCACAATCGACACCATTTGCATTAAGGACAGATGTGAAGGCCAAACCTTCCAAGCTAGCAGGTGTAGAACCTGCACCTACGAAAATATCTAGACCACATGTACCTGTGAAGGTAACGGTCTCAGAGAATGTACCATCTTGAGCACCATTAGCGCTTTGATCATCATTACAAGCACATGGATCCGAAAGGTCTGTATTATACTCTAATGAGATATTGCAATCACAAGCTGCTTTACTTACTTCAAATATTTCTACACAACCATCTTCTGTTGTTACCTCAACATTGAAAGTGGCTCCTTCAAAACCAGAAGCTTCCATTTGCACTGCTGCTGCATCAAAGTCTAACTCATCATTACCACATGCAGAGACAATTTCATATGAACATAATCCGAATGTACCTGGAATACAGGCTTCCGTTTTATTTATGACTGGCGCTTGAGCCAATACAGGCTGAGCTACAACTTCTGTTTCAGAAACATCTTCATAGCACTCTTCTAATCCATTTAAGATTCCGGCTAATTCTGCCGCCGACATTTCCGCCATCACCGCTGTTTCTGCAGGTGTACACGTCATATTTGCATCTATATCTATAGAGCCTTCGTGACAAATAGATACACCATCTGCTGCCATAATTCTATACTCAACGCTTCCTTCAGAACCATCACAAGAGGCATCTTCAGAAGATACAATGACTATGCTTGGTTGAGCTGGAGATACGGCTACCATGGCACTGCCTGAAACGGCAGCCATACAACCAATAGTGCTTCCAGTAATGGTTTCTAATTCAGTCAATGTCCAAGCATATGCAACGTTTTCGTTCACTACGTCACAGGTGTTATTTACCGGTGCATCATAGGTCTTTGTGTCGCAAACACTACCATCTACTGACCGTAATTCTACCGTAATTACCTCACTCGCTTCACTACAAGATTCTTCTTCATTTTCTGTAACAACAGCTATTAATTGAGCTGGTGTCACGTTTACTTGTTCAGTTCCAGAAACATCTGAATAACAAGACTCAGAAGACCCTGTAATCGTTTCTATTTCGGCTGCTGTCCAGCTATAATCTATATCGGCTGCTACCACAGCACAGGTATGATTAGCAGGTGCAGGGTACATTTTAGTGGCACAAACAGAACCATTGGCCGCTCGTAATTCTACGGCTATTACATTAGCCGCTTCACTACATGCATTCATTGCATTTCCGACAACCACTGCTGTAGGTTGTGCCGGTGATACATTCACATCGGCTGTGCCTGTAACTGCAGAATAGCAAGCCACAGTAGAACCTGTAATCGTTAATAGTTCGCCTGCTGTCCAGCTGTAAGCTACAGCCTCTGTTACAACAGCACAGGTATTATTAGCGCTTGCATCATACATTTTAGTGGCACAAACAGTACCATCTGCGGCTCTTAACTCAACTGTTATTACATCTTCCGCACCACTACAAGCTGTACCAACATTATTTGTTACCACAGCTGTAGGTTGAGCCGGTGAGATATCTACATCACTAGTGCCTGTTACATCAGCATAGCAGCTCGCCACCGCACCTGTAAGTGTTGTAATCTCTGCAGCTGTCCAACTATATGCAATGGATTGCGTCGCAACTTCACAAGTATTATTTGCGGTAGCATCATACATTTTAGTAGCGCAAACCGAGCCATCTACAGCTCTTAATTCTACTGTGATTACATCTTCAGCGGCACTACAAGCTGCAGCCACATTATTTGTAACAACAGCCGAAGGCTGTGCAGGTGCTACATTTACATTGGCAGAACCCGTTATGGCTTCGTAACAATCTGTGGTAGTTCCCGTGATCGTTTGCAACTCAGTCAAGGTCCATCCATACGCTATCGATTCTGATACAACTGCGCATGTATTATTGGCACTGGCATCATACATTTTAGTATCGCATACCGTACCATCTGCAGCTCTTAATTCAACCGTGATCACATTAGTAGCGCCACTACATGCATTCATTACATTATTACTAACTACGGCTGTTGGTTCAGCTGGTGCAATATTTACAGTTGCTGTACCAGTTACTGCAGTATAACAAGCTAATGCCGCTGGTGCACCTGTTAGTGTTTCCAATTCTGCTACTGTCCATTCATAAGCGACTTCTTCAGCGCTTACTTCGCACCCTTCATTAGCGGGTGCGTCATATGTTTTAGTGTCGAGCACACAGCCGTCGACACCCCTTAGTTCTACAGTTATTACTTCTTCATCTTCGCTACATGCATTCATTACGTTATCGGTAACTACGGCTGTAGGTTGGGCTGGGAAGATAGTCATATCTTCGGAGCCAGTAATGTCGCTATAACAGCTGGCTGCACCGCCAAGGCTTGTGGCGATAGCTGCAGCGTCGTATAAATAACTTACGGATGCATCTACTGAAGCACAGGTCATATTTACAGAAGCTGGGACATTTACTTCTTGGCACATGTCCTCATTTCCTGCCAGTAATTCTATTGTAATAACATCTGCTTGTCCACTACAAGCTTGTGTTTCAGCATTAGCTATATTTGCTTCAGGTTGCGCTGGACTAATCGTAGTCGTACCTAGCTCATCAGCGAAGATCAAGTCTCCACCAAAGAAACAAGATATCTCATAACTAAACGTTACATCAAAGGCTTCGCACGTTTCATTCTCATATGCAATCGGGAATGGAGCAACGGCTACATCCGTTGCAAAGTCCCATTCATTGAAAGGACCCCAGGCATTTCCTAAATTATCATAAATCAAAATATTTACATCTGCTCCATCATTTACTATACCGACAGAGAACGTAAAATCTTCACCCGAACAAGCTTCCGTAGCTACTTCTGCAATATCAATCTCTAAACAAGTCGAACCACAAGCACCTGTAGGATCGCAAGTCGCTAAATAATCTTCTTCAAAAATTACTTCACAGGCTGTCCCTGCAAAAAAGGTCATTGGACCATAAGTCAATTCAGCTGGTGTAGAACCACCACTGCATGTCTCATCTACCGAACCTGCAGTCCCTGCAACAAAGTCACACACGCTACCATCGGGTGCCAAGACTTCATATAGACCACTCGTAGATCCATCGCATAATGGAGGAGTCAGACTAGCTGTAAGCGTTGGATAGACTGTTAATGTATGCGTGTTCTGAGCCGGCGTTATATCTGTATCATCTAACAAGCAAGTCAAGTTAAAGGTATATTCAACTACTTCTTCTTCACATCCCATCGGCTCTACAACAGCGTCAGGATCTGGTGTCCATTCGATAGCAACTCCAAAAGCTGATGCAGGCACATCTATAAGATCTTCAATGGCAGGTAATGTAGGTACTGCTGATCCACAAGCCACTTCCATAGGGTCTGTATAATCTACCCCTGCTGGACAATCACACAACTCACAATCCGTCGAACCTGTACCCATAAATGGACCTTGTTCACATATTGTACCGGCGAATAAAGTTCCAAAATCATACGACTCATCTGTATCTACATCACCACCACAAGCGACCATACCAGCAGCTAAAACTATGGTTTCACAAACGGTACCATCAGCTGAGGTAAGTTCGGCTACCCCGTCATTTCCACCACAATCAGGTGCTGTAATAACCACGGTAAATGGTTCTGGAAAAACGTCCATTTGCCCTATTTCTCCAGATAGGATAACATTTTCTGGATCATTAGCATCCGGCCAACAAGTTACTTCGTAGCTCAGATTTACTGTTATGATTTCACACGTTGGATTTGTAAAGTCTAATGGGACATCCACAGGATCGTCATCTAGACTCCATACATCATGAACGGCTAGAGTACCTGATGTACCTTGACCATCTATATTATCTGAAATAACGAAAATATTTATACCATCTCCGCCTTTGGGATATACATCATCCAGTGAAATATCAATGGAGGTGCCCGGACAAGCTTGAGAAACACCACCAAGATCCGCAATTACCTCTGTACAATTCCCCTCACAATCTACAGTCGTTCCTTCCATTGGTGTACCAGCACAACTACAATCCTCTTGGATCATATCATTTTCTGTACAAGCTAGCCCATCATCACATGAATCACCCTCATTAACGCAAGAACCATCATCCACTGTAGCACAAGGATCATAGTTACAAGCGGTAGGTGTGGTACAACCCATTATATCTGTTAAAGCGCAGCCAGCATCATCAGTGACTAAACTACCGCCTGTAGTAATTTCTGCTACTACGGTTGGGCCTGCACCATCAACAAAAGCATCTTCTACTATGGCTACAGTACAGCCATCCTGGGCACCTGAACATCCATTGACACTGCCATCTTCTGTGATATCCACCTGTATATCAGCACCATTCCAACCATCACCAAAGCTGTCTTCGCCTAGGACACTGTACGTAATCCCATCTGCTGCACAGAAGGTAGCACCTGCGCTTCCTCCTGAAACTGGACCTCCAGGTGGTTCCGGATCTATGGTAAAAGAAATTTCACTTGGCCAGTCTCCTAAATCTGGGAAACTGATCGTCACTTCGGTCTCACCTACAGGGCATTGACCAAAAACTAAAAAGCTGCTTGAAACAAAACAACTTAAGAATATGACCTTGATTATCAAATTTTTCATAATGGTCGGTTTTTGAAACGTGTAATTCGGTATTTATTGAGATTCTTAAGACTGGGTTTTAAGGGTCGCAATCTTGATTGCATTCCGGACGTCAGCCTCTGTTAATTTTACTTCTTGAAATTGTGAGATCACATATAGGATTTCATTGGCAGAGATGTTTCTAAGCATATCTGTCCATAAGGCATGATTAGCCTGATTTACGGTCAACTTTTGTAAAGTGCTAGCCGCAGAAATCGAAACATCTTTGTATGCAGTATGTGCGTATCTGAGAATGTCTAGCCGCATATCAGCCGAAATATATCCAGCCTCAGTTTGGCCTTTACTTAGATATACATCTTGCGTGTTAGTTTGTGCTGAAGCGCTAGCTGCAGAACCGAAAAATAGAAAACAAAGCAAAACTGCTTTAACGGAAACAGATAATCTGTACAATAACGTAGTAGATCTCATGAACTTTGGTATTTAATTGAATAATGCCTCGGGGAAGGTCCAAAGTCCAGATTAGAGGGGCCCGCATAATAACAAGTAAACGGATCACATGATCCATAGAGTTGAAATGAATTGGGTCTTGGTTATTTAGTCGTTACTAAAAACAGCAGAAACAGTTTTGAATATGAGTAGCTCCTGCTATTAGATTTCAAATGTAAAGCCTAGATCAAGGATAAAAAATTTCAATAGCTAGTATTTTTCACATATATTTTTTTTGATTTGTTCGCAGGCCCATAATCATAAGGCTTTGGGCGAGTCCTGAAATACTTCAGGATCGGGTCATTCAGGGCTAGGTTCTCTATATGGCTTTGCCATATCAGAACGCCTTCGGCCCCTTACTACCCCTCTCGCGGAAAAATGATAGTTAACACGTTCTATCTATTTATCAATATCAACAGGGCCCTTTCTTGCCAAAAAATGATCATATTTGCGTCCAAGCTCAGTTATGCTAAAGCGCTTGATTTGAAATGTTCAATTTCATTGAAAATCATATGCGGTAAAGACTGGTTTTATCAGTAAAACCTTCTTATATTTGCAGCCGGTTCGGAAGAACGGACTGTTCAATTAGTCATATATTAATTTTATTTATATGTATGGCTCCGTAGCTCAACTGGATAGAGTACCTGACTACGGATCAGGAGGTTGAAGGTTCGAACCCTTCCGGAGTCACTTAAAAGATTTGGATCATGTCAAGAATTTGTGAATTAACAGGAAAGAGACCAATTACAGGGAATCATGTCTCGCATTCTAATAGAAAAACGAAGCGTAGATTCCTTCCTAATCTTCACAAGAAGCGTTTTTATATTCCTGAAGTAGATAAGTGGGTAACGCTTAAAGTATCTTCTACTGCTTTACGGTCTATAAATAAAATGGGTGTGTATACATACCTGAAAAAATTGGAGAAGAAAGGTATTAACCACGGAGTCGAACTTTAAAAGGAAAAGCAATGGCAAAGAAGTCAAAAGGAAATCGATTGCAGATAATCTTGGAATGTACAGAGCATAAGAATTCAGGTATGCCAGGTACATCTAGATATGTTACGCAAAAGAACAGGAAGAATACACCTGATAGATTGGAGTTGAAAAAATACAACCCTATCTTAAAGAAATATACTATTCACAAAGAAATTAAGTAATCATGGCTAAAGTATCCAAAAACGCAAGGGTTGCACAAAGAGCAGCTAACGCAGGATCAGGTCGGGACTATGTAAAGGTAGTTCAGAGTGTGAAAGATCCAGCTACTGGCAAGTATTCTTATAAAGAATTGATGATCCACAAGGACAAAGTAAAAGAGTTCTTTGCCAACCAAAAATAAAAAGGTACATCCTTAAATTTTAAAGTCCATAACCTTGTTGTGGACTTTTTTATTTTTTAGGTGAACCATTATTTGATAACACTCATTAGCATATTGTAAGGAAAACGAGTATGTCATTTTTTAAGAAGTTTTTTACTAGAGAGAAGAAGGAAGAGCTAGACCAAGGTCTTGAGAAAACCAAGTCAAATATATTCGGACAGATCGCTAAAGCCGTCGCCGGTAAATCCAAAGTTGATGAGAGTTTTTTAGATGAACTGGAAGCTATCTTTATTTCAGCAGATGTTGGATTGGATACTACCATTAAAATAATAGACCGACTAGAACAACGAGTCGCAAAAGATAAATACATAGACACCGCAGATCTGAATAGAATCTTGCGAGATGAAATTGCCAATATCTTTTTGGAAAATAAAACAGAAGATGTTTCTGGCTTTGATCTACCTACAGATAAAAAACCAGCCATCTTCTTGGTTGTAGGTGTAAATGGTGTCGGGAAAACAACTACTATAGGTAAGATAACGCATCAGCTTAAAAAGCAGGGCAAAAGCGTGGTTCTAGGTGCCGGTGATACCTTTAGGGCGGCAGCCGTAGATCAACTTAAAATATGGGCAGATCGAAATGATTGTCATTTTTATGCAAAAGGTATGAATACCGATCCAGCGGCTGTTGCATACGAAACAGTTCAATACGCCATAACTAATAATTTGGATGTAGCCATTATAGATACTGCCGGAAGATTACATACAAAGAAACATCTAATGGAAGAGCTCTCTAAGATCAAGCGTTCCGTTGCAAAATCCTTAGAAGGCGCACCCCATGAGGTTTTATTAGTTTTAGACGCTACTACAGGCCAAAATGCCATTGAACAAGCTAAACATTTTACGGAAGCTACAGACGTTAGTGCCATTGCTCTGACAAAATTAGATGGGTCAGCAAAAGGAGGAGTAGTTTTAGGGATTTCAGATATCTTCAAAATACCGATCAAATATATTGGTGTGGGTGAAGGAATAGAGCATCTACAACCGTTTAACCGAAGTGCCTTTATCGAAGCCTTATTCCAAGATTAGAATCCCATTAACAAGAGCTTAAGAAAATCTTAGCAATCAATGGTGCAATTTTGCAATATGAAATTTTTATCTACCCTATTTGTACTATGTACTTTCATGCTAAGCAGTCAAGCGCAAGAAGTAAAACAGCTAGATATTCAATTTGATCAAGATGTGATCGCTTTAGGCGAAATGACCCGCGGGACTGTAATTGACACAGCTATACACTTTACAAATATAGGTTTAGACACCCTCCAAATTGATTTAGTTTCGGGTTGTGAATGCACCACATTGGATTGGCCCATTAAGGCGATTGCACCAGGTGATCGGGCACGAATCGATGTGCGTTTTGATAGTACTGAAAAAGAAGAATCTGGAGAAGTAGAGATAGATATAATCTTCAAAAATATCATCGAAGAAATCGATGCACCTTACTTTAGGATTACCAGTTATACCTTTGAATTAATAGACTGATCTGCCTGATTTAGTCATTCAGTTTTAGGACTTCTAAGAAGGCTTTTTGTGGTACTTGAACACTACCCACTTGTCTCATTTTCTTCTTTCCTTTCTTTTGCTTTTCAAGGAGCTTACGTTTTCTTGTGATATCTCCACCATAACACTTGGCTGTAACATCCTTACGTAAGGCAGAAATGGTTTCACGAGCAATAATTTTCATACCTATGGCTGCTTGAATCGCAATCATAAATTGCTGGCGAGGCAATAATTCTTTTAAACGTTTACATATCTGCCTACCAAAGGCTTCCGCTTTATCCCTGTGCACTAGAGATGATAAGGCATCTACATTTTCACCATTCAACTTAATATCTAATTTCACCAAATCAGAGCTTCTATAATCGATCATATAGTAATCAAAAGAAGCATATCCTTTAGATATGGATTTTAACTTGTCATAAAAATCAAAAACGATCTCCGCTAGCGGGAGTTCGAAAGTCAATTCTACCCTGCTGGTCGTTAAGTACGTTTGGTTCGTTAACATCCCTCTTTTTTCCATACAGAGCGTCATTATCGAACCAATAAAATCAGGTTTTGTAATGATCTGAGCTCTAATGTAAGGTTCCTCAATCCGATCTATCAAGGTTGGGTCCGGCAGGTCATTAGGCGTATTAATGACTAGTTCCTCACCTTTCTTTGTATAGGCTCTATAGGATACGTTCGGTACCGTCGTGATTACTTCTTGATCAAATTCCCTTGAAAGACGTTCTTGAATAATCTCAAGGTGTAACATACCTAAGAATCCGCAACGAAAACCAAATCCAAGAGCAATAGATGATTCTGGCTCAAATACCAATGAAGCATCATTTAACTGAAGCTTTTCTAGACTGTCTCGTAAATCCTCGAAGTCATCATTATCAATAGGATAGATTCCCGCAAATACCATTGGTTTAACATGCTCGAATCCTTCAATAGCTTTATCACAAGGTCGAGATACATGCGTAATGGTATCACCTACTTTAATTTCAGCTGACTTTTTTATACCCGTTATTATATAGCCTACATCTCCCGCCAACAATTCATTTTTAGGCTCTTGATTCAATCGTAAAATACCGATCTCATCTGCATCATATTCCTTTCCTGTATTAACGAAACGAACTTTATCTCTTTTCTTGATAGAGCCATTATAAATTCTAAAATAGGCAATTACACCTCGGAAAGAATTAAAGACAGAATCGAAAATTAAGGCTTGGAGTGGCCCATCAGGTTCCCCTGTAGGTGCAGGTATACGCTTTGTGATTGCTTCAAGAATATCAGGTACCCCTTTACCAGTCTTACCACTTGCCAATACTATATCTTCTTCTTCAACCCCTATTAAATCTACAATTTGATCTGTCACCTCTTCAATCATTGCATTGGGCATATCCACTTTATTTATGATTGGGATGATCTCAAGATCATTTTCCATGGCCAAGTACAAATTGGAAATGGTCTGTGCTTGGATGCCTTGGGTAGCGTCAACCAATAAGAGTGCACCTTCACAGGCTGCAATTGACCTCGATACCTCATAGGAGAAATCCACGTGACCAGGTGTATCAATAAGGTTAAAGGTATATTCATTGCCGTCCAAAGCTTTGTAATTCAATTGGATAGCATGACTTTTAATCGTTATCCCTCGTTCTCGCTCTATGTCCATATCATCTAGGGCCTGATTGGTCATATCCCGTTCAGAGATAGTCTGAGTATATTCTAATAAACGATCCGACAAGGTACTCTTACCATGGTCAATATGTGCGATAACGCAAAAATTCCTAATCAACTCCATACCGCACAAAGATAGCCTTATTGATGGTAGCAAATTGCCCAATAAATTGAAATTTTAATCTAAAGCCCCACTATATGATTCTAAATGGCTTTTGATTACATTCGGGTACACAAGAAAGATCTATGGAAGTAAATATGATGAGTGACACGGTTACTAAGCCCACCCCCGAGATGCTTGAATATATGATGGCTGCTCCGGTAGGTGATGATGTGTTTGGTCAAGATCCTAGTATTAATGCTTTAGAAGAGAAGGCAGCCTCCATGTTTGCTATGGATGCCGCTTTATTTTGCCCATCAGGCACGATGACTAACCAAATAGCCATTAAATGCCACACACAGGCCTTGGATGAGATGATTTGTGATGTTGATTCGCACGTATATCGGTATGAAGCAGGTGGTTATGCTTTTAATTCTGCCATTTCAGTGGCGCTAATCCAAGGTACTTTTGGCAAAATTACAGCCGATCAAATTGAAAACAGGATTCATGCGCCGCATGACTGGTTACCACGCACCTCTTTAGTTGTATTGGAAAATACGTGTAATAAGGGAGGAGGGAGTTATTATACCATAGATGAAATAAAGCCGATACGTGATCTTTGTAATACACATTCTTTAGGCCTTCATCTGGATGGAGCTCGACTTTTTAACGCACTTACTGAAAGTGGAGACACTACTGAACAGACAGGCCAAATATTTGATTCTATTTCTATCTGCTTGTCCAAAGGCCTCGGGGCCCCAGTAGGTTCTCTTCTCTTGGGCAATCAGGCGTTTATCAAAAAGGCGAGACGTTTCCGAAAAGTTATGGGAGGCGGTATGCGTCAAGCAGGTTATCTAGCTGCTGGAGCCATGTTTGCGCTTGAAAATAACATTGAACGACTTCAGGAAGATCATAAAAGAGCCCGACAAATAGAGCAGGTATTACAAAAAAAGAGTTTCGTAAAAGGGATAAACCCAGTACACACTAATATTGTAATCTTCCATCTAAATGAGAAAAATGGAGCCGCTGACTTCTTAGATAAACTAGCTAAAAAAGGTATTCTAGCTACCCCGTTTGGGCCCGAATCAATACGATTTATTACTCACAAGGATATTAGTGAGGAACAGTTTACGTATTTCATGGAAACCATAGATCGATGGTAACTAACTACTATTCTTCTCCTTCTCTTGATTGAAGTTCGTCTCGAATTTTAGCGGCCTTTTCATAGTTCTCTTCTTCCAAGACTTTCTGTAGTAACTCTTCAAGTTCTTCGGTGGAATAGTCTGCGTAGGATTTAGGTTTTGCAGATTTGGTTCTTTGTTTAGGTTTTCCTTCTGCTTCTTCACCTTCAAAAATGACCCCTGCTTGTTCCATTATGAATTCATAGGTATAAATGCTGCTATCGAATCGAACAGCTAGTGCTATAGCGTCTGATGTTCTGGAATCTACAGTCAGTTCTTCTCCATCCTTATCACATATTAACTGAGCATAGAAAATACCATCCATCAGGTTATTAATGACCACTTCTTTCAAATCAATATTGAAGGTAGATAAGGTATTTTTAAAGAGGTCATGTGTCAAGGGTCTATTAGGCGCCATGTTTTCCATAGCTACAGCAATGGCTTGCGCCTCAAAGCCCCCAATTACAATCGGCAATCGTCTATCACCACCTACCTCACCTAATACTACTGCATAGTTGTGTGACTTGGTAACACTGTGAGATAAGGCTACTATTTCGAGCTCAATTTTCTTCATCCGGGGGCAATACTTTTATGATTAGGCATTTTTAAGCGCCGCTGTTAATCTGGGCACTACATCAAATAAATCCGCACAAACTCCATAATCAGCTGCCTTAAAGAATGGTGCTTCCGGATCTTTATTTATCACTACAATTACCTTAGAGTTATTAACACCTGCTAAATGCTGGATAGCGCCGCTAATACCGATAGCAATATATAAATTAGGTCTAATAGCGACCCCTGTCTGACCCACATGCTCATGATGAGGTCTCCATCCAATATCGGCTACGGGCCTTGAACAAGCGGTTGTGGCGCCTATACAATCAGCAAGCTCTTCAATTATGCCCCAATTTTCAGGTCCTTTCATGCCACGACCGGCAGAAATGACCAGTTCTGCTTCTGGCAAAGGTACCGTCCCACTTTGTGTGCTTCTGCCTAAAATTTGAGTGTTTGCTGTCTTTGCACTAAGGGTATTTGCCGTAACCTCACAAGCAGCGCCAACCGCTTCAGGTTTAAATGAATTACCCATAACAGAAATCACCATAGTTGGGCTAGTAATTTCATAGGTAGCAATGGCTTTTCCAGAGAAAACCGACTTACTTACCGAGTATCCGTTCGTTGATGCTTCTGGAATAGAGGTAGCGCCACTTACCAAGCCAGCACCTAAGGCTACAGATACTCTTCCAGCCAATGATTTTCCTGTAGAGCTGTGCATGAAAATTACAGCTTTTGCGTCTGTACTTTGTGCCGTTTGCTTTATAATATCTGCATAAACTCTACTATCAAATCCTTCTGATCCAGGATCTACCGTAAGTACTTTATTAGCACCATAAACACCAAGTTCGCTAGCATCTTGCGCTTCTCCAATCAATAAGACAGTACACTCACCGCCTAATTTCTGCGCTGTTAAATGACCATAATAAGCCGCCTCTTTAGATGCTGCTCTCAATGATCCGTTTGAAATTTCTCCTACAACTAATACTGACATATTTATAGCACTTTAGCTTCTTCTTTAAGTAATCTTACTAATTCTTCCATATTTTCTGGGTCGACCATAGTTACTCCTCCTTTCTCTGATGGCAGTGAAAAGGAGGCCACATTCACATGTCCATTGAAACCAACAGGCTCGACCACGTTCAATGGTTTACGCTTAGCCATCATAATTCCTTTCATATTAGGGATTCGCTGCTCTGCCAATCCTTTAGCCGCTGAAATAACAAAGGGAGCAGATAAGGCGATTTCTTCGATTCCACCTTCGATATCTCTAGTCACTTTAAATCCATCGCCATTGCTTTCCATTTTCGATGCAAACGAAACATAATCCAAGTCTAAATGCTCGGCTATCATCGCACCTACTTCAGCGCCATTATAGTCAATGGTTTCTTTACCTAGAAATATAATGTCAAAATTGTTATTCTTGACATATTCGGCTACTTGCAAAGCCACATCTGCCGAAGACTCTGCTTTCTTATTGATCCGTACCGCCTCATCAGCACCTATAGCTAGTGCTTTTCTTATTATAATATCATTGGATGGATCTCCAACATTGATTACAGTTACTTTTCCGCCTTTTTCTTCCTTTAGCTCAATTGCTCTAACCAAGGCATACCATTCATCATACGGATTGAGGATAAAGCTTACGCCATCTTCATTAAAGGCCGTATTTCCATCCACAAAACTAATCTTAGCTGTTGTGTCAGGAGTCTTACTTATACAAACTAAACTATTCATCTTTTTCTCCTAAAATTGTAGTGCAAATATACTTTTTTAAACACGATATTATGAGTATTGTTGTATAATCATATTAGCATTAACTATACACTAATTGTCACTTTGATATGGATAGATTAACTCAACTTTTGGCCCACCTAGAAGAGGATCCAAAAGACGACTTTTTACTCTTTGCAGTGGCTAAAGAATACGAAAAAAGGGATCAATTTGAAACAGCTGAGACTTGGTTCCTTAGACTCCAAGAACAGAGCTCAGATTATATCGGCTTATACTATAATTTAGGCAAGCTTTACGAACGTATGGATCGTATTCAAGATGCCTTACGTATCTACTCTGAAGGTCTTGTGCTTGCAAAAAACACAAATGACTTTCATGCTGCCTCCGAACTGAATACTGCGAAAATGAATTTGGAAATAGAGTTATAAAAAAAGGAGCCTTGCGGCTCCTTCAATTATCTATTTTGAATCATCTACTTCTTCAAACTCTACATCGGTCACATCCTCAGAACTTCCGGATGCATCGTCAGCTCCACCTTCTGCAGTTGCATTAGCTGCCGCGTTTGGATCACCCTGAGTCGCCTGATAAATATCCTGACTAGCCGCCGTCCAAGCATCGTTTAACTTCTTGCTTGCATCATCTACTTTATCTAAGTCTTGCATCTTATGGGCTTCCTTTAGTTCTGCCACGGCTGCTTCAATAGTGTCTTTCTTATCAGCAGGAATTTTATCTCCATACTCACTGATCTGCTTTTCTGTTTGGAAAATCAAGGTATCTGCAGCATTCAGCTTATCCACTTTTTCTCTTTCTTCTTTATCCGCTGCGGCATTAGCTTCTGCTTCTTGCTTCATCTTTTCGATCTCTTCTTTAGAAAGACCTGTTGATGCTTCAATTCTAATGTTCTGTTCTTTACCTGTTCCTTTATCTTTAGCAAATACGCTCAAAATTCCGTTTGCATCTATATCAAAGGTTACTTCGATTTGAGGCATACCTCTAGGGGCAGGTGGAATTCCGTCTAAGATAAATCGTCCTACGGAGCGATTGTCTCTAGCCATAGGTCGTTCACCTTGCAAAATATGGATCTCTACGGATGGTTGATTATCTGCTGCCGTCGAGTAGGTTTTCTGCTTTTTGGTCGGAATTGTAGAGTTAGCTTCAATGACAACATCATACACACCACCCATGGTCTCTATCCCTAATGATAATGGCGTAACATCGAGTAGTAGTACATCCTGTACATCACCACTTAACACCCCTCCTTGAATAGCTGCTCCAACAGCAACCACTTCATCTGGGTTTACTCCTTTATTTGGCTTCTTTCCGAAGAAAGACTCAACAGCTTCTTGAATTTTAGGTATCCGAGTAGAACCGCCTACTAAAATAACCTCATCGATTTCTGTTTTACTTAATCCTGCATCTTTCAATGCTTCTGCACAAGGAGCTAAGGTCCGCTGGACAAGATTGTCAACCAGTTGCTCGAATTTAGCTCTAGTCAACTTTGTAACTAAGTGCTTAGGTACTCCATCAACGGCTGTTACGTACGGTAGATTTATCTCTGCCTGTGTACTACTAGAAAGCTCAATTTTAGCTTTTTCCGCTGCTTCCTTAAGTCGTTGTAAGGCCATTGGATCTTTTCTTAGATCGATGTTATCAGATTCTTTAAATTGGTTTGCTAACCAATCAATAATCTCATGATCGAAATCATCACCCCCTAAGTGCGTATCACCGTTTGTAGACTTCACCTCAAAAACACCATCACCTAACTCTAGAATAGAGATATCAAATGTTCCTCCTCCTAAATCATACACTGCAATGGTAGAATCAGTAGTCTTTTTATCTAATCCATATGCTAAGGCAGCAGCTGTAGGCTCATTTATTATTCGACTAATTTTCAAGCCCGCAATCTCACCTGCTTCTTTCGTTGCCTGTCTCTGAGAATCATTGAAGTAAGCCGGTACTGTAACTACCGCTTCCGTAACTTCTTGACCTAAGAAATCTTCTGCCGTCTTCTTCATCTTTTGAAGGATCATGGCTGAAATCTCCTGTGCCGTATATTTTCTGTCGTCTATTTCTACACGTACCGTATCGTTATCTCCTTTTACCACTTTGTAAGCAGATCGATCTACTTCCTTTCCTACCTCACTAAATCGCTGCCCCATATATCTCTTGATAGATGCGATAGTACGTTCTGGGTTTGTGATCGCTTGTCTTTTTGCTGGATCTCCAATTTTACGTTCGCCGTTATCAAGAAATGCAACGATAGATGGTGTCGTCCGTCTCCCCTCTTCATTAGGGATAACGACTGGTTCGTTACCTTCCATTACAGACACAACAGAATTTGTGGTTCCGAGGTCTATACCAATAATTTTACCCATGAATATTCTTATTTAAATTGCTTTCTAAATTACTATACAGGTAATAGCTAGTCAATTGCTGTGCCAAGGCAATTAATAAGAAAAAAACTGACATACTGTACGATAAATGGCAATTTGCTGTGTCAGAAATAGTGCGCTTTGTCTATGAAGTATGACAAATCGTCAGATTACTGAAAATTCAAGTCTTTTGTAATCGAACCATTATACAATGAATCAATAGTGACAGGACTGATTCTTACTTCTGTACTTATATCTTCATTTCGACTGGAGAAAATACCTAATCCATCACTCATATTAGTGTAAATAGGAATTTCTTGAGAAGACGTAATACCTAGGTTGGCTTGAAGGACATTTACAAAATTATCCATCTCTTCTCCACCGCCATACAATTCTACATCCATATCAATAAACCTTCTTCTAATGTCTGGATCTTCTTTTAATTCACTGCGGAGGAATAAAAAGAAATTTTGATATGGGATAACTACTTCTTTATCTCTAACATTTTTGGCTACATCCCAAATCAAGGTAGTGTCAACGAAACCTTCACCTGTGGTCAAATCTTGTTGCTTGATATACATTTTGATACGCACATCATATATCTTCAAAGATTCCTTTTCCAACCACCGAATTAAGGGATCACTAATGGCTGAAAAAGCAAGAGAGCTTCCCGTCTTTGGACGTGTTAAAGATGGTTTTTCAGCGATTAATGTTTGTGAGGTGATGGCCGTGTCATTCTCATTTGTTTTGATTCTTAGCTCGTAAATCTCATCTTCATAATCTTCTTCATCAAACCATCCTAAATCATCGGTCTTAATTTTATAGAGTGTGTTTGGCGACTGAGCAAAGGCACCATCATCTTTTATATATCCTTCCACATTACCATCTACTTCTTCGAGGTCGTAACTGATATCTTCAGAAAGCTTCACCAATTTGATATCAAGATCTTGGTAATAAATTGAATCAGGGATCTGAGCAATGTCCAAGGCAGATACATTAGGATCGATGAACGCTCTTTCTACTCTGATATATTGAGCTGTATCACTTGGATTCAAAAGACCAAAAACCACGGAGGTTTCTTCTTTTTCTGCGGTAAGATTTAACTCGTTATCGCAAGCAGTCAATAAAAACAGTAGGGCTAAGGCAATTAAGTAGTACTTCATATCTCTTTATAAAGATGTAAATATCGAGAACAAAACGAGACAAAAGTAAACTTATTGAGGGCTTTTCGACTAATTTGAGTTTTTATTTCATAGACGAGGAATCTGAAACGACATTTAAGTAACTTGGTATCCTCAAAAATTGATAGCTAATATGTCTGCAGTTAGTAAAAGTGCAAAGCGAATTACTACCAATACGCTCATCAAAATGAAAGCGGATGGTGAAAAAATCAGTATGCTGACCGCATACGATTATAGCATGGCAAAAATCTTTGATCATGCCGGCATCGATGTGATATTAGTTGGCGATTCTGCTTCCAATGTTATGGCAGGACACGAAACCACTTTGCCGATCACTTTAGATCAAATGATTTATCATGCACAATCTGTCATTCGAGGTATAAAAAAGTGTTTGGTTGTGGTTGATCTTCCTTTTGGTACGTATCAAGGAAACTCTAAAAAAGCATTAGCCTCTGCCATACGAATAATGAAGGAGTCAGGTGCTCATGCGGTTAAGATTGAAGGAGGAAAGCAAGTGGAAGATTCTATAAAACGAGTTTTATCAGCCGGTATTCCAGTCATGGGGCACTTAGGATTGACCCCACAGTCTATATATAAGTTCGGCACCTACACGGTGCGAGCTAAAGAGGAGGAGGAGGCCAAACAATTACTGAGTGATATTAAATTACTTGATAAGATTGGTTGTTTTGGTGCTGTATTAGAAAAGATTCCAGCCACCTTGGCTAAAAAAGCAGCCTCGAGTGTAGCCATGCCCATTATAGGGATTGGGGCGGGCCCTGATGTAGATGGGCAAGTGCTGGTATCTCATGATTTGCTCGGGATAACCCATGAGTTTAATCCCCGTTTTCTTAGAAGATATATGAATCTATTTGATGATATCGCCGATGCTGTTACTCATTACATCAAAGATGTGAAATCCACTGATTTCCCGAATAAAAAAGAATCGTACTAGACGTAGTGAGAAAATTTCTGTTCATACTACTTTTTCTATTCATTATATGTGGGATGGTAGGCTTGTATGCATACAATAGTATATGGGGGTCCAATGTTATCCCTGATAATGCACCTATACTTTTCATCCCAGAAAATGCGTCTTATGAATCTCTTGAAAAAATGCTCGTAGATTCTTCCTTAATTGAAGATCCAAACAGCTTTGCTTTGACTGCTAAATTGATGCGTTTTGAAGACAGCTCCATAAAGCCCGGTCGATACGAAACAAAAGGTTTACATTCGAATAGGGACTTACTCGGTTTGCTAAGATCTGGCCGAAGAAGTCCCATCAACTTGACTATTTCACAAGCCCGAACCATACAGCAATTTGCTGGCAACGTAAGCGAGCAAATGTCATTTGATTCCACAGCACTCCTTAGTGCTATTAGAAAAGAATCATCAGACTCTTCCTTATATATAGCCGGCTTTATCCCTAACACCTATGAAGTATATTGGAGAACGTCTCCTGAAGGCTTATTAAAAAGATTGTATGATGAATATGATGCTTTTTGGAGTAAAGAAAACAGAGCAGATAAGTTGGAATCTTTAAAAATGAGTAAAGATGAGGTCATGACCTTGGCTTCCATAGTTGAAAAAGAAACCAATTATAATCCAGAAAAAAAGCGAATCGCGGGTGTATACATGAATCGCTTGCGATTAGGCATGCATCTACAAGCGGATCCTACTGTAGTGTATGGACTTGGGGATTTTACGATACGTAGGGTTCTAAATAAACATTTGTTACATGATTCGCCGTACAATACTTACTTATATCCTGGATTACCTCCCGGTCCTATATGCTTACCTTCTATATCCTCTATAGACGCGGTTCTTTCTTATGAGGATCACAAATATTTATATTTCTGTGCTAAACCAGGTTATGAAGGCCAGCATGCATTTGCGAAACACTTGCGAGAGCATAACAAAAATGCAAGTGTATATCAACGGTGGTTATCTAGCGAAGGGATTCGCTAATTGCTTCCGTCTGGCTCTACATAATTAGGATCCATCACTTGATCAACAGTAAATCGTTGGACAAGCTTCATCTGATAATTATTGTTACCATAGACCTCATTTCCAACGAGAATCATCACGTGCGCCTTTCGCATAACATTCCATTCTTGAGGATTAGAACTCTTATCGTTATCAATCATTAATAATTTGCCTGAGTCAAGCGAGTAATGATATCTACCTTGTCCTTGCTGATCTTTGTTATTTCCATAAGTATAGGTGTGATCATCTTTAAAGTCAATCCACTGTCCTTCATAATCGCCAGGTCTGCTCATTTTAGTCCCATTATGAACCATATCATATTCAAACATCCCGTTTTCAATAATTTGATAGATTTCTCCATCTTTACTTATTCTGTGATCAAGAATACTCAATGCCTCAGGGCGCTTATGCGTATAATCGCGATTAGCACTCGTCCGCATGATCAGATCCAATTTACTATCCTCAGCATCGTCAGTAACTACCTCTTGTTCAGGGACCGCTTTCAAAGGATTAGCCGTATCGCTATCTGTTGACGCCGTGTTTGATGCACTATCACCTCCACAAGAATACATTATTGAAAGGCTTAGTAAGACCGCAAAAATTTTAAACTTCATAATCAAATCTTAGAATTAAGAACGAAGATATGGATTGTATTGATACTGTGATATGTAATTTTACTACAATGGAAGAATTCATCATAGCAATACCTCATTACACACAATAAAGAGAACATTCCAAAGTGATAGATAAATTTAATGAAGCCGTGGATACCCTTGACAAGGAAAAAGACTATCTTCTTTTGTGTAGTGGTGGTGTGGATTCCATGGTTTTATTACATCTGCTGTACCATCAAGGCTTTTCTTTTTCAGTGTTGTGCTTTGATCACAATACACGGAATGGCCAGAGTAAGGAAGATGCCTTATTTGTTAAAAATCAGTGCGAACGACTGGGTCTAGCGTGTGAAATAAAATCTATTCACATACCTGACGACAAAAATTTTCAATTAAGTGCGAGGGAAACAAGAAGAAAAGTAGCACTCGACGTGCAAGCAAAAAATGGTCATTCCTATATTCTTACTGCCCACCATAAAGCCGATGTCCGAGAAAGTATGCTTTTAAATCTATTTCGTGGAACGGATGTATGGGGCTTACAGGGCATGCAACGTAGTAATACTCCTTTCTTAAAGCCTTTATTAGATATTGAAAAAAAAGACATTGAACATTACGCTGCAGAGCACAAGGTCTCATACGTTTTTGATTCATCAAATGATCACAATGATTACGATAGAAATTATATCCGAAACCATTTAATCCCTCAACTCCAAGAGCGTTTTCAAGGAGTAGAAAAACGCTTAAATAAATCGCATGAGAATATTGAAGATTTGCTCCAATTTGCTGGAGAGTTTCGACAATTGCTATTGGATAACGTTTCAACACAGGAAGGTCCTTTTATCAAATTGGCCATTGGACCGCTAAAAGAGAACGCGAATTCAAGTTATACCTTATACTTACTGATAAGGGCTTGGGGGTTTAATAAAGTGCAAGCTCACGATTTATGGGCTTGTTTAGATAAGCCAGGAAAAAACGTTCAGAACGATTCGTGGCAGATTTATGTAGGGCATGATCATCTTTGGGTATGTCCTACAGGGGGGTATGCTTTGAACGAAACTATACTTGATTCTATCGAAGCAGAAATCACATTGAGCAACAAGCTAAAACTGCAATTTAGTAAAGATGATAAAGGGACGATTGATATGAGTAAAGTACCCTTTCCTTTGACTATTAGGCCGTATAAAGCCGGTGATAAAATGCATGTAATGGGCATGAATGGGGCAAAAAAACTCAAAACCATTTACAACGAATTGAAGCGTTCTATACCTCAAAAATCAGCACTTCCTGTAGTTGTTGATGCTAAAGGACGGATAATATGGATTGCGGATTATCGTCCTTCAAAATTTGTTTTATTTGATAAGGGCGATGCCTCTAATAGGCTTAGGATTTCCTGGTCTTGGTAGCCTTCCTTTCTTCCTTGCCAAAAATATTCTTCGTTTTTTCTTCTTCTTTTTCCATAACCGGAGCGGTCTCATAAATATGGTCAAAGAGTTTTTCTTTGTAGGTCAATGTCCCTTTGTCGATAATAAAGCCTTCATAACTTCCATCTGGTACTGATGTAACACCTTGACCTTCTAATTGACCCATTCTTGAAATAAGATGATCGTACATAATCATACCTAAATTTTCATTGTAATTTATGGATACTTGCGACTCACTGGAATACTTCAATTTGAGTCTGGTTCTTGTATCCGGCCTAGGCCCTTCTGAAGGAAAGGTAAATAACTCTTTTCCGAGAGTAACATTGGACCCCTCAAAAGAAAGTACGTCCAATACCTTAAAGGAGTCATATTTATTAAATCCATTAAACCCAAATAAAAAATAGCATGTTTCGCCTTCTTTGGTTTTAAAGTCTTTTATGTTATAATACAGGGCCCCATACCAATTGGAAGGACTCATGATATCATATTGATCTTCTCGATCAATGTCCATATTTTGCACTAAGGGTATTGGGTCTAAGCCTTCCTTAATGATGTATCCACCATAGTTAAAGCTTTCTAATTCTGATTTCAATTGCCACGTAATGATCGTTAGCAAACTATCTTCAGAATACTCTACTCTAGCATTCCCATCTAGTGCTGCGAAATTATCTAAGAGGTACCCTTTCGTGGATACGTATTCTTCCAACAAGGGATAGTACATTTTTGCGGCTCTTTCTCGGTGTTTACCTTCTGCCGCATTGACCATGATATCTCCGTAAAAAGACAAATCTTCAGTCGATGCATTTGACTGTGCATAACTACTCGTAATTAGAGAAAAAAAGATAAGGGTTACAACAGTTCTTCCCATGAGACTCCATTTACAATGGCAAACGATGTAAGGGCTTAATTAATTGTGAACTTTTAGGTAAGTATCCATAATGCCTTCATAATCGGGTTTGTCTGCTGCTGTTTGGTGAACATAGCTACCTACAATCTCGCTGTTATGCAGCAAGAAAACACCAGGCATTTGAAAGCCATCTCCGATCTGCTTAAGGCTAACTTTGGTCCCGCTCATAGAAGCCTCGAATCCGCGGATTAAACTTTTAAGACCAAACAGTTGATTGAAATTACCTTTTCCCAATCCGAATATTTGGTACAATTGTGTGTCTGGATCTGAAATGGACTCAAATCCTTCGAGGTCATATTTTTCAAAAAAGTCGGTAGCAATATCATGTGATGTCATGTGAACCAGAACCAGTGTAACATCCCTGGATTGGAATGTTTCTTTTTTTATCCCCAACTCTCTCATGGCATCCCGACAAAAAATACAGCCGAAGTGTCTAAGAAAAACCAACATGACTGGTTTTTCCTTAGACATTTCTAATAATTTGTTGCCTTTATTAGTGACAACGGCTGCTATTTTTTTCTTATCGATCAAGGCTTCGTTTTAAACAAGCCCCATTGAATTGAATTTATCAATTACAGATCTAACGTGACTTGCTGAAGTATTAAGCAATTCTGACTCCTCTTTGTTCAATTTAAGTTCAAGAATTTTTTCAACACCTCCTTCACCTAACTGTACAGGAACACCTAAGAAAAGGTCATCTAGCCCATATTGGCCTGTCAATCTAGCACATACTGGGAAGATTCTATTTTCATCTTTAATGATACTTTCTACCATTTGAGCTGCGGCGGCACCTGGTGCATACCACGCGGAAGTACCCATAAGTTTTACTAGTTCGCCTCCTCCTGTTTTAGTACGACTAATGATGGAATCTAATGTATCCCCATCAATCATTTCTGTTACTGGAATACCGGCTACTGTCGTATATCTTGGTAATGGTACCATAGTGTCACCATGTCCACCCATTAAAACAGCTTGGATATCTTTTGGAGATACATCTAATGCTGTAGCTAAGAAAGCTCTGTATCTAGCTGTATCTAAGATACCGGCCATACCGAATACTTTATTAGCAGGTAGTCCAGAAGCTTTGCTAGCTGCATAGGTCATAACATCTAATGGGTTCGACACAACAATGATTGTTGGGTTGTCAGAATGCTCCAGAATGGCTCTAGTCACTGATACAACGATTTTTGCATTGGTGGTGATCAGGTCATCCCGACTCATCCCTGGTCTTCTTGGTACCCCTGCCGTAATAACAACTATGTCAGAATTTGCGGTTTCTTTATAGTCTTCCGTACCATGTAGTCTAGTAGAATAATAATCGATTGGCGCTTGTTGCCAAGAGTCTAATGCTTTACCTCTTGCGACATCTCCTTTGATATCTAGAAGTACAACATCTTTAACAATATCTTTGTGAGCTAGCACATTAGCGACAGTTGCCCCTACATTTCCAGCTCCAATTACGGAAACCTTACTCATATTTTTACTTTTAATTTTAGACGCGCAAAATTACTAAAAAGACAATATGAATTTTAGGCCTCTTAAAATAATTAACTTTGCTGTCCGACAGAGGTACAATTTTAAACTGTAATTTCGAGATTATGATACCTACAAAACAATTTTCCCTCATTCTATTTATTAGCTTTTTAATGGCTGTAAGCATCCAAGCGCAACATCATTATCCTTGCGGTACCGATGGCCATTTAAATGACATACGTTTAAAGAAGCATATCGAGACCTTAGAAGATCCATCAAACGTCCCTGTGCGAATGACGCGATATATTCCTATCAAGTTTTTTATGATGGCCGATGATAATGGAGCCAGTCGAGTCAGTTATGCATCTGTATTTAAACAATTATGCAAGCTTAGAAACGACTACGAGCCGTTAGGATTCATTCCTTACATGGATGGACTACCTGAAAAGATCGACCATTCTGGGGTTAATAATTCTCCTAACACGAATGGTTCTTCTTTAATTATGAATGGTTTAAAAGATCCAAACGCTGTAAATGTATTCATATGTAAATCAGCGGATGTGCAAGGCGCGTCTGGAACAATCTTAGGATATTACGATCCTACTTATGATTTAATCGTGGTACGAACAGCTGAGGTAAGCGACTCAACGGCAACCCTAACACATGAACTGGGTCATTATTTAAGCTTGAACCACCCCTTCTTTGGTTGGGAAAATGAACCTTATGATGCGAATGAACACGGCAATCCTATCAGTCAAAATACGATTAATGGCTATCCTATAGAATTAGTGGACGGAAGTAACTGCACAAACTCAGGCGACCGAGTGTGTGATACGCCTCCTGACTATTTATTCTCATTTTCAAATAGTGTTTCCGTCAGTAATTGTAATATGTTGACTGAGGTCTTTGATCGAAACGTCGACTTGATAGAAACTATGGAAAATAACATCATGAGCTACTTTGAATGTGATGTCTATGATTTTACGGATGATCAAGTACAACTCATGGAAGTTGATTTTGAATCTCCAGCTAGGGCGCACATCCGTACAGGTTATGTACCTAATGATAGTCGAATCGAAGAGGACATCGTCGTGCTGAGTCCACCGGATGGAGATGTTGAAGTATTTAACAATATTCTTTTCGATTGGGAGGATGTAGAAAACGCGGATGGTTATTACATTTTTATAAGAGATATTTTTGACTTTAAAGAATATGAGTATTTCGTTGAAGATTCAGAGTTTCTTATGACCGAGATCACTTCTGATTCAAAGGTAAACTGGTATGTAATTGCGTATAATGAATCTTGGGGATGTACTCGGACTACCACCTTTACTTTTGATACAGGAACGACTTCAAGCACTGATAATACAGACACTTCTTTTAGCACTTTTGCCATTCAACCGAATCCATCAAATGACCAAGCAAATGTGTATCTGAAGGGAAATAAGAAAGAATTAGGCACCTTGCACATTTTTGATATTACAGGGGCAGCCGTCTTTTCAAGAGACATTGAAATTGATACAGATCTACAAGTTATTGACCTGCCTGAACATTTATCGGGTGGAATGTATATTGTTAAAATTGAAACATCAAATGGCCAATCCAGCAAAAAATGGGTTCGTCGATAATCACATATAATTAATATTATCATACATGCTTCCGCAAGTTTTTTAAATTTGCGCAAAATTTTTAGTTAATGAATTTACACGAGTATCAAGGAAAAGACTTATTAGCTTCTTATGGAGTGACAATTCAAAGAGGAGTGATTGCAGAAACTGTGGAAGAAGCCATCGAAGGATTTAAGACATTACAAGCAGATACGGGTACAGAGTTTGGCGTTATTAAGGCGCAGATTCATGCCGGAGGCCGAGGTAAAGGTGGCGGTGTTAAATTGGCTAAAAACGAAGATGAATTAAAAGAGCATGCTGGAAATATTCTTGGCATGATGCTTAAAACGCCTCAGACGCCAGGTGGCTTGAATGGACCTGGAAAATTAGTGCGAAAAATATTGATTGGTGAAGATGTATATGCGCCAGATTTTGATGCATGTAATGAAATGTATATCTCTATCCTAATGGACAGAGAACAAAAGCAGAATGTAATTATATATTCTACCGAAGGTGGTATGGATATAGAAGAAGTGGCAGAGCATACACCTCACTTAGTACACAAAGAATATGTAGATCCTAGACTAGGATTGATGGGCTTTCAAGCAAGAAAAGTAGCTTTTAATTTAGGCTTGTCTGGAAAGGCATTCAAGGAAATGACCAAATTCATCAGTAATTTATATAAGGCTTTTGTAGGCAGTGATGCTTCATTATTTGAGATCAATCCTTGTTTACAAACCGGTGACGATCGCATTATTGCGGTTGACTGTAAAGTAAGTCTTGACGAAAATGCATTATTCAGACACGCTGATCTTGCTGAACTAAGAGATGAAAAAGAAGAGGATCCAACAGAAGTAGAAGCTAAAAGTTACGGTCTAAATTATGTAAATCTAGATGGTAATGTAGGATGCATGGTAAATGGTGCAGGGCTAGCTATGGCTACAATGGATATCATCAAATTGAGCGGCGGGTCTCCTGCTAACTTCCTTGATGTAGGTGGAACTGCAGATGCTGCAAGAGTAGAACAAGCGTTTAGAATCATTCTTAGAGATCCTAATGTAAAAGCTATATTGATCAATATTTTTGGAGGTATTGTACGTTGTGACAGAGTAGCGCAAGGTGTTGTTGATGCTTACAAAAACATAGGTGATATTTCTGTACCTATTATTGTACGATTACAAGGGACAAATGCAGATATCGCAAAAGAGATCATTGACCAAAGTGGCTTAGAGGTACATTCTGCTATTCTATTACAAGAAGCTGCAGATCTAGTAGAAAAGTTAGTTAGCTAGAAGCTATTTCTGACTACTAAGACAAGACTGTTTGTTGGCTCACTACCCTTTCTTCATTATTCACGAATACCTTTAAAGGGCTACCTTCTTCTAATTTAATCGTGGTACTATGTTGATTTATATGAACCGCAAGCACTCTAGATCTATGTTGTATTTTAAAATGTAAGGATTCCCATTGTTTAGGTAAAGATGGGTAGAAATGAAGATGACCATTTTGCATTTTCATTCCTCCAAACCCTTCGACTATACTTAGCCAAGTACCTGCCATACTTGTAATATGACAACCCTCTTCTATTTCCTTATTATAATCATCTAAGTCTAATCTTGAGGTTCGCAGGTACAGCTCATATGCATGATCCATCATACCTAGATGTGTCGCCAAAACAGCATGAATACAAGGGCTTAAGGAGGATTCATGAACCGTGAGTGGCTCATAAAATTTGTAGTGCTTTTCCAGCTCCTCTTTTGAAAAGTGATCTTCAAAAAAGTAAAAGCCTTGTAATACATCACCTTGTTTAATATAGGGCGATCGTAAGATTCTATCCCATGACCAATATTGGTTTATAGGCCTTTGTCCTTGAGGAATCTCACTAGCAGGAACTAGGTCTTTATCCAAGAATCCATCTTGCTGGAGAAATATGCCTAATTTTTCATCCTTTGGAAAATAGAAATTGGAGGATACTGTTTCCCAAGTAATACGTTCCTCATCCTTGAAGGAATTACGAGCCAGTATTTGAGAATACAATGATGGCTCTTCTTGCTTATACTTTTCTAAACAAGCGTTAGTAAATTGAATACACCATTTGGCTATATAGTTTGTATACCAATTGTTATTTACGTTATTCTCATACTCATTGGGACCCGTAACGCCCAACATAACATACGCTTGTTTTTCTTGACTAAAATTTACTCGTTGGACCCAAAACCGAGCAATGCCAATGAGTACATCAATGCCATACTCTTTGATATAGGATGTATCGCCCGTAAATCTTTGATAATTATAAATGGCAAATGCAATAGCTCCATTCCTATGAATTTCCTCAAATGTAATTTCCCATTCATTATGGCACTCAGTACCATCCATAGTAACCATTGGGTATAGTGCTGCCCCATCTGAGAAACCAAGCTTTTCAGCATTTTCGATAGCCTTATCTAGTTGATTATATCTGTATAAAAGTAGATTTCTAGCTACTTCTTCTCCTTTTGTACACATGTAAAATGGCAAACAATACGCTTCTGTGTCCCAATACGTAGATCCGCCATACTTTTCGCCAGTGAAGCCTTTTGGACCAATGTTTAACCTGGCATCTTCACCAGAATAGGTTTGATTTAATTGAAATATATTAAATCGAATACCTTGTTGTGCTTTATCATCACCAGATATTTGAATATCTGAGGTTCGCCAGATATTTGACCACGATTGTGCTTGCTCTTCTTTTAACTTGGCAAAGTCTTCAATTTGTAAAGCGTCTAGCCCTGTGTGATGCAATTGTCTTAAGTCTTCTTTATCATGATTCAATGATG
Organism: Saprospiraceae bacterium; assembly: GCA_020629315.1. Classification (GTDB taxonomy): domain Bacteria; phylum Bacteroidota; class Bacteroidia; order Chitinophagales; family Saprospiraceae; genus JAHDDO01. The sequence continues at coordinate 85,164 of JAHDDO010000002.1, read as the reverse complement.
TAGCATTTGAAGCAAATTTGTATACTACCCATTCGTCTCCTTGCTTAGTTTGGTGAGTACTGGATAATCCTATTTTGTTTTCACTTTCTTCTTTTTCCCATTCAACGGGCACCTCTTCGCCATTTTTGGTAATGAAGTTTTTCATGCCTACTTGTACTACAAATTCTGTTTTCTTAGTTTCTGACAATAGATAGGCTTGATTCTTATTGGACGTATGTGAAAGGGTGTTCCAAAATCGTTCATCCCAATTAGCATCAGCATTGACTATACCTCCATCTAGATATGGGGATATTGAAAGGCTTCCAGATCCACTAATCAGCTGAATTTTATACTTAATACATGCTAATTCTTTGTTATCATATGAGATAAACCGAAGGGCTGTAACCGCTAGCTCAACGCCTGCGCATTGCACTTGGAATTTTCGTTCATACCAGCCTTCCTTCATATTTAGTTCTCTCCTAAATCGAGTAACGGGAACTGTGGCTAAGTCAAGGACTTGACCATTGATTTTGATGTCTATCCCTATCCAGTTTGGTGCGTTCAAGACTTTGGCAAAGTATTCTGGATATCCATTTTTCCACCATCCTACTCTCGTTTTATCTGGGTAATAAATACCACCCAAATAAGATCCTTGTAATGAATGGCCTGAATAACTTTCTTCAAAGTTTGCTCGTTGACCCACTGCTCCATTTCCAATTGAGAATAAACTTTCTGCAGAGCATATTCTTTCAGGGTCAAATCCTTCTTCGATGATTGACCACGGATTAATAATTACTTGATTTTCCATTATTCTTGAACTGGGATTAGTGTCAGTTCATCTAGAAAGGAATCTGACATTTCATTAAAACCTCCAAAAACATGATTGGCAGCACCCAAGTAGGCACTGTCTCCAATTCCTATACTCAACATTTTTGCTGTATTTGCAGCCTGTACACCCGCTATAGCATCTTCAAAAACCACACAATTAGTTGGATCTATTCTCATCAATTCTGATGCTAACAAAAATCCTTCTGGATCTGGTTTTGTCTTCGTAACAGACTTGCCATCCACAATGACATCAAAAGAAGACGTTAAGCGTAAAATCTCAAGAATAAGTTTTGCATTTCTAGAGGCTGAGCCTAATGCCATTTTATGTCCTCGATCTCTGATCAGTTCCATTACTTTGAGTACATCGGGAAGCAACTCATCTCTAGTCATATTACTGATCAAGGATACATACTCTTCATTCTTTTCGATCAACCAAATATCTTTCTGTTTTTGGGTGTACTTCTTTTTGCTTCTACTCAAAATCCACTCTAAGGATTGGACCCTGCCAACGCCCTTCAATTGTTCATTTTCCTCTATTGTAAAGCTTACACCTGCTTTTTCTGCGATCCGTTGCCAACATTGGAAATGATACTTAGCCGTATCAACGATAACACCATCCAAATCAAAAATAAATCCTCTTTGCATCTCTCTCTATTTAACTCTAACTCGTAAGGTTAATAATCCAGCCAATATCATTGATATACCCCCAATCAAAAGTGCATATACTGGTTCGTCTTCAGAAATAGATCTAACCATAAAACCTAAGATCGTGGCTGCAACAATCTGAGGAATTACTATAAAAAAATTAAACACGCCCATGTAATATCCCATTTTGGAAGATGGAAGTGCGTTTGCCAATAATGCATATGGCAGGGACACTATAGAAGACCACGCTATCCCTACCCCTATCATAGATATTAATAGCAGGTATTGATCTTGGATAAAGAAAATGGAAGCCAAGCCTAGTCCCCCCATCACTAAAGCTAGCATATGCGTTGCTTTAATACCAATCCTTTTTGCGATTACAGGCAATAAAAAAGCCACTAATGCAGCCACTCCGTTATACACTGTAAATAAAACGGTCACCCAATCTGCACCTTCTCCGTAGGCCGCACTTTGAGGATCACTACTTCCAAAAACACTTCGTGTAACGGCTGAGGTTGTATAGATCCACATAGCAAACAAGGAGAACCAAGAAAAGAATTGCACCCAAGCCAAATCCATCATTGTTTTTGGCATTTGAATAATATCATTCATCATCGTGACAAAACCATTCTCCTTTTTACCCTTATTCATTTGACCAGATAGCAAGAATAAAATCCCAGCGATTAAAATACCTGCTGCTAAAATGTATAGTTCTTTTTCTAAGGCTAGACTTCGAAGGGCAATTATAGCAACAACTCCAATTATTGTCATTACCGCACCTGCCCGTTGCTGTATCCGAGTCACTTTTGTGAGGTCATAATCCGTATCATATTCATCTTCATCTTCTTCGAAACTTTTCAGTTCCTCTGGTGAATATTCAAATGATTTAAAAACAGTCCACAAAACTGCAATCAAAAATACTATGCCACCACAATAGAAAGACCATTTTACTGAAGGAGGAATAATACCCTCTGGTGCTGTGTTTTCGAGTCCAATGACATTACTAAAAACATAAGGTAATAAAGATCCAGCTACAGCACCAATGCCTATAAAGAAAGATTGCATCGCAAAACCTTGGGCTTTTTGATCGTCGGATAAATTATCTCCAACAAAGGCTCTAAATGGCTCCATGGTGATATTGATGGAAGCATCCATAATCCATAAAGTACCCGCCGCTATCCAAAGAGCAGGGCTATTAGGCATTATGAACAAGGCGATACTTGAAAGAATAGCTCCAACCAAGAAATAAGGCCTTCTTCGCCCAAATCGATTCCATGTTCGGTCACTGAAGTATCCAACTATAGGTTGCACAATAAGTCCAGTTACTGGTGCAGCTATCCACAAAATTGGGATATCATCCACTGAGGCACCCAAGGTTTCAAAAATGCGTGAGGTGTTTGCATTTTGGAGAGCAAATCCAAATTGGATACCTAGAAATCCAAAACTCATATTCCAGATTTCCCAAAAACTTAATTTACGCTTTTGCATGTTCGTTCCGATAGTATCTACAATATAAGTATATTCTAATAGTGTCACGAGGACACAAAGATTTTTTTATTAGATTTATAGCATATTAGTTATGGGTACTGAAGCCGTAAAACAAGCGAAAAACATCAATATTTGGCTCGATCAATTAAATGAAGAGTCCAAAGCTGCTATATCTGTAGATTGTGTCATTTTTGGTTATGATGATGAGTCGATCAAAATACTTACGATTGAGTCTGATATGCCACCTCATTTGGGTAAACGTTCTTTGATTGGAGACCTCGTAAAGAAGGACGAAAATCTAGATGGCGCTGCGCAGCGAGTCTTAGAAACAGTAACCGGATTAAAAGGGGTACATATTCAACAAGTTCACGCTTTTGCTGATCCAGGCAGGCACCCATTAGGTAGAGTACTTACGGTGGCTTACTATTCATTGATCAAGATTGAAGAATACACCTTGACAGACTTTAAAGACAAAGGTCTTAAATGGATGGATATTCATAGTTTACAAAAGATGGCCTTTGATCATAAAGAGATCTTAGATGCCTCGTTCAGTCTATTGCAACGCAATGTTAGAACTCGTCCAATTGGGTTTGAACTTTTACCCAAGAAATTTACGTTGCAAGAACTACAATCCTTATACGAAGCCATTCTAGGTATTTCTTTTGACAAACGAAATTTTAGAAGAAAGCTTAGGTCCATCGATATCTTGCTTGACTTAGATGAGTTTACGGAAGGAAATGCACATAGACCCGCCAAACTTTACAGTTTTGATCACAAAAAATTTAAGGCGGTCAGTGGTAAAAAGGAGTTTAACTTCCAGATATAGTATCCATCATTATTCCGATTACCAGTAATATGTATAACGCAAAACTACTTCCATTCTTTCTCTTTCTTGTGGCCTGTAACTCAAATAAGACAGTTCCTCAAACAATTATTACTTCTGATGAAAGTATTCACACACCAGTGGTTCAACATTTTCAAAAGAGTATTGAATCGGGTGATGTCGAACAAATAGCCAAGAATGTAAGATATCCATTAAAAAGGAAAAGTCCTATTCCTGAAATAAACGATGAAGGACAGTTTGTCACTAGGTATCCAGAAATATTTGATGCTTTCTTAATTGAAAAAATCCTAGGTTCTGATCCATCATCAGATTGGTCAGCGGTGGGTAGTCAGGGTATTATGTTAGGAACAGGAGATCTTTGGATAGATTTTGATGGCCGCATCATTTCAATAAATTATGAATCTACAGCAGAAAAAGAAATTAGGGTCAAACTAGAAAAATCATTCAATAATCAATTACATCCCAGTATATCAACTTTTGATAATCAACGAATCGAAATGCACACCTTGACCTACAGTCTTAGGGTGGATCAAATAGGCAATGGATATAGATTGGTTGTTTGGCAAAAAATGCAGAGCAAAAAAGAACCCCCTATTATTATTGTGGAAAATGGTCAATTAGATTACGAAGGAAGTGGTGGAAATCACGTGTATTCTTTTGCACAAGGGATTGACTTTTACAAAGTTTACGTTACACCGTTGGGTGCTAAACACAACGCAACTTTCCAATATTACGAAAAAGGCAACTTACAAATCGATGAAGGAGATATAGCGTTTACTTCATTTAAATAATCACAAGTACATTACGGTAGTACTTCCAGGATGTAGGCTCCCATTTCGTTAAACGTCAGAGTCTGATTTGCGTTCTCTATATTGTCACCTGTGAGTACATTTTTAAATGTCTTAGATCCACCAATACGCTCTCTAAATCTTTCTAAAGGAAGTTCTGATGGTTTTTCATTTTTATTTAATACTACCATTATCGTGCTTTCAGTGTCATATCGAAAGTAGACATAAAACCCGTTTTGAGGCTCAAAATGCACTAAGGCTCCATCGTGAATAGTCGTGTTTTCCTTTCTCCAATTCAATATTCGTTTGGTAAAGTCTTGGGCATCCAAAGCCAAAGAGTCCATGCCTTTTCCTGTAAAACCATTGGTTTCATCACCTATCCAACCTCCTGGAAAATCAGACCGAATAATGCCATGGCTTTCGGTGCCTGGGTTTGCCATTAATATTTCTGTACCATAATAAATCTGTGGGATCCCTCTTGTAGTCAACAGGAAAGTCATGGCCATTTTAAAGTGGTCATAATTCTCATCTACCTGCGTATAGATTCTACTCATATCATGATTATCTGGGAAAATAACTAGCTTTTTGGGGTCGGCATAGAGAAAATCCATCGCTAATTTTTCATATAGTTTTATAAGGCCAGTCCCCCATCCTTCTTCTTCCGTAAACGCTTTGTGCATAGCAAAACACAATGGAAAGTCCATGAGCCCAGGCAAGCACGAGGTATACCCATCTGTATTGACCTTACCTTGCTGCCAATACGATATTACTGCAGGCTCATCTATCCACTCTTCACCAACAATGTACAAATCAGGATACTCGGTTTGTAGAGCGCATGTCCAATCTGTCATAAATGATCTAAATGGATACGAATAGGTATCTTGTCGAATACCACTCAACTTAGCATACGCTACCCACCAAATAGAATTTTGTATCAAGTAGGTAGCCATGAAAGGATTATTCTGATTTAAATCAGGCATCTCCTTCACAAACCAACCTTCCGTCATGATCTCACGATCATACTCTGATACATACGGATCCAAGAGCGTTGTTTTCCGGTGATTCGTATGAATAAATGGTTTATCCTGTCGGTTTATCCAATCCGCAAAGGGTGGATCTTCCATCCACCAATGATGATCTCCACAATGGTTTACAATAATATCCATGATCATACCCATACCCATTGCATTGGCCTCCTCTACTAAGTCCACATAGCTTTCGTTCGAGCCAAATCTAGGATCTACTAAATAATAGTCTGTGGTGGCATACCCATGGTAAGACCAAGCCGGTTGATCATTGATGAGTACAGGGTTAAGCCATACTGCAGTAAATCCAAGATCCTTTAAATAAGGGAGACTTTGAGATATCCCTTCTAGATCTCCTCCATGTCTGCCATATTCTGCAGAACGGAGCAAGCCTTCTTTTAATCCTTCCACTTCATCATTATCCACGTTTCCATTTACAAAGCGATCAGGTGTAATTAAATATATTACGTCAGAAGGCTCTATAGTTCGAGAACCTGATTCTATCAATTCCTTTTGAAAAAATTGATAGTCTATACTTGCTACAGTTTTGCGCTTGTCTTTAAATGTAAATTGGACTTCTGAAGCTGAAAACCCATCTTGCATTTCTAGATCAACAAACAGATAATTGTCACTTTCCGCTTGATGGACTTGCTTGATCGTAATCAAATCATGATCACAACTGACGTTTAGCTCTTTTATATCCTCCCCATAAATTAATAGTTGGACATTGGGATTTACCATTCCAGCATACCAATGGGGCGGCTCAATTCTGTCTATCTGCTGTGTGTACGATAACGTGCCGCAGAGTATAATCGTTAAAAAGCTAATCAAGTATTTCAATGCACTACTAATTTTATGGTTTGATATGTGTTCTTATTTTTCACTTGGCAGAAGTAGTTTCCCTTTGGAGCATCGTTTAATTTTAGTTGCTTACCATTCCAATTAAAATCTATAGTTCTACCTAGCAAATCGCTAATGGATAGTATCTCTAATCCCGTAGCAGAGCCTTTCAAATTAAATAGGCCATCACTAGGCAAAGGATAAAAAATAGCCGAGTAAATGGATGGTTCATCTGTACTCGAAAATTCATCGTTATTGAAGTCAAAAGTGACTTCATCCGTTTCAAAAAAGAAACCATCTCCATTGGGCTGCCTGGCATACGAGGTATTACTTTCTAATTCAGGTATATCTACTACATCTATAGGCAAAAAGTGATTTTCTTCAGATGAAAAAAGTCCTAAGAATTCACCGCCTGCCTTTAGTTTAAAGTTAGCATGTCTGCTTCCTTGGTGAGGCTCACCATCGGCCCAGATAATCATATATTCATTTGGGTTCAGAATGGTATTTGGCATCGACCATTTGTTTGGCACTGTGGGATCATCCGATAGATAAAATTGACTTATCGGAACTACTGTATTGGAATTGTTATAGATTTCAATCCAATCATCATATTCTCCATTTTCATCCTTTTTAAAATCTGAATTATCTGTCATCACTTCATTAATCACAATATCTGGCAATTCTTCAGAGACGATATTTATTTGTAGTGATTCACAAAGAGGATATCGTTGATTTTGTCCAATGTTATCCTCAACAGAAAAATAATATTCCATGGAAGCACCCGTATCTATTGGGTAGAGGAATGTAGCTTTATCCCCATCTATATCCATAGTTTCACTCATCCATTCATTACCATCTACACTATAATGAAAAACCGCTTCACTGACTTCTACATCATCAAAGTAATGGATAGAAAAATCAATATTTTCTGGACTCCACTGCGAATCGTGATAGCGGATTACTGGATAAATATCCACCAAGTTTAATTGATCTTCAATACTGGCCACTCGCCTCTCCACATAATTTTTCAATCCTAGTTTCACATGATCACCCAAAGACATATTATAACTATCTAAGAAATCAGTATAGCTCCAACCATAATCCAAGCCTGCAAAGATGTCATTCACTCTATAGGCCTCGATGCGGTCTTTAATCGCTTCCATTTTAGGGTGCAATGCTTCCGCTGTAAACACAGTTTGAATCGCTTCCGACATATAATAACTAAACCGATTTTTGAACTCCGGAACCAACATTATTTTTTCAAAAATAGGTCTGTACTCGCCACTCAATCCTGCCCAGGTATAGATATTGGAATTGGCCCAATCTATACCAAACCAATCTATACCAAAGGTATTATCAAGGTCATATGAAATATAGGTGAACCGATCTTTATACGGATCATGATATAAATAAAAGTTATTCTTCAAAAAGATAGGACCATCCCAATTGGATGTCAATATATCCATTACGATTGCACGTAAATATGTATCGACATCAAAGACTTCTTCAATTTCACATCTAAATGATTCTCCTTCATAATTATTTAGCACATCGATAAAGTGTGCCAATGCTGAATAGTCATCACCTCCCTTATTGGTCTTGAGGTCATACGTGCGCCTTCCATTTTGTTCTTCCTTATATGCATTGGGATCAGGTCCTTTATAATGCAAGTCGGCTGGATACAAACATTTAAATAGATTGCCTTCACTATGAGAAAAACGCTTTTGAACAAACTCCTCATCAATGTGCTCTACATTAATATAAAGTCCGCGGTATTCACCATTAATGTACAATCGAACATGGTTAGAGCGGGCCGCAATAATATCTAACTCTTTACATAGATCCCAGCATAACAATGATCGAGTAATAGATGGATCATTGTGTTCCCCATTCAAATTTAGTTTTTCAACCCCTTCAAATTTTCGTCCAGCTTCGAAGGTGTTGAATGAAATTTTGAATGATTTTTTTTGCGAAAATCTAGAGGTGTTACCTCGTAATCTAAATCCAATATTCTCCATCGTATCGTTTAGACTTGAGCTAGAGAAAATAAAGTTAGCTGGATATTCTTCATTACTTGATGGATCATCCAATATAGCTTGAAAGTCCTCTGGGGCAAGAATAATCTCGATTTGAGGCACCTCAGTCCGGTCAAAAAGAAGGCCGTCTTGTGGGTGATCATATTGAGCGTGACCAAGATAACATTGGACCATCAAAAAAAATAAGAAGAGAACTAATCTACTCATGTATGATCAACTTTTTATACCCTATCTGATCATCAGAAAATATCATAAGCATGTATATGCCAGGTCCGAGATCTTTTGTTTGTAGTTCAATGTCCTTCGATGTTCCAGATTGCATCATAGATCGTTTTCCATCCGCATTCCAAACTTCGATCTTCCAATCAGATCTTGGATCACTTTCTAATTGGATGAAAGTATTTTGGCCTCGATGACTCGGGTTAGGAAATACTACAAATGGTAGCTCATTTTTTTCATGAACGGTCGTAAAGAATCCATTTGGAGGTGCCAGCTTTTCACTAGTATATAAGCGGTATTCGCCTACATCTAAGCTTAGGGTAACATTACTTTGATCCAAGCTTATCGAATCTCCTGTAAAATAGTCGTACCAAATTCCGTCTGAAGGAAAGGTCACGCTGGCATCAGAAGGTGTGATTCGGAAGTTGGCCAAGGCGAATACATCCATCTCTTCCCCAGTAAGACTGACCGACTTGACAAATGCGTTTACATCTTTATATTCAAAATCTCTGGTCCTAAACACGGGATAATTTTGACGCAACTCATGAAGGGCCGCTAATTTATCATAAGCCAATTTTCTACGTTCGTCTTCAAAATAATCCCAGCGTACTGGTTTTGGATCTAATCGACAGTCTGGATTTATGGAACCATTAACGCAACGATTAATTGAGTAATCATAGACTAACTCGCCAAACTGCCAAAGCATCTTAGGCCCCGGAATAGACATATAAATAACGGATGCAGCGACGAGACGTTCTGCGCCTGTAGCTATATCTTTCGTGCTATACTCTTGGTTTTCATTTCCATATGTAATCAGTTTATACCCCATTCTTTCTTCATCGTGTGACTCCATGTAAGCGATCAAATTAGGGTCGTCCCAGCCCCTCTCTGTATAATCTGCCCAGCCAAGATTAGAACCATATCCCATCGCTGCTTCTGCAAACTGGTGGGTCATATTACCCCAGATCATCATCCCTAAATCAGACATATCACTTTCTTCTTCATTCACTGCAAAATGCTCCATGATTACATATGATTCTGGATCTAAACTCCATATATGGGATGCATAATCATCTAGAATACCTACCCTGGTAAAATCATATTGGCTCCAGGCTTCGATATTAGACCCAGAAAATTTTTGGGTAAACCCTTTAGAAAGATCAAATCTAAATCCATCGAATCTATATTCTTCGATCCAATGCGTAAGCACTCGTTTCACCCAGTCTTTAGTGTAAGGGCTTTCATGGTTAAAGTCATACCCTACATTAAAAGGATGTCTAGCTTCTTCATTTAAGTAAGGGCTCTCTGGTGTAGGTCTGAATAAGGTCGGATCCCAGTACATTTGACACAAAGGAGATTGCGAAAAAGCATGATTAAAGACGACATCCAAGATGACAGCTATGCCTAAGCCATGCGCCTCATCAATTAGTCTTTTCAACTGATCCCTGCTTCCATAATATTTATCTACTGCCATATGAAAACTTGGATTATACCCCCAGGATTGATTTCCTTCAAACTCCTGAATAGGCATTAATTGAATGGCATTGACTCCAAGTCCTTTTAAGTAAGTTAAACTATCTAAAAGTGACTTGTAATTGCGGTCCTCAACAAAATCACGCATCAAGATTTCATAAATGATGAGATTATCATTGGCGGGCTTTTCAAAGTCATTGCTTTGCCAATCAAAAACAAGTGGTTCTGTATCCACAACGGATACTATCCCTGTTGTCAGACCTTCGGGGTAATCTGGTAGTTCGTCCATTACATCAGCAGGCACTCCAGCGTCATTCCACGGATCCAAAACTACAGACGAAAAAGGATCAGCTACTTTTATTACACCATCGATAAGATATTGATAGGTGTTATTCCCATCCGCAAAATAAGAAGTAGGAAGCTCTAATAAAAAGTTATCACCATCTGTCGTTTTCTGCATTCTAAAGTCAACATCAACCTTATACTCATTCCAAGGGCATAGTATAAAAACATGTTCTTTTAGAGGAGCGGTCAAGCGAAACAACAGATTTCCATCTTGAGTATAATTGATGCCTTCGTGCACATCACTAGGCAAATCCACTACATCTTCATTTGCATCTATGACAAAGTATCTACTAGTAAGCTCTGCAGTGTCTATTTCGTCAAAAATTACAAATCGAAGTTGATGCTCACCCAAAGACTCTCCCACTTGCGCATATTCAAAATCAGTCCCTTCACCTGTAAAAATTAAGGATTCATTATCATAGATTTCTAGGGTTCCGGGCAAATTGGATTGCAATTGAATCAAAAGATCTTCACCTTGATAGATCACTGTATTTTCACTGGCTGGTGAAATCAGATTTACTAAAAATCCTTCAGTAAATTCATATACATCATGAAAGATATCTGATCCATCCGTATCACGTCCAACGATCCCTCCATTACTGTTCCTGAATACAAAGGCCAATTGCTCCACAATCTCTCCTTCGTTAATTCCATAGTAATCCGTTATATTATATTCTAAGCTATAAACATCATCTTCTACTCTTTCCATGAGAACAGTAGCATCTGGCGTTCCCCATACACCTTGCACATGTTTCCAGTCATTCGGAGCCGTCGATTCTGAGGTAATTACACCCGTATGAGCATATACATCACCTTCAAATCCAGCCAAGGCTCCATTGCCTTCTCGGGCGTCAAAGTAGAGTGTTATATCATCTAATTGCGTAGGAAACGGTGGGTCCGTCCAGACCAAAGGTCCGTTAAAATTCACCGTTTCTTGTTCAATGATTTCCAAACGTTGATTTGCATCCACACCCAAAATGGTTTGCCGTATTCCTGAAGGCCATTGGACTACAATACTATCTACCACACTTATATCCCCCAAGCCAAAGTGTAGAATGGAACTGCTTTGTGAGGCATACGAACTACCTGCTGAAACATTCTTAACTAGGGTCTTATCTTCCAAATAAGCATAGACGGTAGCTCCGATGCCTTGACGATTAGAGTTCACCCCTTCTAAGGCTACAGATATATAATTAGCTGGATCACTTTCATTAACTAAAATCTGATTACCTGTCGTAACAGAATTGGCTATCACTATATCCAAAAGACCATCTTTATTTAGATCAGCTGTGGCAGCACCATAGGAAGCATCTGTGGTTTGCACTGCAGTTTGATTCAATGTAGTCAAAGACATGTCTCCTTGATTTAGTAGGAGTTGGTTTGCATAATTTATACCATCGACCTGAAAATGCGAATCGTTAGCAATAAAGATATCTTCATCACTGTCATTATCTGCATCAAAAATGAATGTGCCCCAACCCATTCCATCATCATTCAAGAGTGGATCGAAGCTCAATTCATATTCATCCCCTTTTCTTAGGTATAATATATTGTGAAATAGATTTGTGAAGTAAATATCCAAGGCCCCATCTCCATTTATATCCCCAACATCCACTCCCATACCTTGCCCTTTATATCCAGTACCTGTGCTTGCGGTTTTCTTTCTAAAGGTTCCATCGCCTTCATTTCTAAAAAACTCATTGCCTTTATTTCCATCATGGGTCTGATATAGATCAGCATCTCCATCTTGATCTGCGTCAAAAAATATAGCACCCATAGATTGTAGTGTGCTACTAATACCTAGGTCTGCAATAACATCTGTAAAGTGAGTCCCTTCATTTTGTAAAAAGTAGTTCTCTCTTTCAAAGGCTGCCAAATAAATATCCAATAATCCATCGTTATTATAATCGATAGCATTTACAGATTGAATATTCGCATTGACATCAATACCAAATTCGTTAGTTCGGTCATAAAAGGAACCATTTTCTTGAATATACAGTCGACTCTTTTGAAATTGATTGCCACAAAATAGATCAAGATCTCCATCATTTTCGATGTCAATCCATACGCTCGCCAAGGTATTGCCTGCGTTAGCTAAACCCAATTCTTCGGCTACTTCAATAAACTGGAAGTTACCTAGGTTCTTGAATAAAAGGTTGGGGCCATCCTTTACACTAAAATAGATATCTTCCCATCCGTCATTATCGTAATCAGCGATAGCTACTCCTCTGTTCAAGCCCATAATATCAAAGCCAATTTCTGCCCCCAGCACTGACCATTGCTGAGCTTGATGGAAATGGCTTACCGCTAATAATATAAATAATAGAATTGTTCTTACTGTGTTCATAGGTATTGATTAATAGCCTTCGTTTTGTATTAAATTAGGGTTAGCTGCCAAGTCGGCAGATGGTATAGGAAATACGTTTCTAAAGTCAGGCACCTGAGTACCTAAGAACAATCCACCTTTCCACTGCCATAAATATTCACCATCCGAAAATTGACCAAAACGAACAAGATCCGTTCTACGGTGACACTCCCAATACAATTCTCGAGCTCGTTCATCTAAGATGAAATCCAAGCTTAATTCACTTTCTGAGATATGACCTGCGGAACTCTTAAAAGCCCGATTTCTGACTGGATTTAAATAATCTAATGATTGACTGCTTGCCCCAGTTCGCAGTGCTGCTTCAGCAGCCATAAGGTGCACATCCGCTAATCTAAAAACAGGAAAGTCTGTATCTGGGAAATCAGAGTCACTACCTGGATTACCGTTAGAATCCACATTCTTGAACTTAACCACTGCATAGCCTTGATTGAATTGTGTAATATCATCAATATCCAAGTTCTGACCATCTGAATAAAATAAAGGTCGAGTGTCAAAGCTATTTAGGGTAATACTATATGTGTAATCTGGCTTTCCAATGTAAAGAACGATCTCAAACTCACCAGCTGGCAAGGAGATATTATCCCCGTCAAAATCCAGAATGGCATCTGCATTGGTATCTCCGAGATTTATGTCCCAAGCATCATTAGCCCTAAACTTAAATTCACCTCCATTTCCATTAACAATCACCCGTAGCGCATTTAGCTCATCGCTCCATTCCATATCTGTATCACTATCCCAGCTACCCTCCGTTGCATCTCCAATAACGCCCCATTCTTGCTTTTCTAAGGTGTATGTATTGTCATTTAAGTCCACTTCAAAGTAATACAAACCTTCTTCCGCTACCTGGATTTCATCACCGAACTGATCCAAGCTACCATCTCCGCCATTGTCTCCAAAATAAGGTGCAGATGCATCAGGAATTCGGCTCAATAAGAAGCTCCCTCCGCCACTTGGAAAGTATTTATACCCTTGGAATACATTATCATTTTCTACCGATGATAATGCATTCTCGAGATCACTAAAATCGAAATCATTATATGATGCAGGGACATATAACTTTGGATACTGGGCCGTAGAACCTGCATTGGGCTCTACTAAAACCCCACCTATCTCTCCAAATTTATCGACTAGTTGTCGAGTGGTTCTCGTACCTCCCCATCCATCTTTGACACCAGAATCTGCGGCTGTCATACTGCCTCCAATAGCTGCCCTTATGATAAAGGTCATGCCACCCCAGGTTCTAGTATTAATACCATCAAAAGCTATAGGGAAAATGATCTCATCAGATAAGTGATTATCCGCTAAGAATAGGTTCTGGTAATTTTCCTCCAAAGCATAACCTGCAGATAAGATCTTATCGCAATAAGTCAAGCAATCTTCATATCTCGCTTGGCCAGTATATACTTCGGCATTTAAATATAACTTACTCAACAATGCCCACACCGCCCCTTGATCTGCACGACCATATTCGTTTGTTCGTACATCGGCTATTTTATTTTCTATATCTAGTAATTCTGCTTCTAGATATGCAAATAAATCAACCGCACTTATTTGCTCAGGGAAGAAGCTACCTACTGGATCATCTTCAGTAACAAACGGTACGTTTCTAAATAGGTCTAAGGCATGCCAATAACTAAGGGCTCTCAGAAATCTAGCTTCTGCTCTAAAACCTTGAATTTCTGTTTTAAGGGCATCATCTACACCTCTCTCATTTAATTTAGCGTCTGTGGTTTCTCTCAGAAATTCATTGGCTAATGGAATCTGATAATAAATCCGGCTATACATGGCGAACACAAAACCATCATTATCCGCCCAATCTTGTTCGTGAAAATCTTTGATCGTCTGATCATTCCACCCCACAACGGCTTCATCAGTAGTAAACTCCTGGTGATAAAATAACATCCGTAGGTACTGACCAAAACCTTCATCTATACCTTCAATATCTCCTTTCCCCGCAGGTCCTTGTTGACCAGTTAGAGCCAATCCCGCATATAACTTTGCCAACACTTGTTTGTAGGCTTCTGGATTATCATACACTTGTTCAGATGTAATTACATCTTCATCCGCTGGAATAGTATTTAGATCATTAAAGCAAGAAGTCAAAACCAAGCTTACGAACAAAGCACAAAATATATATTGAAATCTATTCTTCATTTTTAATCTTTTCTAGGCGTTTAAAATTGAGCATTGAATCCTAAAACATACGTTCGGGCACGTGGATAGGTATCATTATCTATACCATCTGATGCTTCTGGATCTACACCGGTATATCTAGTGATAACCAGAGGGTTTTGAACAGTAAAACTTAATCCAGCATTAAATTTAGTCAAGGAACTAATATCTGTAGAAAGAGTTACATGGTCCAATCTAAAGAAGGAAGCTTCTTGGATAAAGTGATCGCTGAATGTTAGATTACCTTGATCATATACATCTAATTCTACAGCTTCACTATGGACATTATACAATGTGTTCTGAGATGAAACTAATCGATTTAAATAGCCAATGTTTGTCAAAACATTATTGTAAACATAGTTTCCTGTTTGTGCTCTTCCTGCAAATGATAGGCGAAGTGCTTTATAGCCCAGACTACTCGTGATACCATATGCGTATTCAGGCGCTGGATTTTTATACCGATAATTATCATTAGAAATACCATCACCATCCAAATCTGCGAACTCCCCTTCTAGAATGTTTCCTTCTTCATCATACAATTGTTCTTTTACGTAGAAAGAAAAAGGAGCATAACCCACACTGTGAATCTGGATATTACTTCCCACACCACCTGCAATTCCACCTGTAAGTATTCCAATATATTCAGGATCATCAGTAGCTGTCAGTTTGGTTATTTCATTTACATTTCTGGAAACATTAAAGCCTAAGTCCCAATTCAGATTTTTTGTGGAAATCGGTTTTGTAAATAAGGCAACTTCAACCCCATTGTTTGTCATGTTTCCAATATTCGTAGTAACGAAGTTTGTAAGGTTTGTTCCTGCAGGAACTGGAATTCTATTTAACAAATCCTTGGTGTCTCGTCTATAGAGATCCACATATCCTGAAAGCCGGTCATTAAACAATCCAAAATCAAGACCTATATTGTATGTTGTTGTCGTTTCCCAACGCAATTCAGAGTCATAGCCTTCTGGTCGCAAGGTTGTTACAAATTCATCACCGACTTGATATGCTGCTGTAGAGAAGCCAAAGGTGTATCTTGGCAGAGAAGCATAGCGATTATAATCTTCATCCTTATCCAGATTTTCTTGGCCAGTGACCCCCCATCCTGTTCGTAGCTTCAGTCTATTCAAGCGAGCATCCTCTTTTTCAATAATCTTTACCGCAAGAGCGGCTGCAGGGAAAAGACCCCATCGTGAACCTTCGGCAAATCTAGAGGTCCCATCTCGTCGTAAACTGAACGTAAATAGATATCTATCTAATAGGTTATAATTCAATCTAGAAAACAAGGAAATTAAGTACAATTCATTTTTATCTACGCCCTCTACTGTTTTTGATTCTGAACCTGCTGCATCTGAATCTCGGAATGTTTTTTCGTAGGCAAAACGTTGCCATGAATAACCGGCCATCAAATCCACATCATGAATTCCAAACCCTTTTTTGTAATTCATATAATATTCTAATAATCGATTATTCTTTTGCTCATTATAGGTATTGTTTTTACCTCCACCAAATTGTGGATCAAATGAAAACGCTGCAAATGTGGGTTCCGTTACACTGCCATTTGCCTCTAATTGGTCTAGTGCTAGATTTAGATTAGCTCTGAGTGCTGGCATGAAAGAAAAACGATAATCAGCACTAGCGTTAACAATGTATCGGTTTACAGTAGACTCATCATCTTTAAGTTCAAGCTTAGCCACTGGGTTTGTGGGCGATAAGAACTGCGGGTTTCCCGAAGCGTCTAACCAAGTGGTAAATCCGCCGTACGCACTATTAGGGTCACGAACAGTCTGTGTGGGATCGAAGCTTAAGGCATCAACTATAGCACCTCGATCGGCAAAATGATTATTAGACCAAATAGATTTTAAGCCAACATTCACTTGCAATCGATTATCTAAAAAACTTGGATTAAGATTGACTCCTAAAGAAGACCGCTGATAATTGTCTGTTTTCAAAATCCCATTCTTATTTATATAGCCTAGCGATAATCGATACGGTAATTGTTTTACCCCACCGCTAAAATTTAAATTGTGTTCAGTACCCGTTGCATTTTGGTAAATCTCATCCTGCCAATCCGTATTTGCATCTCCAAGAACCATATACGCTTCTGATTCTTCACCATGGATTTCTCTAATGATATCTCTATACTCATCTGCATCTAGCACTTCTATTCGGTTAGTAATGGTCCCTACACTCACATTACCGTTGTAAGCAACTGATAGTTTTTGGTCGGCCTTTCCTTTTTTTGTAGTTATTAGGATAACACCACCGGCCGCTCTATTACCATATATGGCCGTGGCTGAGGCATCCTTTAAAACTGTAAACGATTCTATATCATTTGGATTAATAATATCCAGAGGATTTCTATTACCTGCGATTTGGGTGTTGTCCAATGGCACTCCATCAATCACGATAAGCGGATCATTTGAGGCATTTAATGAAGATTCACCCCGAATCCTAATTTTCGATCCACCACCAGGGTCTGCACCCGTATTAATATTTACGCCAGGTACTTTTCCAGCTAATAATTCTTGCGGACCCGTTAAGGCCCCTTTATTGAAGTCTGCAGCCGTCACTGTTTGGACAGCGCCAGTTGCGTCTTCTCTCTTTACAGTACCATAACCGATAACGACTACTTCTTCCAATACTTCTCCAGAGGTCATGGAAACCATGAATTTTTCTTGACCTCTAATGTCTAATTGTACATCATTATACCCTATGTAGCTTATTTCAATAAATGCCGTATTCTCTGAGACGGTCAGTGAGAATGCACCATCAATATCTGTGATCGTGCCATTCCTAGTCCCAGGTTCAATTACATTGGCTCCAATAATGGGCTCATTTGTTTGCTCATCTGTTATCTGCCCTTTTATATAACGTTGAGCTTCCATTTGCCCTGATATAAGAAGGATCGCACAATATGCACTGAGCTTTACTAACGAAATAAAATTTGTCATTTTGGTAGGTTTACCTCTTTATTGATTAAAATGAGTAGACTCAATAAAAATAAGTTTTTTTGTATATATTGTGTCATAATGACACAATCTACATAATTAAACATCAAAAATAAGCAGCAATGATAAAAAATCTACTTACAACTTTTTGCGCCCTATTCCTTTTTGCAAGCGTAGGAGTATCGCAAATTACTAGCGTAGGCTTATTGGGATCTGCTACTCCAGGTGGGTGGGAAACTGATACAGATATGACGCTAATTAATGAAATGGACAGTATCTATTCATTAGACGTTACACTATTTGACGGCGTCGTTAAATTTAGAGCTAATGACGAATGGATGATTAACTGGGGAGGTGCCGATTTTCCCAAAGGTTTAGGAGAGCAGGATGGCCCAGATATTCCTGTTTTTGCCGGTGATTACACGGTTACCTTAAATGTAAAAACAGGAGAGTATTGTTTTGACGTTGATTCTGACATAGGCATAATTGGATCTGCTACTGCTAATGGATGGGATTCTGATATTAACATGTTTAAGGATCAAACAAACCCAAATCGATTCTTTGTTCAACTTGATTTGACAGCTGGCGAAGAAGCCAATGAAGTGAAATTTAGAAAAGATGATGACTGGGCAGTAAACTGGGGCGGTGAAGGCTTTCCTGAAGGCGTTGCTACGCAAGATGGACCAAACATTATCGTTGACGAAGCAGGCCCTTATTTTGTTTCATTAGACACCATGACTGGTGAGTATTTATTTGAATCTAATAAGACTTATGCAACTATTGGTCTTATTGGTGATGCGACGCCAGGTGGTTGGGATGTGGATACGAATATGGTCAACGATCCTAATGATGCTAATCTATGGACTTTAATCATCACACTTACTGATGGTGAAGTAAAGTTCAGAGCGGATGATGACTGGATTGACAACTGGGGAGGTACTGATTTCCCAAGTGGTGTTGGCGTACCTGGTGGAGATAACATTCAAGTAACAGCGGGTGACTACTTTGTTTCTTTTAATTCAAATACGCTGGAGTATGAGTTTAGAGAAATTGTAGAGTATGGCTCAGTTGGTATCATTGGTAATGCAACGCCAGGTGATTGGGCAGAAGACACGGATATGGAAAAAGATGCGAATGATGTTCACCAATGGTCTATCCGATTAGAACTATTAGATGGAGAAGCTAAATTTAGAGCGGATGATGCTTGGGATGTTAACTGGGGATCTGGTGATTTCCCTGCAGGTGTAGCCACACAAGACGGTGCTAATATTCCAGTTACTGCTGGAGATTATATCATAAGCTTTAATTCATTATCCGGTGCTTATGAATTTAGAGAAGTCGTAGAATACGGAACTGTCGGACTTATCGGTATGTCTGGTCCTAATGCAGATTGGGATAATGATGTTCCTATGGACAAAAATGCAGATGACTTTAATTTATGGACATTAACCAGCGTTACCGTTACTGACTATGATCCAGCAGATGACGCTACAGGAGTAAAGTTCAGAGCGGATAATGACTGGGCTGTAAACTGGGGTGATGTAGCCTTCCCTTCAGGTGTAGGTACCAATGGCGGACCGAATATTCAAACAGTGGCCGGTACATATGGTGTGACGTTTAACTCATCTACCGGTGAATACATCTTTAGTGATCCTTTGTCTAATGATGACATAATCATAGACCCTTCCAGTATATCAGTATTTCCTAATCCTGCCCAAAATAGTATCTCTATTGATGTAAGCAATTTAGATATTGCGGGTACTGTAAATATTGTTATATCTGATATGAAAGGGGCACAAGCCTTATCTCAAAAAGTGGATGTGAGTCAATTGCAAAATCTAGATGTTTCAAGTTTAGGAACTGGCCAATATCTAATTACTATATATGGAGACAATCTGATTGTAGGTAAGCGTTTAACGATTGCTAAATAATCGATTTTTATAAAAAGTAAAAAGGGATGTTGTATACAACATCCCTTTTTTTATACCTCTAATACACCTTCATATACTCGGGTGGCTGGCCCACGTAAATGGACATCTGTATATCTGTTTTCAGCCTTAGTAAAACTAACATTCAAATCGCCGCCTAAGGTCTTGACCTTTATCGATTGCTTAGCTTCTTCATTAGTAATGCCGTGCACAATTGCAGCTGCAACGACACCCGTACCACAAGAATAGGTTTCGTCCTCCACTCCCCTTTCATACGTTCGTACATAAATACCATCTGTGGATACATGGGCGAAATTTACATTTATACCTTCCTGGGCAAATGGCCCACTATGCCTAATTTGAAATCCAGCCTTTCTAACATTAAGATGGGTTACGTTTTCTTTAAAGCTTACATAATGCGGGGAACCCGTATTTAGGATATAATCATGTTCATACGCACTGACTTGCATAACATCATTCATCTTAAGCGTTACTTCTTCGCCTAAAATAGAGGCTTCGTGAAGACCATCCACGGCTTCAAATTGGCATTGATTCTCTATAATGCCTAACCATCTAGCAAAATGGACTAGACATCTCCCCCCATTGCCACACATTGAGCTTTCGTTACCATCCGAATTATAATAATCCATCTTAAAATCATACTCCTTATGATGACCTAACAAAATAACGCCATCTGCACCCACTCCAAAACGACGGTGACACCACTCTTTAAAGTGAGATTGTATGTTAGCAGAGTTTATGGATCCATCAAAATTATTGATCAGGATGAAGTCATTCCCGGTTCCATGGTATTTAGTAAATGGTATCTGCATGTCGTGTTTAGTCAATTTATTTATATTACAAAAATAAATAATATGTATATTTGTGCAAATGTAGCCGCAATCCCATCAAGAGTATTTCTTTTTTAATAAAATAAAATCCACTGACCCCAACGTTAAGGGTTTTGAATACATTATGAAAGGCTCTATTTACACCGTACTTGTTTCATTACTTATCTCGATTGTATGCGTCGTTGTGTACGACTATTATAGCCAACAAAGGTATGTTGATTTACAACGTGATAACACATCAGTGTTGGTCAATAATGATCAATTGAACATAAACGGGTCATTGCGGCATATCTTTCACTCCAGTAGTCCAACAGAATTTATAGATGCTGCTAATCAAGGACGACTGGCTACGGTATCCATTTCTACATACGATCAAAGTGCCTTTAATCAAAGACAACGAAAATTTAATACCTCGAACGGTTCTGGTGTTTTGATCAGCTCTGATGGATATATAGTTACTAATTTTCATGTAATAAATAACTCTACTCAAATAAAAGTAACCACTGACCAAGGCAAACAATATACAGCAAAGGTTGTAGGCTTTGATGAGTTTACAGATATAGCCTTATTACGCATTCAAACAGAAGGACAATTCCCTCATATTATTATAGGCAATTCTGACTCACTACATGTAGGTGAATGGGTATTAGCTGTCGGAAATCCATACAACCTTCAATCATCTGTTACAGCTGGAATAGTGAGTGCTAAAGCCAGAGATATAAATGTATTACAGACACAAGGTATAGAATCATTTATACAAACGGATGCAGCTGTAAACCCAGGAAATAGCGGTGGACCACTTATTAACACGAATGGAGAATTAGTTGGAATAAATACGGCTATTATGTCTGAAACTGGGAATAGCGAAGGTTTCTCATTTGCCATTCCTTCAAATTTAGTCCAGAAAGTAGTTTTTGATATATTAGAATTTGGGAATGTGCAACGGGCCTGGATGGGTATAAGTGTATTCAATATAACGGATTTGGCAAATGCGAAGGATTATGCGAATACCGAAGGGGTCATTGTAGATGTAGTAGAAAAAGAAGGAGCCGCTGCCTCAGCAGGCCTAAAGAAGAAAGACATAATCAAATCATTAAATGGTAATGTAATCATTTCTAAATCTCAGTTCACCGAACAACTCGCGTTATACCGACCTGGAGATAAGGTCAGTGTTTCTTTCTTACGAGAGGATAAGGAAATGAAAAAAACTGTAATCCTTCGTAATCAATTAAATACCACGGATATTATATCAATACGCAAAGACCCAATACTGAAGAAGATTGGTGTAGAACTTCGTAATCTAGATACTAAAGAAGCACGAAGGATGCGCAAGAAAGGGGTTTATGTGGTTTCCGTTCAGAAAGATGGAATACTTGATCAAACAAACATCGATCCTGGCTACATCATTACTTCGTGTAATAATCAACATGTAGAAAATGTAGATGATCTGATAAAATTGCTAGAACAAAAAGGTCGGATATTCTTAGAAGGTTTCTATGAGAATTACCCAGGCGAATATCCTTACATTTTCGATCTCTAATCCATACATATTTTCCTACTAAAGGTAACATTGGACTAAAAAAAGACACTTAGGTATAACACAACTATTGTTATGAAACCTAAGAACATCTTTCTATTAATTAGTCTATTTTGTCTGTGCTTACTCAGCAGTTGCAAAAAATGTAAATATGGTTGCCCTACTGCCGCAAATCATGTAAAAATAGACCTTGATACTGCGACTATTATTGATTCCTCAAGTGAAATACTTTAGATATGTTTACATTATTCATAGGCATATTATTCAATTTTTCATTAATGGATGGTGACGTAAAAGAAACACCAAAAGCAAGGCTTATCTATCACCAACAAGTGCTTACCGTATTACCTTACAAAACAAAGGAAAGAATTAAAAAACTTACTATCATTGATGGGAACGGTGAAGATATTTATAAAGTGAGAATCAAAACTAAAGCACCTGTTTTTCAAGTAAGAATTCACACAAGTAGAACAGGATTACACTGGATGCAATTAGATGATACCTTCATTCCTGTTATTCTATAATTTGCCGAAAATTATTAGAGGCATGACTTCGATTATAAAAAAAAGGCCTGCTTTCACAGGCCTACTGGCTATCTGGTAAAGGTTTGTTTGTAGACCACATCATCGACAATTGTTCTGACATAATATCTACCTTCTTTTAGTTGCTGCATGTTTAACTCAGTAATTTTTTCCATCTTTTTTGTCTGACATCTGAAGATCCGTTTACCTCTTTCATTGAATACCTCGATGGGTCTTCGAATCAAGAGATCGCTATGATCTGTGTAGGTAATGAATATAAAATCATCTTTGAGTTCAAAGACAACTTTATTAGCTGGTGGTTCAAATTTTGGAACATCTGCTCCTAAAAAAGATGAGTACAAGGTGACGAGATACATAAATAATGGGAACATTGCTTTCATGACACATTGTTTTTATTGATTAAATAACTCGTACGTCTATAGGTTACATTCTATACGCTTTAGTGACCCCTCATGTCTACGCTTAGCCATACTGTATTATCCATGCATCAAGGTGTAGTGATAATTTGTAAATAAAGAAGGGATTTTTGCACCTTTGTGGCAAAGACTTATTAATGGATATTGAATTCAATAAAAACGCAGATCATAACGGATTGGAAATTTCCAAAATGCTGCGACTACGAGAAAAAATCCATTTAGGCGGTGGACAAAAAAAAATAGATAAACAACATGCCAAGGGAAAGCTGACGGCCCGCGAACGAATAGCAAAACTTATTGATCCAGACAAACCCAGTTTTGAAATAGGCACCTTTGCCGGCTTTGATATGTATAAAGAGCATGGCGGATGTCCTGCGGGAGGTGTGGTGGTTAAACTAGCCTATGTTTCTGGTCATCTTTGTGTAGTTGTGGCCAATGATGCTACAGTAAAGGCGGGTGCTTGGTTTCCTATTACGGGGAAGAAAAACCTACGGGCGCAAGAGATAGCCATGGAAAATGAGCTACCTATCATATACTTAGTGGATAGTGCTGGTGTATACTTACCTATGCAAGACGAAATCTTTCCTGATAAAGAACATTTTGGTAGAATATTTAGAAATAATGCTGTAATGTCTTCCAAAGGAATCCCTCAAATTGCGGCTGTAATGGGTTCTTGTGTAGCAGGTGGCGCGTATTTACCCATCATGTCTGATGAAGCCTTAATCGTAAAGGATACCGGTTCTATATTCCTTGCAGGCCCTTATTTAGTTAGAGCGGCTATTGGAGAAGACGTAGATAAGCAAACACTTGGAGGCGCCGAAACACATTCAATTATTTCCGGTGTTACTGATTATATTATGGAAAACGATGAAGCATGTTTAGAAAAGATAAGAGACATTTTCAGTAATATAAACAGAAACAAACCTGAATCATATAGTCGTCAAGTTGCTAGCGCTCCTGCTGGTAAACCAGATGAAATGCTGGGCATCCTTCCCGAAGAACGAACTAAACCGTACGATATTAAACAGATCCTCAAGTGTATTGTCGATAAAGGATCTTTGAACTTTTATAAAAGTACCTATGGCAAAACAATTGTTTGTGCCTATGCAAAGATTGATGGGTTTCCAGTAGGTATTGTGGCAAATGCAAGAGAGGTGGTGAAAAATGGCAAAGGAGAAATGCAATTTGGCGGTGTTATTTATTCTGACTCCGCTGATAAAGCCACACGCTTCATCTTAAACTGTAATCAGAAAAAAATACCCTTAGTATTCTTTCATGATGTAACGGGCTTTATGGTAGGTACCCGATCAGAACATGGAGGTATTATTAAGGACGGTGCTAAAATGGTGAATGCAGTCTCAAACAGCACCGTACCTAAGTTTACGGTTATTATAGGAAATTCATATGGAGCTGGTAATTATGCTATGTGCGGAAAAGCCTACGATCCACGTCTTATTGTAGCTTGGCCATCTGCGAAGGTTGCAGTAATGGGCGGGAGTCAAGCTGCAAAAGTATTAGCCCAGATACAGCTTAGCTCTAAGAAAGCGCAAGGCGAGTCTTTTTCTGAAGAAGATGAAAAGGCCTTAATAGACAGTATCAAAAAGCGATATGATGAACAGACAACACCTTATTATGCCGCTGGTCGGCTTTGGGTTGATGAGATCATAGATCCTAGAGATACTCGTTCATTCTTAATTCAAGCTTTAGAAACTGCTCAACATGCGCCTATTGAGACGTTTAATGTAGGTGTGATTCAAACATAAGAATTTGAAGATAATTGTAAAAACTATAGAAGGTGGCGAACAGGAGTTAGCAAAGGAACTTCAGGATCTCGGGATTGAAGAAATGGAGATTTTAAGACGTGCAGTAAGCTTTAACGGCAGAAAAGAACAGCTGTATAAAGTGAATTACCATTCCCGTCTAGCTATCCGAGTCTTGGTTCACATAACGTCTGGCGAAGTCAATGATCAAGATGATTTGTACAAACTATGCTCCACGATTAAATGGACAGACTATTTTGATG
Organism: Saprospiraceae bacterium; assembly: GCA_020629315.1. Taxonomy (GTDB): domain Bacteria; phylum Bacteroidota; class Bacteroidia; order Chitinophagales; family Saprospiraceae; genus JAHDDO01. The sequence continues at coordinate 59,848 of JAHDDO010000002.1, read as the reverse complement.
TAGATAAAACTATAGCTGTAAACGCCGTCGAATCCCAGTCCGTTTTCAATCATAAGCAGTTTATTACCTATAAGGCAAAAGATGCTATTGTAGATCAATTTAGGAACGCCTTTGGTAAACGGCCGAATGTTGATAATAAAGATGCTGATGTTCGCATTAATGTTCAGATCTACAAGAACAATTGTAATATCTCTCTCGATGCCAGCGGGCGTTCATTGCATAAGAGAGGTTATCGCGTGAGTCAAGGTCATGCTCCCATGAGTGAAGTCCTTGCCGCTCTTATTATAGCTAAGGCGCAAGCGGAGTATTATGATACGATATATGATCCGATGTGCGGATCTGGCACCTTTAGCGCAGAATTAATTATGCGTGTTTGTAATATACCTGCGGGATATTTTTCACCTAATTATGCCTTTCAAAATTGGAAAAACTTTGATGCTGATTTGTGGCAAGAAGTACTAGAAGCTGCTGAAGAAAATATAGTCAGCACGGATAAAAACATATATTGTTCGGACCAAGATCCTGAAGCCTTATCCAATGCTAAATCTAATTTAGTGCGACTACGGCCGTTTGTTAGACGATTCAAAATGAAGCGCCAAGACATGTTTGCTGTTGAGCGATACAACCCAGGCTTAGTTTTACTAAATCCGCCATATGACGAACGGATCAAATTGAGCGATGTTGAGCAATTTTATTCTGAACTCGGCACGTTAATGAAGCATGGTATGCGGGGTTCAATGATATGGTTATTATCTTCAAATATGCAAGGCATAAAGAAAATCGGTCTTAAGCCAAGCTCAAAACACAATTTGTTAAATGGTAGAAAAGAGTGTAAATTGTTAGAGTATGAAATCTTTGATGGCAAGTATTCAGATCATAAGGCTAAGTAGCTTTTTCATACTCATGAGTTTCACTTGTGTAGCTTTGCAAGCACAAGTCACTAATGAAAAAATCTCACCAAGGATCTCTAAAAGCAACGTTTTACATTATAAATATAAATTATTAGAGGGAGGAATAGCCAACCCCATACATGGTAATGCCTGTCCTACTTTACAACAAGGGTACTTTTGCAAATTAGAACACAAAAGAGATAAGGCTAGCAATGTAGCGTATCGTTTTCGCCTTGGTACCCTTGATTATGTTAATCGATTAGAACTAAAATATTGATACCTATGAGAAAATCATTTTTCTATTTGGGATGTGTCCTTTTAACTTTTGCTTTGGTACTACCCTCTTGTAAAAAAACGGAAGGTTGCAATGACCCATTTGCAAATAATGCTGGAGAATTCGATACAGATTGTGACAATTGCTGCACCTATGATGCGGATAATTTCTTTGCCACATATTTAGGCGACTTACGATTTGAATCATTTTCGGCTCTTGATGCCGATTCAGTAACATTTCAGATATCCCCCGGGCTAAGCACCCCTGATTCAGTATTAATTCAAATTACCACTGAGGATGCTATAATACCAGCACAAGCTAGAGTAGATGGAGATTCAATATTCATTTTAGCTTTAGCAGAGGATTTTGAGTTGCCTTTATTTCAAGATCCTACCGACATATTAATTGAAGGATCTGGCAAATTGGATAGTACTACTGATTCCTTGCATGCATTATTGGTCTTAACTGCCATTGAATTGAATGGATTTGGTGACCAATTTACATTTAAGGGTAAGAAACAATAAATAGATCGTTTCAAAACAATAAAAAAAACGCCGCAATTTAAGTTTCGGCGTTTTTTTTATTGTTTAATAATGGTTTTTTGAAACGAACCTTTCTCTTCTTTACACACGACAATATAAGTGCCTTTATCCAGCATAGATACATCAATTTCTGATACATCAGACGCCTCTAGTAATACCTGTCCATACAGCGAATAAACGCAGATTGAACGCAACTTCTTATTACAGTACACTTTCTGAGTAGTAGGATTAGGGTATAGTTCAATGTCCATCTGAGAAGCAATGCTATTTTGGCTTACCAAGCAATCATGGCTAGCATCTACCCTTTCATCTCCATCTGATTGGACCAAAAAATTATCCAATATTTGATTGGGTTCCGTGTAAATTGTTTCTAAGAACGAGGCGATGTAATCAAATGTAATCTCTTGCTGCTCTGTACGGCTAATACTAATATCACTCCCTGAAATAGACTCTCCTAAATCACAGAAAAAATTTTCCAAGGTAAAATAACAATGGCCGCCTCCGATGATGTCAACAATACATTTACATTCACTTTTCAAAGCTTCATAAATGGGTAAACCATGTACAGGCCATGGGGTTACTAGATCTTCTTGCCCGCTTATAATAAGCGTAGGAAAAGCAACGGCTTCAGCGGCCAAAATAGCAGATGGATCTGTCTCTGCAGGTGCCATCAAAATAAGAAGTGATACATCGTTCATCTCACTCGCAGCCAATACAGATGCTCCAGCGCCCATCGAGTGTCCCATTAAAACTACCTCTTGATAAAAATGACCTTCCCATCTAGAATCTTCTATTTGTGACCAAGCGCGTATTACATCCGCCGAGAAAGCCAAATCTTGTCCGAAACTAAAATGATCTGGAAAGGCGCCAGTTTCAGTATCTACCAATACAATTACATGGCCATCAGGGACCAATCTATCTACAAAATTTTGATAGGCCGCAATCTCAATCGTAAAGCCATGGCCTATTGTTATAACCGGAAAAACACCGTCTGCTAATGCTGTTTGTTGCGTTTCTTCTACAGGGAAAAATATAGAGACTGGGATTTCTCTTTGCCTTTCCGCATCAAATAATACGGTATCCAATTCTCCAATAAGGAAGTTTTGAGACACCCCCTTAGCCGCGAAGCTTATCATGCAAAACGCGAAGACATAACATCTAATCATCGCAAATGGAATAAATTAGTTACCCCTAAATACTTTTCACTGGTAAAACCTTCTGCAAAATCGGCCTGAATTTGCCGTCCATACACTTGATCCCTATTTCGTACATACTCTAAGAAATCTTTACCTGAAATAGGCGTTTCGGGCTCATCAGTTTCCGCTTCAAAAAATTGAGATCTAAAGCATTTGATGACATTCATTTTTTCTTCGATACAATCTGAAATATCAATAAGCACATCCGGTTGAATATGACGATCTTGAATATAACATAAGACTAATTCCGGCCTATGAGCGTCCTGTAGAACTCCATCTTTTTCGGTCTCTATCTTTGTCAAGCCAGATAAGAAAGCGGCTCTTCTGATTAGTGTTGAAGCTCTCCCATGATCTGGATGTCGATCAGATATAGCATTGGCCAAAATAATCGTAGGGGCACACATTCTAATAACTTCAATAATCTTGAGTAAATTTTCTTTATTCTCTTCCACAAATCCATCAGGCATTTTCAAGTTTACTCTAAATGCTGCACCCATTGTCTCTCTCGCCTTTTCTGCTTCTTGGAGTCGTAGTGCAGCACTCCCGCGAGTTCCCAGTTCGCCTTGAGTCAAATCACAAAGACCCACTGAGTATCCTAATTTAATATGTTTAATTAAGGTACCACTACAACATAATTCAATGTCATCTGGATGGACGCCTATGGCCAGAATATCTACTTGCATACTATAATACTATTTACCACCGCACTAATGCACTACCCCATGTAAACCCACTTCCAAAAGCAGCTAAACAAAGTAAGTCTCCGCTTTTTAATTTTCCTTGCTCCCAGGCTTCAGACATAGCAATAGGTATGGATGCCGCGGTCGTGTTACCATATTTCTGGATATTATTAAACACTTGATGATCTTCCAATCGTAGCACCTTCTGAACAAATTTTGCTATTCTTAAATTGGCTTGATGTGGAATAAAAAGATCTATATTACTTGATTGTAAACCCGTTGCTTGTAAGGCTTCCATTATTACTTCTGGAAATTTTTTGACCGCTGTTTTAAAAACGAGCTGCCCATTCATATTAGGAGCCAGTAAATCTCTTTGGACCATTGCCTTGGTTACAAAGATACCTCCAGGCTTATTCTGCTCTTCAAAACCAAAATCTATTTCATCATGATAGATACCTCCATGGCTTCCCGGTGAAATACAGGCCAACTCTTCTGCATGAGTTCCATCTGAGTGCAAATGTGTGGTAAGTATCCCTTCTTCATTATCGCTCGCTTGTAAGACCGCTGCTCCTGCTCCATCACCAAAAATCACAGTAACTCCTCTTCCTTTTGTAGAAAAGTCAAGACCCATAGAATGCATCTCCGCGCCTACAAGAAGAATATTCTTGTACATGCCTGATTTGATAAATTGATCGGCAACAGAAAGACCGTAGATAAAGCCTGAACACTGGTTTCGGATGTCTAAGGCCCCAATTTCAGTTTTAGTGATACCCAACTCCCTTTGTAATAAAACCCCGCAGCCTGGAAAGTAGAAGTCTGGACTTAAGGTGGCAAATATTATAAAGTCAATATCCTCTGCGGTTAATCCGGCTCTTTCCAATGCAATCGTAGATGCCTTGGTAGCCATGGTTGTAGTCGTCTCTTTATGCTTTGTGCCGTAGCGTCTTTCTTTAATACCTGTTCGTTCTTGGATCCATTCATCGGATGTATCCATATATTGGGTTAGGTCATTATTTGTAAATATATTTTCAGGTACATAATGTCCTATACCAACAATCTTTGCATTCATAAGTCAATTTTTGAATACACCAAAAGTAGGAAGAAATGTTTAGACACCTATAGGTCCTAATTCGACGCCTTCTGAGTATGCCGCTTTCACCCCGTTCTGCCCCATCGCTGACTTGACCTTCTCACTAACTTCTAGTATTGCCATTTCGTAATTAGCAATCGTACAATATGGTTTTATCTCAACCTTTATATTGTGACTTTCAAAAGCCCCAATGCCAATTAACGCCTTTCTTTCTGATGAAACATATTCACATTTTGAAAGTGCTTCATTTATAAGGTCTCTTACTTTATCAAATCGTTCTTCATACGGCATAAAAAAATCAACCTGAAATCTAACCAGTCCATCTTCACCCGTTGAGTTAACGATTACCTCACCAATGGCCATGCCATTCGGGATAATGATCAGTTCGTTATCCAAGCTTTCTATAACTGTGTTTATGATTTGAATCTCCCGCACAAATCCTGCATTATCACCAATGGTTATGAAATCACCTACTTTATACGGCTTAAAAATTAATAACAAAACGCCTGAAGCAATATGCCCAAGTGAACCTTGTAAAGCCATACCAATGGCAAAAACCAGCGCACCAAATACAGCAACGAAAGAAGTAGTCTTAATGCCTAATATAGCTGCAATGATAGCTAAGACAACCAATTTTAAACCTACAGAAATAATAGACATGGTAAACGGCTTGATAGTTGGATCAAGTCTTGACGCTTCCAATCTTCCTTTAGTGAAGGTTTCCAATTTTCTAATGATCCACCAGCCAATAATAAATGCCGCAATAGCTGCTAATAGACGAGGTGACCAATCTAGAATCTGCTTAAAATTGTTTTCTAGCATTTCTTTTATCGCATCCATGAACGTTATTTTTCATCAATATTACAATGCGGAAGAGGCTTCAAAAAAAACTTTAAGACTTTTTTGCTTTTCAGCCGAAAAGTCAAATTCAATATTTTCTTGCAAATAGCTTCGTATCTGATAATTTCCTTCCTCTGGCAACCATTTGCTTGGATCTGCTAAACTTTGTTGAAATATGCCTTGAAGTGATTGGATTAGATGTGTTTCTACACCATCTCTATATACCCAAACGGCAAATACAAAAGGTAGCCCATTATAGTCATACCATTCTTGACCCAAATCCCATTTGTACGCAAATGAATTTTCTATACCAAAGACCTTATCTCCAATCGCCACTTTTGCATGTAATTTGTTCTCATCAAAAGCAGAAAGTGCCGTACTATAGCTTGGTTTAATTTTCCAATATTCTTTGGCTAATACCCGGGTTAACAAGTTAGATGACCTAGAGTGGTCATCCAGGAAAATAGTATCTATGCGACCAAGAGGGACATTGGAAAACAAACAAACCGTACGCACTGCTCCTAAACATGATATAGAAAAATCGGGAAGAATATTAAAATTAGAAAGAGATGAAAGAGCACCTACAGGGACTAAAGCAATATCTACAGACTGGTCGGCAAATAAGCGAGCGCAAGCGGAAGGCACTTCAGTATATATGTCTAAAAGATCATTTGTTAATAAGTGTCTTAAAGCATAACTGTACGGGGCCGTGTTATGATAGTTTATATACGCTAATTTAGTTTTCGTCACCTGATTTTAAAACCTCGATGATACCGCTTTGTTCACTAAATATTTCGAAGATTAGCATATTTTTATCGTTTTTGCATACCTAAGCTGTTAATTTGGGGCCTAATGAAATTTGGTAAGATATCGGACTATAGAAATGCGGATTTTAGTTTACCCACCAATGAAAAATTCGATATAAGGCCGTCTAAAAATCAGACGAATCAATTGTACATTGGAGCCACAGGTTTTAATAATAAAGAATGGCTCGGTAGAATATATCCTGAAAAGTCTACGGCTAAAGAATATCTTACTCATTATGCCAGATTCTTTAATGCGATTGAATGTAATACCACTTTTTATAGTATACCTGATGAGCAACGCATTCAAAATTGGTTGTCAAAAGTCCCTGAGCATTTTAAATTTAACCTGAAATTTCCGAAAGCGGTATCCCATAGCAAAGATTTTGGACAAATTAAAGGCAATGATAAAAAGTGGATAGAAGCTATGCACACCTTTGGCGTTCATCAAGGGATTACATTTGTTCAATTTCCAAATTACATTACTCTAACAGATGTTGAACGCTTTATCCAACGATGGGCATTGGAAAGCCATACCTTTGATATCGCTTTGGAAATAAGGAACCCAGACCTATTTAAACAGCCTACTTTTGGGGTTTTAAAAAACATGATAGTACAAGCTAATATGGGTTTGGCCATCACTGATGTGTCTGGTGCTAGAGACATATTTCATGTATGCCCATTAGGACTCCCGCTTTTTATACGTTGGGTGGGCAACAATGATACTGAGCATGATGAAATGAGAATTGATCTTTGGGTTAAGATGCTTCAAGAGCTTGATCAGGCGCTTAAAAAGGACATCCACTTCATGGTGCATCAACCAGATATGCTGAGGGTCTTAAATACAGCAAAATCAATAGTATCCAAAGTCAAGGGTAGCACGAAAATTGCAACACCTACTTTACAAGAGTCAAATATCCAAGGACAATTATTCTGAAATGAAAGTATTGCCATATATACATAGAGATTTAAGCTGGTTATCCTTTAATTATCGAGTTTTACAAGAAGCGAAAGATCCAAATGTGCCTTTATTGGAACGGGTAAAGTTTTTGGCTATTTATTCTTCAAACTTGGATGAATTCTTTAGAGTTAGGGTCGCTAACCACAGAAATTTAGTGCGTGCTGGGAAGAAGGCACAGAAAAATCTTGCCTTTGAACCAGAAAAAGTATTGGTGCAAATATTAAAGACGGTAAATACACAACAACAAGAATTTACGCGGATTTTTGAAGAAGAAATATTACCTGAATTAGAAAAGCATAAGATTGTTCTTAAAAGAAAGAAATTCACCAAGGAGCAATTAGAGTTCATGACGGACTACTTTCATGATCATCTACAACCTTTTGTCCATCCGATCACTCTGATGGATAAGAAAATCCGACCTTTTTTAAATAATGCAAACATTTACTTAGCATTACAATTATCAGATAAAACGTCTGCTTCCAATATTATGTATGCCCTACTCAGGATCCCTTCTGATCGCATCCATAGATTTGTTGAACTGCCCGCAAAAAAGAAAAACACGCATGAGATCGTATTTCTAGATGATATAGTTCGCCATGCGGCTCAATTTATATTTCCCGGATTCAACATAATAGGTAGCTACTCCATAAAACTGACTCGGGATGCTGAACTCTATATTGATGATGAATTTTCAGGCGATCTCATCACCAAAGTAAAAAAGAGTCTAGCTAAAAGGAATGTAGGTGTAGCTTCCAGACTCGTTTATGATAGGAAAATGCCATTAGAATTTTTAGAATACCTAAAGAATGCCTTCGACATTCATGATTACGACCTTTCACCAGAAGGTTCAAGGCATAATAATTCTGACTTTTTCCGCTTTCCGTCTTTTGGCTTGAACAACTTAAAAGATCATGATTTACCTCCTTTGAAATATGCTCCAATTGAGAGTGCAAAATCTATATTCGATGCTATTGACAAAGAAGAGCATTTGTTGTATTTCCCATACCATAGTTACGAGTCCGTTATTAGATTTTTTGAGGAAGCAGCGGATCATCCAGAAGTAACACACATTAAAATCATTCAATACAGAGTAGCTAAAGTTTCTAGAATCATGAATGCTCTGAAAAGAGCGGTGGCCAATGGAAAGCAGGTGACAGCATTCATTGAAATAAAAGCCAGGTTTGACGAAGAAGCCAACTTACAATGGGGAGAGCGATTGGAGGAAGCGGGTGTTACCGTATTTTATAGCATGCCTGGATTAAAGGTCCATTCTAAAATGGCATTGATCCGTAAAGTCAGCAATTTCAATGTAAAACTATACTCTTACATAAGTACCGGAAACTTTCATGAAGAAACAGCTAAGCTGTACACAGATTTCGGGTTCTTCACCAGCGATAAAAGAATAACAGGTGAATCCATCCGACTATTCAGATACCTAGAAACAAAGCGAAAGCCTGAAAAACCCTTCGAGCATATGCTAGTGGGGCAATTTAATCTAAACAGAAAACTAGAAGAATTAATTCGTAACGAAATTGAAATAGCCAAAGCTGGTGGGGAAGCAGAAATCATACTTAAGCTAAATTCGCTTCAAGAGAAAAACATGATCAAACTTCTCTACGATGCCAGTAACGCCGGCGTATCCATTAAGATCATAGTTAGAGGCATTTGCTCTTTAGTGCCTGGCTTAAAAACCTTCAGTGAAAATATTAAATGCATCAGCATTATTGATCGATTCCTGGAGCACCCAAGGGTTTTCATCTTTAAGAATGGCGGCGACGAAAAGGTGTTTATCTCCTCTGCCGATTGGATGGTTCGAAACCTACACCATAGAATAGAAACCATTGTCCCTATCTATAATGAAGAATTGAAGTCCTTTATTAAAAAGATTCTAAACATTCAATTTGCCGATAATACAAAAGCAAGGATCATTGATAGTGGCTTGAATAATAAGTACTATACAGATGGATCAGATCTCTCCGTGCGATCTCAAATAGAGATTTATTATTTTATAAAACAGCAATTGGAGTTAAATGCTTGGGCTGGCTAATCTTCTTTTTTTAAAAAATGTTGACTTTGCTTAGCAATACTTTCAAGATGGATTTGCCTCACTAATTTGTCTAGAAACTTATCGGTCAAGCCTAATGCTAAGCCTTCTTTTTTATACTTGTCCTTGATATTTCTCCACCGCTCTTCATCCAGTATAGTGATATTCTGTTGCTTTTTAGTCTTACCTACCTCCAAGGCCAAATTCATACGATCTGCAAGTAATCTAATTATTTGATCATCCAGTTGGTCAATATTATTTCGTAGATCCGCAAGTAAATGCTTGTCCTTAAATTCTTCTTCTCTTACGACAATACTATTAATTAGATCATGAAGAACCTCTGGCGTAATTTGTTGGGCAGCATCACTCCACGCTTCATCAGGATTTTCATGACTTTCCACCATCAATCCATCAAAATTTAAGTCCATAGCTGTTTGTGAGACTTCGTACAATGTATCCCGTCGACCACAAATGTGACTTGGGTCACATACCATTGGTAAGTCCGGTCTTGCATCTCTGAAAGCAATAGGAATTTGCCAATTGGGTCTATTACGATAATAGCTTTCAGAATAATTCGAAAAACCACGATGTATCGCTCCAATCTGAGTCAAGCCAGATTTCTCCAATCGTTCAATGGCACCTAACCATAGTCCTAGATCTGGATTTATCGGATTCTTTACTAAGACAGGAATATTTGTTCCACGGAGTGCATCGGCAATTTCTTGCACAGCAAATGGATTTACCGTCGTCCGTGCACCAATCCAAAGGACATCAATTCCAAACTCTAAACAAAGTTCGACGTGCCTGGCTTTTGCTACCTCGGTCGTAATAGGAATACCGGTCATCTCTTTAGCGGTAACCATCCAAGGCAAGCCTTTAGCGCCAACGCCTTCGAACGAATCAGGGCGAGTTCTTGGCTTCCATATGCCACCTCTCAGAATATCTGCATTGCCTGCTTCATGTAGGCGTTTTGCCGTATTCAAAAACTGCTCCTCTGTTTCAACACTACATGGCCCTGCAATTAATATGGGCCGCTTAATGATGTCAAAAACACTACTGCTCATAGTTCAAAATAAAAAAGAGCCCAGTAAAGGACTCTCAAGTTAAATATTAGTCAATATGAATATATATTCAAATTGCTATTGTCTTTCGATTCAAAGGTACGCAAATTCTATGTATCACGCCTTTAAAATGTAGGGCGATCCCATGACTCTTATGCAAGATCATGGGTCGGGCTATCCATGACTTCCCAGCAAGCTGGGATCTAGCGACCGGTCATATGCGCGAGCTAAACCTCCCACATATGACTCCAGCGGTGCAGCGTATATATACGCTTTCCCTTGGATCATTCCTATCCCTTTCGCAATTAGTAATTACACCCAAGACTTCAGATCATGCATAGCTATGTAAATAGTCATTCGACTATCCACAAAAAAAGGGGACTCATTTCTGAATCCCCTTTGAAATATCTTTATACTATTTTTTTATCGTAAGATAACATTGAACTCAACCCTTCTATTTAGAGATCGACCTGTCAATGTACTATTATCTGCAATAGGATTAGACTCCCCAAATCCTTGATAGCTTACTCTCGTAGTTGAAATTCCTCTACCCACTAAATAATCATAACAAGCTTTAGCTCTTCTTTCAGAAAGCGATTGATTGTTACTTGCTGCTCCTGTATTATCCGTGTGCCCTTCAATCGAAAGAATGTAATTAGGATATCTCTGTAAAATATCCACAATTTGATCCAATACTTGATAAGAAGCTGATTTTAGCGTTGCTTTACCTGTATCAAACTGAACAGCTCTCATAGCCACATCTAATACTTGTCTATCCTCTGCTTTTAGTTTTGGACATCCTTGATTATCCACCGGACCTGCCGAATTTGGACACCTATCTCGGCTATCATCAAGGCCATCACCATCCGTGTCTGGGCAACCATTGAAGGTCTTTAAACCTGGCTTTGTAGGACATTTGTCTTCTGCATCAGGGATGCCATCACCATCTGAATCGGCAATCTCTGGACAACCATTATTATTTATAGTTCCTTTTGTGTTAGGACATTTATCTACACTATCGACGACACCATCGCCGTCTGAATCTTTTTCTGGACAACCATTGTTCGTTTTAAGTCCAGCCATATTAGGACATTCATCATCATTATCAGGAATACCATCACCATCCGAATCTGGACAACCATCAAAAGTGGCTAAACCAACGTAATTAGGGCACTTATCTTTATAATCTGCTATACCATCACCATCCGTGTCTGGACAACCATTTAAAGCGGCTAATCCTGGTTTAAGAGGGCATAAATCTTCATTATCATTAATACCATCACCATCAGTATCAAGTACTTCCGTCATCTCTTCTTTCTCCTCCATTTCCGTTATCTCTCCTTTACGTAATCCATAGATAAAGCCTAATCCATGATGAAGATTGTTTCTATTTTCTGCAAATGAAACTCTATAACTCGATTGCCACACAAGTCTAGCATTATCCGCAATCCTATATCGCAATCCGAACCCTAATGGCACTTGAGCATTAAAATCGCCTTCCACTTCTATAACACCTCCAACACCTGCTACCAAGAAAGGTATCAGATTCGTTTGTTCTCTATTGAATAAATAATGCATCTGAGCATCTAAACCATAGACTGTCTTATGTAAACAATCAAGCTCCGTATTGTGAGAGTTAACCACACCCGTTTTGAATGGCACATACAAAACAAAATTAGGAGCCACTTGCTGTTGATAGCCTAATTCAAAACCTCTGTGATACGCGGCAAAATTGGAAAGATCACCACCATTTTGTGACTGGTAATCTAAAAATAATGCTCGCACAGAAATCCCTTTTTCTAAAGGACCATTTACTTGAGCTTCAATTTGGCTAGACATTGCAAAAATGAATAAACAGGAAATTAGTAACCGTTTCATAATTTATATATAAGAGATTCAACCACAAACATATGAATAAAAAATGTAATGTGTATAAGAAAGAATATGAAATTACATATATGAAACGAATTAAATATATGATCTGTGGCGCAGTAATGTGCGGTTTATATTAACTACGATATAGTTTCGAAATAACCCGTTTTACGATTTTTACGCACATTATCCCAGTCAAAATATCTGCCATTCATAGAGATGTAGACCCCGGGTTTTAAGGTTTGGGCAAAAGCTAAGGATGATCCAAGATTAAAAAATCCATCAGATGAGCTTCCAAAGGCGTATGGGATCATGGCTCCAGTCAAAATGATAGTTTTATTTTCAAGATTGGCATCTGCTAATACTTTAGCCGTCTCAACCATGGTATCAGTGCCATGAGTAACAACTATATCTTTAGCTTTAGTTCGAGCACAATTATGAAGTATGATCTGCCGATCGTCCACAGACATCTCCAAACTATCGATCATCATTAAGGTTTTTACATCAATATCTAAAGTGCATCTTCCCGTATCAAACATTTCATTGAGATGTGTATCCTTGAAATACAAGCTTCCATTTATAAAGTCATACTCTTTATCGAAGGTACCCCCAGTGACAAAAACCTGAATTAATCCCATAAAATAAAAGTAAGTGTATAATTCTATATATACATTTTCGCTAATGTATTTTTACAAAAAATTTAATCGTGGCAGTAGATAAAAGTAATTACCTATCCAGCAAGCTTCAAAACCTTGAAGAGTCAGCTACCTTACGTATGACAAAATTAGCGAGAGAGTTAAAAGGGCAAGGGCATGATGTCATTAGTCTTAGCATTGGGGAACCCGATTTCGACACTCCTCAATTTATTAAGGAGGCGGCAAAGCAAGCCTTAGATGATGGATACACAAAATATACGCCTGTTAATGGACTACCAGAACTTAGGCAAGCAATATGTGATAAGTTGTTGCGAGATAATGGTTTAGAGTATACCCCAGAACAGATTGTTGTTTCAAATGGTGCTAAACAAAGTATTTCGAATCTGGCAAATGCTCTTCTAGATCCAGGAGATGAAGTAATTATTTTCACACCATATTGGGTTTCCTATTTTGATATAGTAAAATTGGCAGGTGGCGTTCCTATTGCTGTCAAGGCTGGTATCGAAAATGACTATAAAGTAACTGCAAACCAATTGCAATCTGCCATTACACCCAAAACAAAGTTGGTTATCTTTTCTTCGCCATGTAATCCCACTGGGTCAGTCTACACCAAAGAAGAATTATCTGAATTAGTAACCGTCCTAGACAAGTACGACAGCTTATTCATAGCATCTGATGAAATTTATGAGTATATAAATTTTGGAGAAAGACATACTAGTATTGCTTCATTTGAAGGGGTAAAAGATCAAGTCGTTACCATCAATGGTATGTCAAAAGGCTTTGCAATGACCGGATGGCGAATAGGCTACACCGCGGGTCCTTTATGGTTAGCTAAAGCCTGTACTAAAGTACAAGGCCAGGTGACTTCTGGCGCCTCTGCTTTTGGTCAAAAAGCAGCAGTAGAAGCTTTAAAAGCAGGAGCATCTGCGAGCCAATCAATGAAAGAAAGCTACCTGCGAAGAAAGAAACTGGTTCAGTCGCTACTCGCCGATATTCAAGGCATAAAAATCAATGACCCACAAGGTGCATTTTACATTTTCCCTGATATCAGTTATTACTTTGGAAAAAGTAATGGGTCCATAACGATTAATGACGCTGATGATTTTGCAGAGATCATTTTACATCGAGCGCATGTAGCTATAGTATCTGGTTCAGCCTTTGGTGACCCAAATTCATTCAGACTATCCTACGCAGCATCTGATGACAGGCTTACAGAAGCCATTAAAAGAATTAAAAACGTATTGAAGGATTTTGTTTAGCTAGTCGGATTGCGGATTAAAGAACATAGCCCCTGGTGGGATCGAACCACCATCTACAGTTTAGGAAACTGTCATTCTATCCATTGAACTAAGGGGCCATAATCCTATAATAGCTAAAATCGATGTCGTAAAGGTAAAAATTAAATGTTTACAACAATATAAATTTTAATCTTTTCTGAAGAAATCACTTTTTTTTACCTAAAACAGGTACTATAAGGGGATTATGTATCTTCGTATAACATATATAAAATGCTATGATATATAAATTGATGAGAATTAATCTGCTAGTTTTAAGTATTATTTTACTCTCTGCATGCAACTCAAATCAAAAAACAGCCGTTCAAACTGACCATATTTTTAAAGATGTGACAAAGGCTGAAGCCAATGGTCTAATTGCCAAAAAGAAAAACCTTGTATTTCTAGATGTAAGGACCGATGAAGAAATAGCCAAGGGCCATATAAATGGAGCCGTAAAGATAGACTTTTATCAAGGCAATTTTAAAGAGGAGTTGAATAAGCTTGATAAAAACACACCCTATTTAGTGTATTGTAGAAGTGGAGGTAGAAGCGGCAAAACACTTAAAATAATGCAAAACCAAGGTTTTGTGGAAGCCTATAATTTATTAGGTGGGTATTCTGAGTGGAAAGAATAAGAGGTATTCAGTGTCAAAATCTTATTTATTACGTAATTTAGTTATATCAATATAGAAGTTATGAATACGCGTTTTTTGATTGTGGCAAGTTTTTTACTATTTACAAGCTCCGTATTTGGCCAAAGAGTAGCTGAGTTTTGGTGGTTTGACACAGGTGTTAAATTTGGATATGGAGCAACTGGTCTCTACAATTCTAGCATCTGGGATCGTGCCACATCAGACTGGGAATTCGATATTAGTACAGGCTATAGTTTTGGTGCTAAGCTTGGTATAAATAAAGGAACGAGCGGCTTCACCATTGATGTGATGTTTGCAAATGCAGAACAATCTTTTGAAGATCATAGAAATCCAACTGAAGTAAGGGATTACATCGTTGAATGGAACACAGTTGATCTTTATACATTATACAGAAATAATAGACAATTAGGATATGTGGAAATTGGGCCTAAGTTTTCATTCGTAAATGATGTACTCTCTGGATATGCATCTGAACCACGTGTCGGAGTAGCCGACAATTATGCTTCAAATAATATAGGAGCTGTGTTAGGTTTTGGTGCCTATTTTATAGGAGGTGATAATGCCTTTAGTGGCATATTAGGTTTACGATTTGAATATGGATTTACAGATTTTGTTAATCCAGACGGTCACCTAGCTGGTCATCCCGTTCCTGATGTAAATGTAACCAACCCTGGAGTGAGCACAGCACCTGTTTTTGCAGGCATTGTCTTTGAACTGAATTGGGGTCTTGGCTATTACGGCAAAGCAAGTTGCGGTAGTAGATCAAAGTTTATTAAATTTTAATAGACGCACTCTTCAGAGCTTTCTGGGTATTGAAACAGTAAAGCTTCGGTTCTAAACAGCCTGCTAGTTTGTAATTATAATTCTGACTATGCAAGGCGCAAGAGATTATTTTGAAGTAGGTCATTTAAGACCACTGACCTTAGTGGTATTTGCAGCATCTACCCTACTGTTGCTCTACAACTTCTTTTTCCTGGGTTCGAATACGTTTTTCACCCAATTATACGCCTCTTTAGGCGTGGCAGCAGGGATTCTATATTTGGCAACCATATTTAATAATCACAATGCTATAGCCATTGTAATTATTTTACTTTTCACCTTACTTCTCATAAACTTTGCTATTTTCTTCCCTAATGTAAAACATGAAAGCTTTCTGGGTATTATCGCAAGTTTTATGTTGTTCTTTCGAATCAAGAAAAGAGCTACACGTAAAAAGGTACTGATTTATATTATAGTACTTACCTTGCTTTCACAATTTTATGAAGTTCTCAGTAGTAGTACGTATACATTACCTACGCCCCAAAATATATACGACCAGTACTTTGTCTTCTTCTTTATAATTATCTATTTCATTGTATTTACTGCCTTCTTTATGAAGTTCGAAAGTAGGCTTAGAGATATTAAATCAACCGAAAAGAAATTAGAAAAGACTGAGTATAGATATAAAAAGCTAGTAGAGAACATTCCTTTAAATGTATTGCACACTAATCTCCAAGGTAAGCGAATCTATGGTACTAAAAACTCAGCAAAACTGTTTGGGAATTTTGATTCCTTATCAGACGATGAACTAGACAGTTTTTCAATGCTTAGCAAACGAGTTCACAAAGAAGACCTCCCTTCTTTGCAAGCGGCCTTGGCTAAAGTGGCATCAGAAGGAGGTACACAAGATATTCGAGTTAGAGGAGTAAAAGATGACGGAAAAATATTTTATCTCGCTGGCGGTGTAACTGCATTATTTGATACTGAAATGAAGCCAGAAGGATTTATTCTTGCCTACTATGATGA
The DNA here is from genome assembly GCA_020629315.1 of Saprospiraceae bacterium. Lineage (GTDB taxonomy): Bacteria > Bacteroidota > Bacteroidia > Chitinophagales > Saprospiraceae > JAHDDO01. The sequence continues at coordinate 43,224 of JAHDDO010000002.1, read as the reverse complement.
AACCAATTCTGTACTGGCTAACCAACGTATTGCAGAATCAGAAAAAAAATACAAATCACTGATTCAGTCCTCTAAATCGATTGTATTACTTCTAGATGATTCTATGGAGGTGCTCCTAAGTTCACCTTTTGCCGAAACACGTTTTGGAAAACTGACTGGCAAAAATATTTCTCAAATCTTTGATGAAGAGGCACGCAAAGACTTTCTAGAAGATGTTGAATTGCTCAGAAATGGTGTTGCCAAAGCCAATTACTATTATCAATGCAAAAATCTTGACGGTGAAGTATTACATATAGAAGGAAGTATAGCCCTAAATCAAATAGATGAAAATACTCGCGAATTTATCTGTTTCTATAATGATGTAACAGAAAGAGAGTTGGCCATTAAAGAAGCCGCAGAAGCCCAAGAAAAGTATAAACAATTCTTTGATACTGCGCCAGTAGGTATTACCGTGGGTGCTGACAACAAATTGCTGAGTGCCAATCCATTCTTTTGCGAAATGATTGGATATTCACAAGAAGAATTGCTTACAGAAGGAGCAAATGCTACACTACATCCTGATGATATCCATATAGTAAGAGAGGCAGTTTCGAAACTTGAAGAACGCGCCAATGAAAATCTTAACATCCAATTTAGGATGATTCATAAAAATGGCGAAGTCGTATTTGGTTCGGCAGTAATCGCAGGTCGTTATGATGAAAATGGCAAGTACGTAGAAAATCTATTCGTGGTTTCAAACCTCACCGATCTGGTATCAACACAGAAACAATTGATAAATAAATCTGCTGAGTTAGACTCTTTTTTCAACATTTCTGAAATTGGCATTTACAAAGGGCAAAATGGGTATATCCAAGCGGTAAATCCATATTTATTACGAAGGCTGCAGTATCAGAAAGAAGATATGATTGGCAAACATATATTAGAGTTTTGCCACCCTGATGAACAAGAGTATTTGCTAGATAGGTTGTCTGCAATGATAGAGCAACGGGATGGTGCAGAAGATGCCGTCAAAGCAAAAGTTAGAGATAAGAATGGTGATTATATTTCTTTTTATGTGAAATCAGCAGCAAAACTAGATGATGCAGGAGAATATATCGAAGCTTTAGTTACACTAACGGATATTACTGAACTAGAAGAAGCCAATAAGAAAGCAAAAAATAGTGAAGCTATCCTTCGAAGTACCCTAGAAGCGATCTCAGAAGGTATTATAGCTATTGATCCACAAAACAATATCATTGCGATCAACTCCAAAGCAAAAAAAGAATTCAAGCTTTTTGCAGAAGTAGATCTTCAAAAAGCTAATAATCTAAGTCAAGTAGTCCCAGCTGATCTTTTAGAATCTTGGCACAGTAAATATTTCAGAAAAGTATTCTCAGGCAAACATTTTTCATACAGAGTTGATAGAAAAGTACAAGATATTCAATACTATCATGAAAACATATATACCCCTATCAAAGATGAAAATGATGAAGTGATTGGACTTGTGGAACTTTCAAAGGACCTAACAGAAATTCTATCCAAGGAAAAAGAAATTAATACGTCAAGGCAAAGAATGCAAGATGTATTTAATAATGAACTGCTAGGCATTACTTATTTCGATGTAAGAAATAGTCAACTCATAGATTGTAATCAAGCAATGGTTCGGTTCTATGGCTACGATAAGAAATCCCAATTTCTCAAAGCAGACAGGAGCAAATTGAATCCTCAGCTACAATTGGATGGTAGACCTAATGAGGACTTCTTTCAAGAAATTATTGAGGATACGGTTAGAATCGGTCAAACATCATATACGTTCAAAGCATTGACTAAGGCAGGCAAGGTAAAATACGGCTTGGGTGCCTCATTCCAAGATACTACGGATCCCAACATAATAATCTTCTTTACGCAAGATATAACAGAGAGAGTCAGCGCAGAGCTGAGATTAGGGCACTCTGAAGCTAAATTTAGAAAGCTATTTGAAAACAATCAATTCGGTATAGCTACTTTAAATGCCGAAGGATTAAGTTTACGAAATCAAGCCTTCTACAAGATTTTTGGTTTAAGCGAGGCCTCGTTGTTAGAAAAAGATTTCTTCTCGTGCTTCCATGAGGAAGATATAGCCTTAGTTCATAAGAATATTAATCTTGTCAAGGATAAAACATCTGATCAAGTAACTTTTGAAGTCCGATTTGTAAACCAGTTAACGGGTATTACTGGATATGTTATTATCAATGTTACCAGGCTAGGTGATGTTTCAACGGAAAGCGACTTAATACTAACATTTGCAGAATTTACACAGCGAAAGTATGCAGAACTAGAATTAAAACGTTCTGAAAATAGATATCGAAACCTACTCAATGTTATTCCAAATGGACTAGGAATAATGACCTTTTCAGGAAATTGCATTTTTATTTCTGATAAAGGTCAGCGCATCCTATCTCCATATTGCAAAAGACTATTCAGTATATCTATTCAAGATCTCGTGGATGCCCAACATAAACAAAAATTGAATGCCATTTTGGAGGACATTCTAAAAACAGAGGAAGAAAGAAAAGGGATAATTAAATTCGTGGGTGATGATGGTCAGTCTTTCTATTTAGAAAGTCAATTTTCAATTATGAAGGATGAAATATTTAAGCAAAGTATTTTGTGGATATTTGAAGATGTTTCAGACAAAATGAATTAAAAAAAAGGAGGAGTTACTTTCGTATCCCCTCCTTACCAATTCAGCTTGTTAATCCAGATTTACTGAAATATTCCTTGCTACTTTTGGCACAGTAACTTGCTTTGCATCCTTATCTTCAGATGTAAAGTCAAATTGACCATTGGAAACTTCAAAGTAAATCACATCGTAATACCCAAAATATCCATCCAAACTAGCGAATACTTGATTATTTGAATCTCGTAATTTGACATAACCAAATCCATAGTCACAACAAATTCCGTCACCGTATTCATCATCTATATAGAAAGAGTATAAACCATCATCAAGGCATACTGTCTTATTCTTTATTTTTCCAGCCTGATTGACTCCATATGGGCCTCCTGACGCAACTGTACTTCCTGTTAAATCATCAACTATTTCCCACGAAGTTTCTTCAGGAAAATCATCTAACTTAATAGATACTTTCATATTCGAACAACCTGACGTTCCCCCACCATCAGATCCTGAGCTCTCTGTTGTAAAGTAAAATTCACTCGTGTATGAGGTCCAACCAGAAGGACATTGCGTTCGGATATTATATTGGTACTCTTTGCCAGATTGCAAACCCGTCAAAGTAGCACTATTAGAGCTCACTGTCTTATAAGAATAACCACTGGTACCTACCCTCTTATACTTTATTCTGTACTTGATAGCCTCAGGCATATTTGTCCAACTAAGTGTTGCTGTAGATGTACTTACCGCAACCGATTGACTGTTGCTTGGTTTTCCACAATTCGAACCAGAATTGCCACCATCGTCACCGCCCGTAGAACCGCTACCAATCACACTGCTTGCATTATTAACCAAACCTCCTAAGGCAGATGCTACATAGTTTTCCATTCTTGTGCTTTGACCATTGCTAAACATGTACATGCACGCGTCATTTACATAGTCCATGTAATTCATTGAAAGATCATTGCTTCCGCAAGAATTTACTGGCACGTTAGGACAATCATAATGTTCCGCTCTTTGATCAGGAGTATCATTTACATCATCATCAACATTACATCCATTACCCCAGATATGATCTAAGTTTAAATAATGACCTAGTTCATGGGTCAATGTCCTTCCTAAGTTATAAGGTGCTTGTGGGTTTACACCGGAACATCCATTACCTGTACCAAATGCATTGGCATCAATAACTACGCCGTCTCCATTACCAGCACCGCCTAGAGGAGAGTATCCCAGAACTCCTGTGTTAGGTTGAATAAAGAAATTTAAGTACCCACTCCATTGTCCAGAGAAGTCGCCATTAGTTTTATTGATAGTAACAGCAACATCGCCATCATTAATACCAAAACCAGAAGGGTGGTTTTTATTTGCTAAAATAAATTCAATACATGTTTCTCCATTGGCAATACCTGGGAAATGTGTTTTATCCTGATTCCATTTGGAAATATCATTATTTAATCCTTGAAAGTCTTTATTAAGCACCTGGATTTGAGATTGTGCCAGCGCCACCAAACATGATCGATTGGGACTTGAAACACCTTGATAATGAACGGCTACCGGAATTACCACTGGATTAGAACACAAAGCTCTAGTATCGACATTGGCAATGCTATAGGCTCGAAATTTTTCCATTCTTTTCTCATAGGCCCGAGCATAGTCTGGATCCGCTAATAAGCTTTCCATGTGATGATCCTTGCCACAATTTCTGTGACCTAAAACATGCTCATGGATGTCTTCTTGAGTATCTTCTTGGAAAAGAGGTTCATCTTGGCAGCCTACCATTAGTAGAGAAATAAAAAATAAATAAGCTAGGTTTTTTAGATTTAAAACATTGATCTTTTTCATTTTGAAACTTTTTTAAGGTTGAGTAAAACGAGTTACGATCTCATTCGCGATTAACTGTTTCAAACTTATAGGAACAAACACTTCAAAAAGGAGCACTTCATACTTTCTAGCGGTTTAATTATAGAAAACGAGGTATTTTTTATACGTACTCTAACCAAGTCATGAGTTAATGGCTTTACCTTTGAGTGGAGATGTTACTTTATGCAAAGTAGATTCGAAACCTTTCTGTTTGATAAGAGATTTCGTTGGATTGGACACGTGCTCTTCTGGTCATTTATTTATGTAGATGAATTAATGGCTGTATTAGGTATAACCCCTCCTATAGAAAACCATCTACAAATTCTACTTTTTCTAATCATGGACTTCGCCATGGTATACCTGAACCTTTATATTTTCATTCCCAGGTTTCTACAAAAAAGGAAATATGTACTATATGTCTTCTTCTCAGGGCTTTTGATTCTTTTGAATATCTTTTCTTCCTACATCTACTATCAATCACAAGATTGGTTCTATGATGTGAATCAAGTACAATTGATGCTTGAAACAGTGATCCTGAATGTGTCTATAGTAGCCTTGGCAGTAGCTTTTAAATTATTCAAGATTAACTATCAAGAAATTAACCAAAAGAAAGAATTACAAGAGCTACAACTGAAAACAGAAATGGCCTTTTTGAAATACCAGCTAAATCCACATTTCTTATTTAATGCCTTAAACAGTTTATACGTACTATCACAAAAGAATTCAAATCAATTGGATGACGCTATATTAGATCTTTCGGATTTACTTAGATATCAAACCTACGATTCCCAAAAAAGCACAATTCAGCTAAATAAAGAACTAGAATTTATAGATAACTATTACAACTTTGAAAAACTGAGAAGAAAAAATGTAGAATGGAAGTCACAAAGTGAAGGCTCTACAGAGCAAATTCTTATTCCACCAATGCTTTTATTTCCTCTAGCAGAAAACGCCTTAAAATATAGTACTTCAACGGATGAAAAAACGGGTATTATTGATCAAAGTATTTTAATTACGGAGGATAATCTTGTCTATAGTATCCGTAATAATGTCTTGGTAAACAAAGTGAATGATAAAGCGTATAGTGGCTTGGGCCTAACTAATTTACGTCGACGTCTAGATCTTCTATTTCCAAATAACCACACACTAGAAATCAAAGATGATAATGGCTACTTTAAAGTCGTTTTAACCATACCTTTAAAGGAATTGAAAAACATACAATGAATCTAATCTCTTACATAGTCATAGATGACGAACCTTTGGCCAGAGAAGGGGTACGGATTCAATGTGATAAAATATCATACTTACAGTTCAAAGGGGAATTTAGCTCCCCTATTGAAGCATTGCAAACATTAGATAATGAATCTATTGATCTTGTTTTCCTAGATATAGAAATGCCCGAAATAAGTGGTTTAGATTTTCTTAGAAACACGAACACAGATGCTCTCGTGATACTGACCACAGCTTATCCACAATACGCATTGGAGGCATTCGAACTGGATGTAGTTGATTATATTGTAAAGCCTATTCGCTTTGATAGATTTTTAAAAGCGGTTAATAAAGTAAGAGACGTAATTCATTTAAAAAGCAAGGAACAAAGTGACCTTGATATATCTGATGAACATATTTTTGTAAAATCAGAACGACGATACATAAAACTTTTTCTTAATGAAATCCTTTTCATAAAAGGACTTAAAGATTATGTTATCATCCATACTGAAAATGAAAAATATATGACCGCAATGAACGTAAAAACGGTATTGAGTAAATTGCCTTCATCTATCTTTGCAAGAGTCAGTAAATCGTTTATAATCAATGTAAACCATATAAGTAGTATTGAACAAGATATGATCTGGATTGGCAAGGAAGATATCCCCTTGGGAAATACTTACAAAGCACTTTTTATAGATACGTACATAAAGAAAAAATTAATTGATAGAAATTAAGCCACTAAATATGAAATGGATTTTATCTCTTTTTTGCTTATTCTCTTTTGGCTATGTCCATGGACAATATACATTTAAACATACTAAAGAAATAGATTGTACATCCGTTAAGAACCAAGCCAGAACGGGAACCTGTTGGAGCTTTGCAACGTCTTCTTTTATTGAATCCGAATTAATTCGAAAAGGCAAAGGTGAGCATGATCTGTCAGAAATGTGGGTAGTCCGAAATATTTATAAGGACAAAGCCAACAACTATATTTTAAGACAAGGCAAAGCCAATTTTTCTCAAGGAAGTCTTAGTCATGATTGGATGCGTATAATGACTAAAAATGGTGTTGTTCCTGAATCGGTATATTCCGGACTTAATTCAGGGAATAACAGTCACGATCATAGCGAAATGGAAGCGGGTTTAAAAGGCTTTTTGGATGGAATAAAAAAGAGTAAGCGGGTAAGCCCTTCTTGGAAGCTTGCTTTTAATGCTATATTAAACACGTATATGGGTGAGGAGCCAAGGACGTTTGAGTACAACGGAAAAACATACGATCCTCATTCTTTTTCTGAAACCTTAGATATACATGCAGATGACTATGTAAGCGTTACATCATTCACACATCACCCTTTCGATCAATCATTCATACTTGAAATACCAGATAACTACTCAAATGGCAGTTTTTACAATGTGCCATTATCAAGCTTGATGAATATCATTGATAGAGCTCTAGACAATGGCTATAGTGTTGCCTGGGATGGTGATGTTAGCGAAAAAGGATTTAGTGCTAAAGAAGGATTAGCTGTCTTGCCAAAATCACCTGAAAGAGAAGATTTATTTACAAAACCAGGCGCAGAGATTAAGGTAAATCAGGCGTTGAGACAACAACATTTCGAAAGTTTTAGTACTACAGACGACCACTTAATGCACATCGTTGGAAAGGCAAAAGATCAAGAAGGTAATACCTACTATATAATTAAAAACAGTTGGGGAGAAATTAGTGAATATAAAGGATACTTATACATGTCAAAAGCATATGCAGAAATGAAAACGGTAGCCATTATGGTTCATAAAGACATGCTTTCAAAATAAATGAAGGATAAAGAAAAGAGTAATCCGATTGATAAAGAGAAGGTCACAGAAACGCCTTCTACACTACCCTATGCTCACCATGTCGGAAGTGCTGTAATTAGACCTCTTGACAGAGGTAAAATCGAGGGTTTGGCAGTTCAGGCTATGTATGAACAGAGTGATATGGCGCTTGAACAAATTAAAAAGCAAGTGGAACTATTGATGGATCAAGCGAAATCAATCCATGATAGAGTGGCTATTTCCGAAAAAATATATAAAGCCGAATATAGCTTCGCTCCAATAATCGGCCAAATGTATTTCTTGTACGAAAAAAAAGAAGAGCAGTGGGTCATCTCGATGATAGGGCCAGAGCAATGGGGTAAAAAAGGATCTCCTTACAGATTCTTACATAAAGTCAAACTCTTAGCAGACCATACATGGGAAATAAAAGAATGAAGTAAATAAAAATGGATCACTAATTAGCGATCCATTTTTTATTTACAATAATCTCACCATCGACTAAACTATGAGAAATATAATACCCTGATGGTACATTTATGTTGCTTTTCATTCCTTCAAAGACTTTTCTTCCTTGCATGTCATATAAAACAAAGATTTCATTAGCATGACCAGTATTCACTCTATTTGACGTGCCAATAAAAGAATCGTATTCATAACCCGTCCGTTCGATATTAAAAAGTATATGTCGTATGATCTCTTTGACGTCTAAGAGGTTTCTACCGCAGACAAAAAACTGATACGCTTTACCGGCGGAATGGTTTCCTGTAGCTTCGTTATGATCAATAATAGCAAAGTCCGTTTTGGAAAATACGAGGCTAAAATGTCCTGTGTAACTAATCTCACCAGAATGACATTGGGCAACTCCAATCATAAAACTTTCTCCTTTAACTTCTGTATCAAACATGTCTAAAATTTGATACTCACCCAAGGATCGTTCTATTACTTCATCATCGCCTATAACCCCACTTTCAATTTCCCGTGCATGCACTTCAGCCATATGCATCTCCCATTCAGAAAAGTAAATTGACTGAGAGGCAGCATCTAATTGTCCCCACATTGAAGCGTTTTCTACAGATTCTTTCTCCATATTAAACAACGCAAGATGTGGCATTAATGAAGTGAGGCCTGGGGCCGCGCTATAGTAAGATTGTCCAATAACTAGGTAGCTGGTAAGTAAAAGTAATGTAGATAGTATCGTTCTCATTTCCATAATTTTTCATAAAAATGAGGAGTTCCGAACCTAGAATCTCAGCTATTTGATAAGAAGTGAGTTATCTACGATTTTTGGGTAATAACTGCCGTTTTTTGGTTTCTGCTAAAAATAAATCTAGCTGCTGTAAATAGAATTAGTGAAAAAACAACAGTAGAAATTAAACTTGACCAATAAAACGGTATGGCTGCTTGAAAACAAAGCCCTAATCCAGCTAAGGTTTTAGGATATAAGATCTCTGTAGTCCATGTTCCAAAATTGGTAAGTATAAAAAAGGCGATAGATGCAATTACACCCATCCCTACCACTTTAAATAGTTTAGAGGATATGCTAAGTCTGCTTCCCAAAAGAATCATAACAGCAAAACCCAAATACGTCCAACTCATATAATCCGCCCAAAGAACTAAACCTGTATGATCCGGGTAAAAAACGCGGAGAACCGTATTATTTAATAGCAAGTCTGACAGATATAGACTGGAAAAACAAGCTATAATTGTCTTTAGATTAAAACCAATTAAAGCGCCACCAAATAAGCACATAGCTCCAATAGGACTCACATTTGGCGGATGAGGCAAAATTTTAATCATAGCAGCCAAAAAAATCAGTGAAAAAACACTAATAATTTTCCCAAAACCTTTCATATTCAAGACTTTTCGCATACAAATATAAGTCATAAAATGGCAAATCGAGGCCTCAAAATATGGCAATCAAAAGAACTTGTCATAAAAGCTTATTTTTAGGGACCCAATAAGTACGTATGAGATTTATAAGACAGGCTTCAGAAGGATTGAATCATTGGTGGCGGTATGTTTTAGTCTTTGTTGCAATTGTGATTGGCTATTCCATTGGTCAGCTTCCATTGGGAGCAGCTTTACACCGGGTAAGTACAGAGACAGGGCGGGACTTTAATGAACTGCTGAATGCTTTTGCAGCCAATCCAAATTTCACAGAATATGGAATAAGCAATAATAATGGCTTGCTACTCTTGCTAATGAGTTTCATTTTTGCAATGCCTGTATTCTTTTATGCTTTCATAAGTCTCCATAAACGATCTTTTGTCAGTCTTATTAATCCTTTAAAGAAAGTCAATTGGAAAAAGATAATCTTTGGTTTCATATTGTGGGTTTTACTTGCTGCAATTGCTGAAGGAATCATGTATGGCATTGATCCATCAAATTATACATGGCAGTTCAATCTTCGATCTTTTTTATTTCTATTATTTATAGCCCTTTTTCTTATTCCCATTCAAACTTCTTTTGAAGAACTCGTTTTTAGAGGATACTTGATGCAACTTGGGGGACTTGTTTTTAAGTTACCTATTGTTCCGATTCTTATTACGGCCATTTTATTCGGGGCCATCCATCTTGGTAATCCTGAAATTGGTAAATATGGCTTGGTACCTATGGAGTTATACTTTATTTCAGCAGGTTTATTCCTTGGTATTATAACTATCCTCGATGATGGGATGGAACTGGCCTTAGGTGTGCATGCTGGCACTAATATTTTTGGAGCTGTGGGCGTTTCTTATAGCGGTGGTGCTCTACAAACTGATTCATTGCTGAGAATGCAATCCATCGACCCTATTAATGCCGTAATTGTTTTCTTGGTATGTGCTATTTTATTCAGTATAATCTGTGCCAAACGTTACTCCTGGCCAAGTGTGGCTTCTTTATTTAGAAATCATGACATAACTCACAATAACGCTTAAATGAATTTATTTAGAATTATACTTTTTTCTTCGTTGACCTGTTTTACGCTGCAATTGCAAGGTCAATATTGGCAGCAGGAAGCTAATTACAATATAGATGTAGATTTTAATGTCAAAAAACATCAATTCGAAGCTAACCAAACGATAGAATATACTAACAACTCCCCTGATACGCTGTATAAAGCATTCTTCCATCTGTATTATAATGCGTTCCAACCCGGTTCAATGATGGATCTGCGCTCTCAAACTATAATGGACCCCGATCCAAGAGTTGCTCAACGTATTGCCATTTTACAAGAAGATGAGATCGGATATCATGACATTAAAGAAATCAAACAAGATGGTAACGTTCTGTCTTTTCATATAGAACATACGATAGCTGAGGTGAACTTAGCAAGCCCTATATTACCCGGCGACAAGACAGTTTTTTCACTAAAGTACCAAAGCCAAGTACCCGTACAAATACGAAGAACTGGAAGAGATAATGCTGAAGGCATCGATTATTCTATGACACAGTGGTATGTAAAACTATGTGAGTATGATTACCAAGGCTGGCATGCAAATCCATATATAGGACGAGAATTTCATGGGATTTGGGGAAACTTTAAAGTGGACATCAAAATAGATTCTGATTACATTATAGGTGCATCAGGTTTGTTAACCAACGCAAGTGATCTTAATTTCGAATTAAAAGGAGATGAAGTTGTTTATAATCTAAAAAAGCGTAAAACAACTTGGTCTTTCTTTGCAGAGAATGTGATTGATTTTGCATGGGCTGCTGATAGAGATTACGTTCATATCAGAAAGAAAAATGAAGCCGGGACTGTTTTAAACTATTACTATCAGCCATCTGAAAGAACCATCGAAAACTGGCCTGCCTTGCATGATAAAATGGCCGCTGCTTCCATCTTTATGAACCAGAGATATGGCGAATATCCATATCCACAGTATACCTTCATTCAAGGGGGAGATGGGGGTATGGAGTATCCAATGATCACACTGATAACGGGTGAACGAACCATGGAATCTTTAGTTGGCGTATCTATTCACGAATGGATGCACTCTTGGTATCAGATGATGCTAGCTACAAATGAGGCTTTATACCCTTGGATGGATGAAGGTTTTACCAGTTTCGGTACTTCTGAAACTATGAACTATTTGAGAAAACAGGGATTTCTTGAGGGCGAGGCACAAGAGAATCCGATTTACAATACAACCAGAAGATATGCCGAATTTGCCTTGAGCGGTTTAGAGGAACCATTGAGCACTCATGCCGATCATTATATGACCAATACAGCTTATGGGATAGGTAGCTATGTAAAAGGCGCTGTCTATTTAAAGCAATTAGAATACATCATTGGTAAAGAATCGTTAGATAAGGTCCTTCTTAGATACTATAATGAATGGAAGTTCAAGCATCCTACCGCAACTGACTTTATGCGTGTGGCCGAAAAAGTATCAGGCTTAGAATTAGATTGGTATAATGAATATTGGGTAAATACCACGAAGGTTATTGATTTTAGTATAGATACTATCTATACACAAGATGAAAAAACAGCAGTCCAATTAGGCACAGGACTAATGCATATGCCCGTGGATATCGAAGTGACTTTTACTGATGGGTCAAAAAAAATGTATTATATCCCGAATACCCTGCTTCGAGGTGAAAAACCGAATGAATTCATTGACATGGATCGAGTGATTTTAGATGATTGGCCTTGGACCCATCCAAACTATACATTCTTCATAGATAATTCGCAAGAACAAATTGAATCAATAAGCATAGATCCATCTGGACGATTGGCTGATGTTGATTTGCAAAACAATGTCTATCCCAAGCCAGAAATAGAAATGGAATTTGAGGATACCGAAAAAGAATAAGGAATTTAACATATTACCCAACTTGTGATGTGTTTTTAAAATCTTCCTAACAATCACATAAAAGGATTTAACGATAAGCTAGACTATCTTCATTCATATTGCTTAACTCTAAAAATGTTGCGTATGAAACGGCTAGTCTTACTTTTATCAATTTTGGCAAGCCCAATGTTAATTAAGGCTTCACATTGGCTTGAAGGAACCTGGGTGACTCAACACAGCAACCAGCGAATCAACATCGACAATATAAGAAATGGAATTCTTGTGTATGGCATTGAACGTGGTGATGCTTTATACTTCCGTAGAGTTAGTGAATCGAAATACAGATCCGATTGCGGAGGATTTGTTTTAAGACGTCGTGAACATAATCGCATAAAATTGTACGATTATAGGTTCCGATATAATAAAGTCACTAACTTTTATAGAGCGAGAAATGCATTTTCTGATAATGGCCAATGTCACTCTGGTAGAGGATATGATTTTGAAGAAAGAGATCGACGGTTTGACGGACCTCGCCACGATGATAGATTTTACCAAAGACAACCTACTCATCGTTCTGCAGCTTCGCTGAGTCAAGAAATTGAAGGCACTTGGTATAGTCCGCAATTAAATGAAACAGTGCTAATCTTAAATGATCGAGGAGATCTAAAAGTAAAAATCAGAGGTAAAACCGATTGGGTTAGGTTTTCACCGACCAGCTTTGGCGTCTATCAAGATCGAAAAAGTAATATATACACTTTTAATAACGATGGGACTTTAACATGGTCTGATCGAACAAATGGAGGTCGAACATTTACCCTTCGAAAGGAAAGTGATCAAATTAAATGGTGATTGATTATAGAAAAGGCGATTCTTACTTGAGTCGCCTTTTTTCATTCACACCCTATTCACATTTCATTTACTGCGTACCACGATAATTATTCTGAACTTTGAAATCGTATTAGAAATAATCATATTCTTAGATTTGCAGTAAATAGAATTTTTAAATAATGGATTTAGGAACATTAATTCTCGTCATAGGCCTAGTTGCCCTAGTTTTAACCGCTTTAATCGTATTCGTGTTAAAAAAACACGAAAATATTGTAGTCTCCTTTTTACAAAATTTTTGTGGGGCTTTATTTATATTCTCGGGTTGGGTAAAGGCCGCAGATCCTTTAGGTACTGCCTATAAGTTGCAAGACTATTTTAAAGAATTTGAAAGTACTTTCCAAGAGACTTGGTTTTCCTTCATAAGTCCCATGTTTCCATTCTTTGCAGAATACAATGTTGCCATTTCAGTAATTGTCATTGTATTTGAAATTGTGTTGGGTATTCTTTTAATTATTGGCGCATATAAAAAGTTTACAGCCAGAGCATTTTTTGGCTTAGTCGCTTTTTTCACTTTATTGACTGGTTTTACATATCTAACGGGTTATGTACAAGAAGGCGGTAATTTCTTTACGTTCTCTACATGGGGACCCTATGATGCCAATAACATGAAGGTGAAAGACTGTGGATGTTTTGGTGACTTTATAAAATTAGAGCCAAAAATCTCCTTTTTCAAGGATGTATTTTTGCTAATACCCGCCATCATTTTTTTATTTACAACTGATGTTTTTCATCAGTTATTTTCAAAGTCGATCCGACGGATCATTACTATTCTTGGAACCATAGCCGTATTTATTTACTGCCTTAGCAACTATGTTTGGGATATACCTCACATGGACTTCAGACCATTTGCAAAAGGTAAAAATGTAGCAGAGATACGAATGCAAGAAGAAGAAGCACAAGCTAATGTCGAGATCGTCGCCTGGAAACTGAAATCACGGAATGACGGAAAGGTGGTAGAAATTCCAAGTGCTCAATACTATAAAGAAATGACTTCTACCTATTCAAAAAAAGATTGGGAAGTTATCGAGCAAGTAAAGACTGAACCTGCTATTAAGTCCACCAAAATATCCGAATTTGAAGTAACAGATACCGAAGGCAATGATCTTACATATACGTTTCTTGAAGGTGATCAACCTTTAATTATGCTCGTATCTTATAAATTGAAAGCTGATATAAAATCGGAAAGAATCACAGTCCAGGACACGATCATGCGTTTAGATAGTGTACTTGTTGAAGACGCACTAGTCGTTAATGAAAAGATAGATACGATAATTAGTAAAGAAAAATCGATCCAAACATACCTTTGGAACAAGGGCTTTTCAGAGAAAGTAAAAACGGTTTCCAATGCCGCTAGATCTTTTGTAGACAAAGGAATCCCTGTATATTATGTAGTAGGTGGTGCTGGGCCTGATCAAATAGCCGCTTTCAAGGAAGACTTCAATCTAAATGGCGTAAACATGTGTATGGCTGATGATATTCTACTTAAAACTTTAGTTAGATCAAACCCTGGCACAATGCTTTGGGATAAGGGAGTTATGGTCGACAAATGGCACATAAGTAAATTAAACCCTCAAGATATCCTATCAGAATATTTCAATAAATAACTCTATGAGGCTTATTGAAATACATATCTAGATTAATGGAATATTATATTTAAAAAAAATATATACAACAGAATAGGTAAATCACATTTAACAGTCTATTTTTACGTCGCGTTTGTTATTAGAACAAATGGATAACGGAACTATATGTTAAGCAGAAGGAGTGTAAGAATAAAGATTTTACAGCTACTTTATTCAATGGATCGGGACAGTGAGCTAACCTTTAAAGAGGTTAAGCAGAAGTATAATGAGTCCATAGATCAGAGTTTTGAATTATTCATCTACACTATGTACAATCTATCAAAGATTTGTGAAGTAGCGGTAGAGGACGAAAGTAAAAGAAAGACCAAACACCTGCCCGGTGATTATGACAAGGTCTTTACTGCCAAAATATTTAACAAATCTGGCATAGCTGATTTGTTAAACGATACCAAATTCTCGAAGAAAGTACAAGCTTTAGGATATGACAAGTTAAGCCTAGGCGACTTTTATAAGTCCGTTTACGAGGAGTTTGCGAAAACAGAAGAATACAAAGACTACATCCTTAAAGGAAACGAAAGTCCCGACTCTGATACTGAAATCCTTTTGGAATTATTTAGATACTGTCGTAAAAGTGAGTATTTCGAAGAGGTCATGGAAGACCGGTACTCTAATTGGATAGATGAAAAATCATTGGTAGTAGGTGTTGTGAAGAAGTTCATCAAATCATTAAAGGATAAAAACTTCGACTTTGATCAATATTACCCAGATGATGAAACTTGTGAAGAATTTGGCGAATCCTTAATCAATAAGGTAAATGATATAGATGCAGATCTAATGCAAGCCATCGAAGGTGTTATACAAAACTGGGATACAGAGAGACTTGCCATCATTGATACTATCATCCTGAAATTGGCGTTATGTGAAATGATGATTTTCCCGTCTATTCCTACAAAGGTGTCAATAAATGAATATGTAGACATTTCAAAAACCTACAGTACGGAAAAGAGTAAAGAGTTTATTAATGGAATCTTAGATACATTAATGAAAGACTTTATTGAATCTGGGAAAATAAAGAAAGAAGGACGCGGACTTGTGGAATAATTTTTGCGTCTGTTATCACTAAAATTGTTCTTTTATGCTTATTTCTGGAAAAAGCATGCTGATCACTCTTTGTATTACCCTCTTTTCAGTAGCTGCCATTGCGCAAGATTCAAAGAAAACAGTAATATTAATTGAAGGCGAACCCACTGAAGTGGATTTGAGTGCTTTTGGAGATATATTAAAGGTATATCGTCAAATCCCAGGCTATATGGCTGGTTTTTACCCTTATGCAGGTCAAGCTCGAACAGAAGAAACACCTGTTTATCCTAACAATCGGTTGATAGACGAAGTCAAGGCAGAAAGAGAAGGAGCTTCCTTTTATAATGTATTTTTCAATGAAAACTCTGATGAATTAGACGATGCAGCTCTTGAAAAACTAGACAAAACAATTGCTGCATTTGAAAGAAGGGTTTCATCATTCTTGTTAATTACCGCTAATTACAAGAAAGGAGATAATCAATCAAGAGACTTAGCAGAAGCTCGTGTTGCCGCTATCCAAGCATATTTGCAAAAAGCAGATATTACAAATAGCAAAATGGTCATTTCTGTTACCGAAAGAATGGCAACAAGTAACAACTTGCAAGTACAGATTAAGTAATAATCCACAAACATTACGTTTTTATTTGATTTGAACTTATCTATCTTTGTCCGATGGATAAGATAGCCATTTTTGATTTTGGTTCTCAGTTTACGCAGCTCATCTCAAGGCGTTTGCGTGAAATGAATTTTTGCTCCGTAATCTATCCATTTAACAAGGATTTGGATATTCTTGATTCGGATGTAAAAGGTGTCATTTTATCAGGTAGCCCATTTAGTGTAAGACAAGACGATCGTTTACTTTTCCCTTTAGAACAGGTATCAAAAAAATATCCAGTCTTGGGAGTGTGTTACGGTGCACAGTATATTTCCTATGCAACAGGCGGAGAGGTTGTGGCTTCTAATAAAAGAGAATATGGGCATGCAGATCTAATTCAATCAGCAAAATCCGTGTTACTAGATGGCATTAGCCAATCTCAAGTGTGGATGTCTCATAGTGATACTATTCATAGCCTATCCGAAGGCTATGAAATAATCGCAACAACAAAAGATATTCCCATTGCTGCTTTTCAAAATATAAATGGACCTAATCCCATTTATGGAATCCAATTTCATCCAGAAGTATCACATACATTAGATGGAAATAAGTTACTAGCTAATTTTGCTGAGAAAATCTGCGCTTGTTCAAAGGATTGGAATGCCGATCAATTTGTCGATGACATGGTGGCACAATTAAAGAATCAAATCGGAAAAGAGAAGGTAATTATTGGCCTCTCAGGAGGGGTAGACTCCACTGTAGCAGCCATGCTCATACATAAAGCCATTGGGAATCAATTGACTGGTATTTTCGTCAACAATGGAGTGCTTAGAAAAAATGAATTTGATCAGGTCTTAGAATCTTATGAAGATATGGGCCTTCAAGTTCGAGGTGTTGATGCTTCTCATGAGTTTTTATCCGAATTACAAGGCGTCTCCGATCCTGAAAAAAAGAGAAAGATTATTGGTCGAGTCTTTATTGAGGTTTTTGAAAAGGAAGCTAAAGCACTCGATAATATCAGCTACTTAGCACAAGGAACTATTTACCCAGATGTAATTGAGTCTGTTTCAGTATTTGGGCCATCTGTGACCATCAAATCACATCACAATGTGGGAGGTTTACCAGAGAAAATGGGCTTGAATCTCATTGAACCTTTACGTATGCTTTTTAAAGATGAAGTGAGAACTGTTGGAAATCACATTGGACTAAAACCTGAAATCCTAAATCGTCATCCTTTTCCAGGTCCTGGTTTAGCTATCCGTATATTAGGGGATCTTACAGAAGAAAAGATCAAACTGAATCAAGAAGCAGACCATATCTTTATCTCATTGCTTAAGGAAGAAGGCTGGTATGACAAGGTATGGCAGGCAGGTACAATACTATTACCTGTGAAATCCGTTGGAGTAATGGGGGACGAAAGAACATATGAATATACTTGTGCTTTACGCGCCGTTGAGTCTGTTGATGGAATGACAGCAAATTGGGCGCCTCTACCCCACTCATTATTAGCTAAGATTTCTAATGAGATTATAAATAATGTAAAAGGAATAAACCGCGTGGTATATGATATCAGCACAAAACCGCCTGCAACAATTGAGTGGGAATAGGTCCATAAGTATGCTTTTACTTTTGCTTTGCCTTAGCATAAGTGCATGTAAAAGCAAAAAGAAATTCGTGGACGCCACACCTCCGCCCCCTAAGAAGGAAGAAGATACTAAACCAGAAGAGGGTAAAGAAAGTACAAAGAAAGTCGAGGTCATAGAATGGACCTTTGCTGATGAAACAGCGTATCCCCCCATAGGCTCAAAAAAAGAGATCAATAGTATAGATAAAAATGCATATTCAATTGCTGTCTTAGTGCCGATAAATGCAAACGCTCAAGCGCAGGATTTTGTGGAAAAAGGTACCATTCAAAATAGGTTCATTGAATTCTATTTAGGTTTAAAAATGGCATTAGAAGAGTATACTGGAACCAAGCAAATACAAGCACATATTTTTGATTCCTCAAATATTTCGGAAAGCAAGCTAGAGAGTATTGAAGCTATAAGAGAAGCGGATGTAATAATTGGACCATATGACAAAGAAAAAATCAGAGAGACCGCATACCTAGCTAAAGAACAAAGTGCTGTACTAATATCTCCTTGGCAAGCGTCAAAGAAGGTGGCTCAAAAAAATCCACAATACGTACAACTGAAACCTAATCTTGAAGATCATTATTACGCATTGGCTGAAGATTTGATAACTAATTTTGAACCGCAACAAGTGTATCTATTAGCTAAAGAAGAGGGCTCTGATAAAGGACGCTTTAAATATTTTCAGGAATATGCCAAAAGTCATGGAAGTCGTACGCCTTTTCAAGAATTGCTTATTCCGGAAGACACCATCAACTTTGGAGAAGTTGCGTTTGATTCCACTTTGTTCGAAAAAGACATTGCTGTGGTCATTCCAAACTGGAAAAGTTCAGATGAAAACTTTGTATATACATGCATGAGACGTCTTCGAGTTGAAAAAAGAGAAAATAATGTCACTGTATATGGCATGCCAATACTTGCCGAGTCTGAAAGAATAAACTATGATCTTCATCTGAATTTGAATGCTACGGTTGCCCAGTCCAGGTATTTTGACAAGACTAATCCTTCCATTAAAAATTTTAGGAACCGCTATTTTAATACATATAATGCCTTGCCAGGCAGAGATGCATGTGAGGGATATGATGTAGGAAGTTATGTTCTAAAGAACCTCGACACCTATGGCACTGATTTTCAATTTTTTCTTGAAAATGATCAAAACGAATACTTACTATCTTCCTTCGATGTTGTCCGATTATTAGTAGATCCAGAAGAAGACCCTAATGACAAAAAGAATATTGAATACTTTCTCAATAAGGAAGTGCAAATCTTGAAGTTCAGGAATGGCAAATTCCAACGCAGATAATCATGACATAGGCTCTCTCTTCACAGAAGAGCGAATACGTACTTTTAAAAATCATATTGCAAATAGTCAAAATGATTTAACTGTCCTATTAGAAAATGTTCATGACAAACATAACATCGGTGCCGTCATTAGAAGTTGCGATGCTGTAGGAATACGTGAAATTTATATTCTATACACCGATCCTAGACTTCAAAAGCGATATGAGGAAGTAGGTATTTCGAGTTCAACTGGGGTCGTAAAATGGATAAAGATTCATTACTATGAAGATCTGACAGCATGCATTTTAGCCTTGCGTAATAAATATGAACGAATTATTGGTACTCATTTAAATAGTGAAGCCACTTCCTTGTATACCCTCGATTTTAATGTATCATCAGTCATTGCTTTTGGAAATGAACATGAAGGTTTAACAAAGGACGTATTATCCCATTGTGACACGAATATGATTATTCCACAATTTGGTATGGTTCAGAGCTTAAACATTTCTGTAGCTTGCGCTGTAACTTTGTTTGAAGCTTGTAGACAGCGTTTAGCCGGGACTGACAGTTATGATCGTGCCTTTGATGAACAAAATAAAGAGCACAACACTAAACTTCGTGAATACATGCAAATTCACCTGGAAAGCAAATATCCACGTGAAGATTAAAGATCTTTAAGTGTGGCTGGAGATACGACATTAATCTCATATCTCCCCCTTTCATTTAAGTTTAATTGTCCTACTGGATGCACAGGATCATGTTCGAAAAACAAATAACTATTCTCATAACTTAATAGCCTATCATAAAACGCTTTCTTTTCTTGTAAGGTTTGTAGAGGGTCAATATCATAACTCATTACATAAGGCATCCTTACATGATGAATGGATGGCAATAGATCTGCACAATACGTAAGCTTATTTCCTTTGGGCGTTGTTATAGTAGGCACCATCATACTTTTTGTATGCCCGTGATAAAAGAATACTTCTATATTATCATATAAGCGGACACCTTGTTCTTCTTCAATAAAATGTAGTAATCCCAAATCAGCTAGTGGAACAAAATTTTCCTTTAAAAAGGATGCTTTTTCTCTTGGATTAGGCGTATAGGCCCAATCAAAATGCTTTTTAGTGGACCAGTATTTAGCATTAGGAAATGTGGGTATCAAATCTCCCGATGCATTCAACTTCAAAGCTCCACCCACATGATCAAAATGAAGATGTGTAATAAACACATCTGTTATATCCTCGGTTGTTAACCCCGTTTCTTCTATTGACTCTGTCAAACTAAATGGACCGTGCGGTTCAAAATGTGACATAAACTTTGAATCTTGCTTGTTTCCCAATCCTACGTCAAATAATATATTCCTTTCGCCATCTTGAAGAAGCAAACTTCTCATAGACCAAGTACACATATTGTTCTCATCTGCTGGATTCATTCTTTGCCACATTTGTTTTGGCACGACCCCAAACATAGCACCGCCATCGAGTTTGAATAAGCCTGTTTCAATAATTGTCAATTTCATAATAGTGGTATTTATATCAAAAAAGAGGTCATGAGAATACTCTCATGACCTCTTGGTATATTTCTTTTCGTTTAATTATTAGTCTACAGTTGTGACTAAATGCTCTGTCGCTCTAAACGATTGTATAACGGCTTTATTTGCTTCAAATTCTGATTGTAGGCTTGCACGATAATTATCAACAATCTCTCTGAAAGCGGATTCTTTTTCGTCCCTGATTGCTTTTGGTAACGCTCTAACCATTGGGTTCATCTCATTTTCGAAGTCGGTAATTACCAATTTCTTTGCTTTTAGCAATTCATGGGATAGCGCATTTACTGATGATGCCGCCCGTCCTTTTTCGTTTTTGACATCTTGTTCTATAGCCTTAGCTAAAACTTTATTGAATTTACCCATAACTTCCGTTACGTCTTTCGTAAACTTCTCGCTATGCTTCTGTAAAAGCTTATCTACTTTGGCTTGATTTTCACCTAGTGATTTATCAAAGTCTTCACTGGCTTCCATAGTTGTTTCATCCGCCTGAACCACTACGGGTTCTACATTCATTAAACCAGTTAATAATGATTCTTGAGCTATAGCTGTGTTAACAGCGGTAACAAGAAAAAAGAAAATTGCAAGCTTATTCATATTATTAGCAAAATTTAAAATGATACAATTTCTTGGTTTCATTGGAACATACCTTTCAATTGCATTATTTCGGGTTGATTTCGCGAAGCTAAACTTCCTATCCAAAGATAAGATTTAAATTCGAAAAATGTCGTTATTAGTCCCATTCAAACTAACGCAAACGAACACCTAAAATAGTATTCTATTCGCGATTTAATAAAATTTTAATGAATCAGTTGCCTTTAGTTAAATCCAATTGTCGACTTTGGGTCTTTAATTTGATCTTTTAAGGCTATCATTTCAAGGGCTGCATTTGCCGCTTCTACTCCTTTATTGCCATACTTCCCTCCTGCTCTATCCTTTGCTTGATCCATATCATTAGGCGTTAATACACCAAAAATACAAGGCTTACCGGAAATAATTGACAACTGTGTCAATCCTGTAGCTACTGCGTGGTTGATGTATTCGTTATGGCTAGTTTCACCTTTAATTACGCAACCAATTCCTATAACGGCGTCTAAACCATATGTTTGTAACAAGATCTTACACGCGGCAGGTATTTCAAAGGTGCCTGGTACTTCGACCATATATATATTTTCAGCCTTTATGCCTGCTTTAATCAAGGTTTCCTTACAGGCATCTTGAAGTGAATGGGTGATATCCGTATTCCACCGAGAAACAGCCATCCCTATTTTCTTGCTTGAAAAATCTGTGGAATGAGCTTTACCTGTATTTGAAAGGTTCTGGTCTTTGCTAGACAATGATTACGATTGAAGCTTAGTGATATACATCTTTGCCGAAGAGAATTCAGCAGAGGAAGCAAATTCGTCTCTAATTCTTTCAAAAGCTCGTAGTGCCTCCGATGTATTTCCTTGAATATTGGCTAATTGACCGTACTTATTTAAGTAGTATGGTGTGAGGAAATCATTGTTTCCTGAGCTGGCCGCTTTCTTGTAAGCCGATAAGGCGCTATCAAAATCTTCTAACTCAGAATACGCATCTCCTAAGGCTCCTTGTTTCATAATAGGCGTAACATCTCCTTTAGCCTTAAAGCCATTTAAATACTCTACCGCTTCGTCATATCTTCCTAATTGAAGGTATGAGACACCGGCATAATACTTTGCTGTATTTGCCGCTTTCGTGCCACTATAGTCATCAATAATATCTAATAGTCCAGAAAAACCACCACCTGGGTTTTCAAGCGCTAGAGAAAACGAATCTTTTTCGAATTGCAATTCAGCTCTATACAGCTCATTCATTGCAGCCTCTTCTCTAGGGGCTTTATATGCATATTTGTACGCAATAAAACCTACAACTAATAAAACGATAAGAACCAGACCGATAAGAACAGCGCTCCTATTCTTTTCGAAAAAGTCTTGTGCTGTTTCTTTTACTTCTACTACGTCTATTAACGTTTCGTCTGCTTCTTTCTTTTGCTTTCTACGAATTGCCATATTATACTTTTGAAAAAATCTCCGCAAAATTAAAAAACTTTCCTTACTATGGCAGATAGTAAGGAAAGCTTTTAAAAATATATGTTAGTTTTTTATAATGGATATTGTTAATCCATTATATAAGGGTAATCTTCTTGTACGTAATTGTCATCATACAATTCCGACCCAAGTGGGAATGGCGAATCCTCAGCAAATTTATAGGCCTCGTCTATTTCCTTTTGAATATCGGTTTTTATCTTATCAATCTCTTTCGCGCTAGCTATCTTTCCTTTTAACATTCGTTCCTCTAAAACTAATAATGGGTCCTGCGCTTTATATTCATTTAACTCCTCTTTTGTCCGATACTTAGCGGGGTCTGATACTGAGTGTCCTCGATATCTATACGTCTTTATTTCCAAGAAATAAGGCCCTTTACCACTTCTAATGTGCTTAGCTGCTTTTTCTATAGCTTCGTGTACTGCCTCTGGATCCATACCGTCCACAGCGCTATTAGGCATATCAAAGGCTTCACCAATAGTATGAATATCTTTTACATTACTAGTTCTCTCCACTGAGGTTCCCATCGCATATCCATTATTTTCACAGATATAAAGCACCGGCAATTTCCAAGTCATCGCCATATTAAATGACTCATAAAGTGCGCCTTGTCGAGCCGCCCCATCTCCAAACATGCAAACACTGATATTTTTGGTCTTCTTATACTTTTCTGCAAGACCCATACCTGTGCCAATCGGTATTTGTGCGCCGACTATTCCATTTCCACCAAAGTAGTTGTGCTCCTTTGAAAAGAAATGCATAGAACCACCTTTACCTTTAACGCAACCGGTCGCTTTTCCAAATAACTCAGCCATACAAGATGACGAACTCAACCCTCTTGCCAAAGCAACACCATGTTGTCGGTAGGCTGTCACTAATTTATCGTCAGGGGTAATGGCTGAGGTCAACGCGGCTGCTATAGCCTCTTGTCCAATATATACATGCAAAAACCCTCTGATCAATTGTTTTGAATACGCCAACAATGCCTTCTCTTCAAACCTTCGTACCCGCAGCATTATTTCATACCATTGCAGATAGGTCTTTTTGCTAAACTTCGCTTTGCTGCTTGTCCTTCTTCGACTTTTTGTTTTCGATATTACTTCAGCCATAGTAAATTTTAATTTGATATTAAAAGTACGTAATGCAGCGTACTTTAATTGTAATATTGTACACAAAGATAAGACCAGTCTGGGAACAAATTATATTACACATATTAGTCTAAGGCATTTTAGAAACATAAAAGAAGAACGAGCCGACTTTGGTCCAGGGATAAATATCATTACTGGCCTGAATGGAGCTGGCAAATCTAGTCTCATTGATGCTGTTCATTGCTTGGCCTTTGGGCGATCGTATTTTGCTTCCTCAGATAAATACCTTATAGGTGAAAATCAAGAGTTTTATCGAATTCAAGGCTCATTTAAGCAAGAAGAAAACGCTATTGAAGTAGCCAACAGTTATGCCTTCAACAGAAAAAAAACTATAAGCGTTGATAGCAAAAAACATAGACGTTTGTCCGACCATATAGGTAAGATTCCTATTGTTTGTATAGCGCCCGGTGATGTAAGTATGATTGAAGGGGCTAGCGAACATAGACGAAAGTTTGTGGATAGAACCCTTGGACAATTTGATAAGGCATATGTTGATGCCTTAGGTAACTATAACCGCCTTTTAAAGCAAAGGAATAGTTATTTGAAAAAAGACGGTACCCCAGATGAGAACTATTTGCAAATTTTAGATCAACAAATGACCGCCCCTGCAGATCATGTATACCAATCTAGAAAATCGCTCATAGCAGGCATCCAGCAAAGCTTTTTAGATATCTATGATCAGATTAGTGGTCATGCAGAGGCGCCTGCTATAAAATATCAAAGCCATATTGCTGAAGATTCTTTCATATCACATGCTATTACTGTAAGGCAACGTGATTTAATAACTGGAAGAACAAACAGAGGTATACATAAAGATGATCTTTTATTTCTTTTGAATGACATGGTTTTGAAACAAGTGGGTTCACAAGGACAAATTAAGTCTTACTTATTTTCTTTAAAGTTGACACAATTTGAAAAACTAGCAGAAGAAACGGGAAAAATTCCAATTCTTTTGCTCGATGACATATTTGATAAGTTAGATGATGACCGCGTTTTGAATATATTGCAGCTTATTCAGAATAGATGGAAGGGGCAAGTTCTAATCACAGATACATCCATATCTAGATTAAGAAATATCATAAAGGAATTAAATACCCCCATTCATCAGTTACATATTGAAAAAGGCTGCATAAAGCATCATTGAAATGGCCATGGAGAAGAACCAGAAAAAATTATCAAAAGCGATCAACGATTATTTCCAACAGAATAAAAATTTAGGTAGATCATACCAAAAACAAAATATTGAGGAAATATGGTCTGACGTTGTAGGCCCCATGATTACCAATTACACCCAAAGCGTGAAAATAGAATTTAGCACGGTGAAGGTTAAAGTTAGCTCAGCTCCTTTAAAACAAGAATTACAATTCTTGAAAAGTGAGCTTATACTAAAAATAAATGAACGGCTGCCTTACGAAAAAGTCGAGGAGCTTCTTATTTTTTAGGTTTCTTAGGTCCTTTCTTCTTTTTAGTAAAGGTACCTGGCAGTTCTTCCTCAATAAGTTTCTTGACATCTTCTAACGAAAGTGTTTTAAGATATTCTGCCGTCGGCTTTTCTCCATCTACTTTAGGTAGTTTGATTGACTTCTTCTTATACCGAATAAACGGTCCCCATCGACCATTTTCTATAGCAATCTGCTCATCCTCCCATCGTTGGATATATCGGTTAGCTTCCTTTTCGATTTTTGCAGCAATCAATTCATGCATTTGCTCTTGCGTGATGGTCTCTGGATCTATTCGGCGCGGAATATTCACATAAAGTGCTTTATATTTTAGGAACGGACCAAATCTTCCTTTGCCTTTTGTAACCGGTTCTCCCTTGTATGTTGTGACAGGAGCATCTTCTTTTCTTTTTTCTTCAATCAATTCAATACATCGGTCAGCTGAAATTTCCATCGGGTCTTCAGCTCTAGGAATGGAAATAAATTTCTCATCGAACTTTACGTAAGGACCATATCTACCTGAACCAATCACAATTTCTTTTCCTTCATACTCCCCTGCTACTCTTGGAAGCTTAAACAAATCCATAGCTTCTTCGTAGCTTATGGTTTCTAATGATTGTCCAATTTTTAAGTTTGCAAACTTTGGTTTGCCATCTTCGCCTACTTCCTCTCGAGTACCAATTTGAGCCACAGGTCCATACCTTGTCATTTGCACAAGTACAGTAAGTCCTGATTCCGGGTCCGTACCTAGATCCCGTCTACCTTTTGCCCGTTCAGCATTTTCTATGGTATCTTCTACCCGTTCATGGAAAGGTCCATAAAAATCTTTGATCATGGATTTCCATTCCATTTGTCCATTGGCAATAGAATCTAATTCACCTTCAACGTCAGCTGTAAAGCTGTAATTCATGATCTTATTAAAGTGATCATCTAGAAAGTCAGTCACTAACATACCAAGGTCGCTCGGGTATAATCGATTCGATGTTTTACCAGTAGTCTCCGTAAGTACTTCTTTATTTACCTGTTGGTTTTCCAATGTGAATTTTTGGTAGGAACGCTCTTTTCCTTCTCGACTTTCTTTGGTTACATACCCCCGTTCTGACTCCATGATCTTTGTAATGGTAGGTGCATATGTGGATGGTCTTCCGATGCCCAACTCTTCTAACTTTTTTACTAGACTTGCCTCCGTATATCGCGCGGGAGGTCTAGTAAACTTTTCGGTGGCTTCCATTTTCTTTAATGGCAAATCCATGCCTATAGTTAACGGAGGCAAAACGCCAGACTCATCACCATCATCTTCATCATCTTTTGACTCTATATACACTTTTAAAAAACCATCAAAAACGACGACTTCACCTTCTGCAGATAACTGATAGTCGTTCCTTGTAGAGATATCAATTAGAACAGACGTTCTTTCAAGTTTTGCATCACTCATTTGTGAAGCGATGGTCCGTTTCCAAATCAGGTTATATAAGCGAACCATATCATTATCACCCGCAATCTCATGATTACTTATATATGTAGGTCTTATAGCTTCGTGTGCTTCTTGCGCGTTTGCTTTTTTAGATTTAAACTGTCTTACTTTGGAGTATTCTTCACCATATTGTTTTTTAACTTCTTCTGCTATAGTTCCAATGGCCAATTGGGATAGACTCGTTGAATCCGTTCTCATATACGTAATCTTACCTTGCTCATATAGCTTTTGAGCTGTACGCATGGTTCTACTTACGCTAAAACCCATTTTCCTACTCGCTTCTTGTTGCAGTGTAGAAGTGGTAAATGGTGCTGCTGGTGTTCGTTTTGCTGGTTTAACTTTGATATCACCTATGGTGAAATTCGCAATTTTACAATCTTCTAAAAAAGCCGCCGCTTCTTCTACATTATCAAACCTATGTTTTAGTTCAGCCTTTAATTCGACTGCTTTCTTCTGATCATTGAATACGGTAAATGAGGCGGTTATTTTAAAGTAAGGAGACGTTTCAAAACTAGTTATCTCACGTTCCTTCTCTACCAGCAATTTAACAGCTACAGATTGTACACGACCAGCAGATAATTTATTCTTTACCTTTCTCCATAATATCTCGGACAATTCGAAACCTACCAATCTATCCAGAATTCGTCTAGCTTGCTGCGCATCCACCAAGTTTTTATCAACAAGTCTGGGATTATCTACTGCTTTTTGAATAGCTGGCTTAGTAATTTCTCTAAATACGATACGTTTTGTAGTATCATAATCTAATCCTAGCACCTCGCATAGGTGCCAAGAGATCGCTTCTCCTTCACGGTCTTCATCCGTTGCTAGCCATACTTCTTCAACTTTTTTCTTAGCTGCTTTGAGTTCAGCTACTACTTTTTTCTTTTCTGGAGAAACAACATAAGAGGGTTCGAAATCATTTTCGATGGTTATCCCTTTCTTTCCCTTATCAAGGTCCCTAATGTGACCATAACTGGACTTCACCATGAAGTCTTTGCCCAAATATTTTTCAATAGTTTTTGCCTTTGCAGGAGACTCTACGATAAGTAGGTTTTTAGCCATAAGAGAAATTATTTACGGTATCTATCCGTTCGTTTCGAATAATTTTGAGAACGCAAATATGAGAAAAAACCGTAATACAGATTGAGAAAATTTTAAATTCTCAAAGTTTAGTTTTCTTTTCAATCAAGGATTCGGCTATTTTTTTTCGCTCTTCAGCTAACATTTTTATTAGTGCCTCATCACTTTCTGAACGGTTATTTAGATCCCTATGTAACATGACTAACAAGTACTTTGCCATGTCGTCTGGATGGAGAATTCCTTTGTCCTTTAAATGGTGTGACAATCGTGAGCCATCATAAAAATTCCAATTGACGGTTATCCATCTACCTAAGCCAAAATGAATCTTTTTTGCAGCTTCTAACTCATCAGAAATGTCTCTATAGCTTTCTAATCCATCTTGCGGAGAAAGGTCTTTGATCTCCCGGATTGCATCTGCCACATCTTTTGGAATGTAAACACCATCTATTCTCGATTGCTTAATATTAAATTCATACTGTTTTTCGTATGCTTCTATATCAGCTTTACTCTGGGCAAAAGTTAGTTGAAATGTCAAAACCAAAGCAAGTAAAGAAAATAAAACCTTCATGTTAATTTGTATATTTAAGGGTACAAAAGTACTAACGTCTCTCCAACTACATTAATATGCAATAAATCGTTATAGTTCTTGTAACGAGCCGTTAAATTTCGGATGATGATCATTTTCTAATTAAAACGAAAGAATGAATACAAAAGGAATTCTAACCCTATTACTGACTATCGCTTGCTCTTTCTCTCTTTTTGCTCAGGAAAAAGATAGATGTCATTCTACAGAAAAAATGATGTTGGCTTATGGTGACTATGATGCCCATATGCAAGAAATAGATGAAGGCATCAAAGCCTTTAATAAATTGCAAGAACCCACCGATCGACAAATGTTCGTTGAGATTCCGGTGCATGTTGTTATCGTACATCCTCCTGGACAGTCTATTGGCACAGGAAGCAATTTATCATTAGCACAAATCGAATCACAGATCGAGGTTTTAAATGAGGACTTTACGGCCTCCAATGATGATTACAGCGACGTTCCAGCTGGATTTTCACCAGGTGACCCTCAAATATTCTTTTGTCTAGCGAGTACTGATGAAAATGGAAACCCCACTGATGGTGTCACTCGATACGCGACTAGTCAGAATTTTGATAGTAATGAGTTTGGTATTAAGCAAGCTACAGGATGGGATCGAGATATATATTTAAATGTTTGGGTAGCGCCTACAATAGGTGCTTTAGGATACGCTTATGTACCCAGTTTATCCTCACTTCCAAATCCCGTATTAGATGGCATTGCCATTTGGACTGGAACCTTTGGAGGTCCAGGTTACAACTCACCTCCTTATAATTTAGGTCGAACAGCTACTCATGAGGTTGGGCATTATTTAGGTTTACCTCACATATGGAGAAATAATGGATGTGGCGCAGATGATGGATTTGCGGATACCCCACTGCAAGACGATTCAAACTTTGGTTGTCCGACTCACCCCTCTCCTAGTTGCGGTAACTCAGGCGACATGTTTATGAATTACATGGATTATGTGGATGACGATTGCATGGTTGCATTTTCAGAAGATCAAGGCGACTATATGAATCAAATTTTAAATACGTCTAGGTCAAGTCTTTTATTAGCTGCCAATTTCGCTTGTGGTATTTCTGTAGATCCAATTGAACTTACATTGGTTAGTTCCGGAGATTTAGAATGTGCAGGTGATGAAGATGGTTTTATTGAGGTATTGGCAGAAGGTGGAAGTGGCACTTACACATACTATATTGATTATGATAACTTAAGTAATACTACTGGCTACTTTGATGATCTCCCTGGCGGAACATATATTATTACTGTATATGACTCATTTGATAATGAAGAGAGTATCACTGTTTCTATAAACGAGCCTGCAGAAATACTAATTAATCCAGTTGTTTCTCAGGATATAGAATGCTATAATGATTCTAATGCTGTTGTTACATTCGTTGTAACAGGTGGGTCCAATGGTAGTTATTCTTATAGTCTCGATAATGGTCCATTAACTACAAATCCTACATTCGAAAACCTTCCAGCGGGTGATTACAATATAGCGGTATATGATTTTGCTGGCTGCAGTAATGATATAGATTTCGAGCTTGAGCAACCTGATGAAATTTTGATTGATTCTATGTACATAGATCCAGTGAGTTGTTATGGTCTTGATGATGGAGCTGTCACCTTGTTTGTTAGTGGAGGCTTGGGTAACCTAACCGTTGAGTTTGATACTTTTGAACCCGTTCTAAGTACACTATTCGATACACTTTCTGCAGGAACCTATCAAGCCATTTTAATGGACTGGAATAACTGTACAGACACCAATTACATTGATATACCTCAGCCTGATACAATGTCCGCAATGGTAGTTATGCTTTCTGATCCTAGTTGTAACGATGGCAATGATGGTAGCATATCCATAGATATTGAAGGAGGTAACGGCGGTGAAAGTTATTACTTAGATGGTATACTCAATGCAAATCCAGATGATTCAATATTTACTGGTTTATCGGCGGGTGACTACGTTTTGACAGCCCTTGATAGCAATGGTTGCTCTGCGGAAGTATTGGCTAGCCTTGGCGAACCCATTGCCGTAGAGTTGATTGCCAATACAATAAGTTCCGCTGCGTGTGATGGATCTTTAGGGTCCGTAGCCTTATCTCTTACTAATGCAGAAGGTAGTATACAATATACTCTAAATGGTGAGACAAATGGTTTTGGTTTATTTGACGAATTAGAGCCTGGTGACTATATCGCACAAGCCACTGATTCAAATGGATGCTCTGATGAATTGATAATAACAATTCCATTTATAGCTGACTTAGAAATCTTTCTTGATGCACTTGATAATGTGAATTGCTATGGAGGTAATGATGGAGAAATACGAGTAAACTCGGGAGGTGTTGAAGGGATTACATTCACGCTTAATGGTGAATCAAATCTAACTGGACGCTTTACAGGATTAGAAGCTGGAGATTATACCATTACAGCCAGTAATGGAGGGGATTGTAATGCTGAGTATTCATTTAGTATATCGGAGCCCACAGAAATATCATTCACTGTGCAGTCAACTAACAATCCGCTTTGTAATGGCGATGCTAATGGTAACATAAGTGTAATAGCTACTGGTGGATCCAGTCCTTATACATACAGTATTGGTACTATGGAAAATATGGATGGAGAATTTACTGATTTAGGTCCAGGTATGTATGTAGTGAAAGTAAATGATGCCAATGGGTGTACTCAAGAGGTAAATGCTCAATTGACAAATCCTCAGTTGCTTTCAGGGGATGCAAGCTTAGAAAAAGAAATTGATTGTTTTGGTGAAACAGCCACCGTACAATTGAATGCGTCTGGTGGTACCGGAGCTATAGAATTTTCTTTATTAGGTGAGAGTAGTTCGGATGGCCTTTATGATGATGTACCTGCAGGAACCTATACCGCATTGATTACTGACGAAAATGGGTGTCAAGAAACCATAGCTTTTGAGATTTCAGAACCTGCTCAGATCCAATTGGATGTTGATGAGTCTATAGATCCATTATGTGCTGGAGAAAATACTGGAGAAATTAGTGTGATTGGTAGTGGCGGTACTGGAGAATATATGTATTCCTTAGATGGAGAAACGAATAGTACCGGCCAATTTTCTGAACTAGATATGGGTGAATATACGATAGGTGTATCAGATGAAAATGGCTGTAATACTACAATTACTGTAAATCTAGAAGATCCTCAAAGTCTGGTCAGCTCTACTGCTATGCTTATAGACGTTCTATGCTTTGGAGAAAGTAATGGTAGTGTAGACATTGATGCCTCAGGAGGCACTGGTAGCATTGAATATAGTTTAGATGATGAATCCAATAATGATGGTGTTTTTGAAAATCTCCCAGCTGGAGAGTATACGATCATTGCCACAGACGATAATGGTTGTACTAGCGAAAGCACTGTTGAAGTGTTAGAGCCGAGTGCACTGGTATTGACAATAGAAAGTACTGACATTAGTTGTTTTGGGGCATCCGATGGCAATGCAGATATCGATATTCAAGGGGGTACTGCTCCATATGAATGGACATTAAATGATGAGAATGACCCGGTATTAGATGGTCTTGAGGCTGGTGATTACACTATTAAAGCCATAGATGAAAATGGCTGTGAAACGGAAGAAACATTTAGTATTGCAGAACCAGCGATGATTGATACAAGCGCTGTTACCGTAGACCTAAGTTCAGATATGACTTCGGCTGACATAGAAATTATTGCTTTTGGTGGTACTGGAGCCTTCTCTTATTCACTGAATGGCGAAGGTTTCCAAGATAGCAACCTCTATGAAGGCGTAAAGGAAACGGTCTTAGAGATTACCATTATGGATGAAAATGGTTGTACACAGCTTTTTATAGTTAATGTGCCTATTGTTTCATCTGATGAAAATTTGGATTTTGCTGCGGGACTTACTCTCTATCCAAATCCAGCCAATGAGTCTATTTTCTTAGCTTGGAATGATGAAACTATTCGAGATATTACCATGAGCATATATGATAGCAAAGGTGCTTTGATTTCTGTGATACGAAACACCTCTCTTGAACGTAATGCTGAAAATAGAATTGACATTTCGCATTTAAAAAGTGGGGCTTATCTACTTAGAATACAGTCTATTAATTTAGACTATACTACTACCTTTGTAAAAGAATAAAAAAAAAGAGCCTCGAATATTCGAGGCTCTTTTTTTATTTATTCCGATCTCTATTGCTGTTATGCATGCACTAGCTCTAAGGCTTCTGCTTGCGGAAAATCAACAGGCACTTCAGTCGTTCTATGCAAATAATTTGTAATGGTAATCTCCCCTACTTGGTTGATGGTATCTATTAAATTCTCTTTTGTCCATCCTTCTGCAAAGTATTCTTCGATTATGGCAGCATCAGTGGCTCCTCTATTTTCAGCAATATTCTTAGCCAATCTAGCCAATGCATTTAGCTTTGAATCAAAGGGTGCCGATCCAGCACGCAAGGTCAAAATTTGGTCAGCACTAAATCCATTCATCCCAGCAATAGCCGTATGAGCGGAAAGGCAATATTGGCATTGATTTACTTCACTCACGGCAAGATTAATAACCTCTTTTTGCTTTGTCGAAAGTGATGAATTAGCGCCAGCAAAATCTAAGAAGTTCTTTAATCCATTTTCGCTTGATGCCATAGTAGCATATAGATTAGGTACAAATCCAACGGCTTTTTCTAAGTGATCAAAGATGGCTTGATTGGTAGTACTTACTTCACTTTTTGTAGGAACATTAAATTGTGTCATGATATTTATTTTTTAGTAATTGAGAAATATTTCCCTTTTTGAATACAATTCAAAGTTGCGATCAATAGGCTTGATTTATAAGGTCAGCTATTCCTTTACAATTGTACATTTTTCCCTTTCTGTGAAAAGGCAAAAAAAAAGAGCCGAACCTGTAAGGTTCAGCTCTTTAAAGGGCTATCTGTACTTCTACTTATTCTACAACCGTAAGACTATATTTGGGTGTTGGGTTTAAAGGGCAGAAATATTCATATTCACCCGCCTGTAAGTTTACCAGATTTGTAAGAGACGCTTCATTGGTAGGTACGGGCGCTTTTACATAGGCATCTTGAATATGATTTTCTTGTGCGTATTTCCCTTTTGGCACTAACACAAAACCGACTTCGTGATCAACATTGCTATTTGAGATATTGAACTGATACGTGCCTGCCTTTAATGTAATGGCCTCAGTGGTAAAGTTCCCAGGCTTTTGTTCCAGATTTACTGTTGCCACAGATTCGTGTACAGTTAAGGTGTACTTTGGTGTGGGATTTAACGGGCAGAAGTATTCATATTCACCTGGCGCAAGACTCACTACATTAGTCAAAGAATGATCATCTGTACCAACTGGTGCTTTTACATAGGCTTCTTTTATATGATCTGTAGCCTCGTATTTCCCTTTTGGTACTAATACAAATCCGACTTCTTGTTGGACCCCTTTATTGATGATGTCAAATTGATAATCACCAGCTATTAGATCAATACTTTCCTTTGTAAAATTACCCGGCGTTTGGGTTAATTGAATCGTTTGTGTTTGGGCAGACAGTGTTGAAAGACCCACAAAAAACATACATATTTTCAATATACTTTTCATACTATTATTTGTTTACTTTGATTAAATAAATGAACAGTACAAAGGTGCATGCATGAACTAGATCCTGTATGGTCTAGATTGCCCTTAAAATTGTATATCTTTCCTTTATGTTTCTACACTTAATTTGGCTTTCTTAAAAGCAATCGGGCTTAAACCGTTGTGCTTTTTAAAGAATTTTGAAAAATGTCCTCCATCCTTATAACCTAATTCTTGGGCAATTTCATCACTGGTTAAATCTGAGTGTAGCAAAAGTCGCTTCGCTTCTAATATGATCCGTTCATTGATCAGGGTAAGAGGACTTTTGCCCAAGTGCTTTGAAAATATGTTGGATAAGGTTTTGGGCGATTTAAATAGGAGATCTGCATATTCTTTTACTTTATGATACTCCTTAAAATGCTTTTCTACGAGTATATTATATGTTCTGACCAAATCCATTTGAGAATTTGTAATCCTATTATCTGGCAAATTTTCCTTGACTAAACGCGTAGAAATTATAAGCATTCTTTTTAGCATTGAACGCAGCATCTCACCTTGCAATCGATCCTTAGTATGTAAGTCAGAGCGAAACAATTCTTCCATGATCTCAAAGTGATGAATATCATCTTTTGTGATGCTTAGTTTTTGTGGTTGGGCTGAGCCGAAGAATAGGAATCCGTTACATGAAACTTCCGCATCATGATTCTGAATGCAAAAGAATTCTTTATTGAACACAAATGCTATGACGCCTTCACTATCTATAGGCACGTTTATAACATTTAAGGGGGTACAGAATAGCATCTCATTCTTGTTCAAAACCATGGCATAATCATCCACGGTTAATTTGACGGGCTTCTGTTTGCTCCAAAGGATTTTGAATAAGCCTTTTTTAGTAAATAGCTCTTGAGCCGGTTCGCAAGCAAAGTCTGTTAAGATAAATCTGTCTTCATCTTTAAAACTACTGTAGCTTAGTTTCATATTGTAGCAAATTTCATTCTTTCAATACTCCTACACTCAAAGTGTTCAAGAAAGCATCTGTCAGTGTAGCCTTGCTGACAATTCTTAGATATTGAACCTAGCCAAGCTTGTATTCGCGATAAGGACACGTAAGGTATACCGAAGGTCTAGTCAGCTAGCATGAAAGGCTCGCTGACCGGT
This sequence comes from Saprospiraceae bacterium, assembly GCA_020629315.1. GTDB lineage: Bacteria > Bacteroidota > Bacteroidia > Chitinophagales > Saprospiraceae > JAHDDO01. Next base: position 7,794 of record JAHDDO010000002.1, on the reverse strand, counting down.
CGCTAGATCCCGATGGCACATCGGGAAGCCTGAAGAGGCCTGGTGCTGATGGTATCACTGGATAGTTATACCATCAGTAATCGCCCAAAAGCCATGGATCCACCTAAACTACTTAGGTTTTACGCTTCTTTTTTTCGGCGGCTGGAAAAAGAATATTATTTAAGATCAAGCGATATCCTGGTGAATTAGGATGTAAACTTAGGTCCGTTTCTGGATCTCCTACATAATGTTTGTAGTCCTCTGGATCATGACCACCAAAGAAACTCCAGGTTCCATAGCCATGTGTGCCATGGATGTACCTTGCTTCTTGGACGGCTTTATTTTCGCCAAGTACCAATACGTCAGATTTGATATGATTCTTATGATAGGCGGTTGTTTGGCCCATGAATCCTTTTACCGTGCGTGTATGATTCTGCGTCAACATCGTGGGCACAGGATCCCATTTAGCGCTAAAATCAAATAAGGTGAAATAATCTGTTTCTGGGGATACCTTCCTTGTACGGTGATCAATACTAGAATATTCGTACTCGAGCGGATTTTCGACAAGGGTAAAATCCTTAAAGGCAAAGGTTTTAGAATAATCTAGAGTACTTTCATCGATATGGCCCATGGGGTCATGATCAAAAATATCTGCACAAATATCTGTTCCTTCTGCTGCGAGTGCAATATCGTAGGTATCTGTGGCTGAACACATTGCGAACATAAAGCCGCCACCTTCTACGTATTCTTTAATCTTCTTGACCACAGCTAGTTTTAGCATAGACACTTTTTCGAAACCTAAACTTTCAGCGAGCGCTTCCATCTTCTTTTGATTGGTTTTATACCACGCTTGTGTATGATATCCACGGTAAAACTTTCCGTACTGGCCGGTAAAATCTTCATGATGCAGATGCAGCCAATCATATTCAGCTAGTTTGTCTTCCAGCACTTCACGATCATAAATCACGTCGTAGGGAATTTCTGCATAGGTAAGTACTAAGGTTACTGCATCATCCCACGGCTGAATCTTCTCACCCCGAGCATTAAAATCCGGTGTGTAGACAGCTACTTTTGGTGGTTTCTCTAATTTCATAACCTCCTGATTCACCTCGGGATTGGAAATTTGCCTTCTAATTTCAGCAAAGGCGCCATTCGCAATGACTTTGTATGAAACGCCTCTAGTTTTACACTCCTTTTCAAATGCTGCTGTGTGTTCGAACGCGAAAGAGCCACCTTCATAGTTAAGCAACCAATAAGCTTCTACACCAGATTCTAGCACCCAGTATGTGATGCCATAAGCTTTCAGGTGATCTTTTTGTTTTTTATGATCCATCGGCAGGATAATGTAAGATGCCTGCAAGATGGAGCAAAAAAGTATACAACTTATTAGGGAAAGTATCCGTTTAATGTTCGTTATTTTCATGGTCTCAACAAGACTTGATATTAAATAAGCCCTTTGCTATTCGCTCCGGAAGATATATTACCTGTTAAAGAAAACGCAAAGCTGACAAAAAATATTCAGTGCGGGTTGATATTATTATATTTTTAATATTTGCAGTTTAAATTAGGGAAGCGTGTTTGAGAGTCTTTCATTTGATTATCCAAGTTACTTTATAGGTCTCTGCCTATTACTAGGTTTAGTGGTGGCTATGGTTCTGTATAGCTGGAATTCCCAATGGAAGGACATAGCTTTTTGGAAGAGAGCCTTATTATTTATTTTGCGTGCCTTAGGTGTGGCCAGCATTGCTTTCTTATTATTAGGTCCCGTAGTTCAGCGATTACTAGAGCGAACGGAGGAAGCTATTGTGGTAGTCGCCAGTGATAACTCATCATCCATCCTAGAAGCGACTTCAGCTGAATATGTGAAAGATGTCAATGAAAAGATCAGCACTTTAGTTGATAATCTAGAATCTGATTTCGATGTAGAGATGTTCCGTTTTGGCGGAGATATACAAATAAGTGAAGACACAACACTAGATCAGAGCACTAATATTAGCAAAGCCCTACGTTATATAGATGAGCAATATGCGGATCGAAATGTTGGTGCTATCATTTTAGCTACTGATGGCATTTTTAATGAAGGTCGGAACCCTATTTATCAAAATGTAAACTTCAATGCAGGCTTGTTCCCAATTGCATTAGGTGATACAACCGTAAAGCGAGATCTTTTAATAAAAAATACCTTGTATAACACCATTGCCTATTTAGGTGATGATATGGAGTTACAAGTAGATGTGCAAAGCTTCAATGCCAGTGGTGGACGTTCGAAATTACGCTTATATGAAAAAATAGCTGGGGAAGAAAAGTTAGTAGACGAAAAAGAGGTTTCCATAAATGGCGATCCATTTTTCCAATCGTACAATTTCACGGTGACCCCAAGCACAGCAGGGAATATTAGTTATAGGGTCAGTCTAAGTCCGTTATCTGATGAGATCAGTACTCGTAATAATAGCAAGACCTTATATATCGACGTTATTGATGCTAGGCAAAAAGTAATGATACTGGCTGAAGGACCACATCCAGATCTATCTGCGATATACCAATCATTATCTCAGAATAAAAATTACGAGATCGAAATCAAATATGCCGCCGATAAACCTATCAATGTAAATCAAGCCAATCTTGTCATCTTCCATAATTTACCCAGTCGAAGCTGGGATATAGCCTCAGAAATAGAAGCCTTAAATAAGCGACGAGTACCCCGAGTCTTTATGACCGGCAGCCAAACGGACTACACCCGATTTAATAGCCTTGAACAAGGCGTACGTGTCAATGGATTTAATCAATCGATGAATGCCTCTGAGCCTGTATATCAACAAGGGTTCTCCGAATTTATCATTAGTGAGCGTTCGGCTAATGTTTTAAAACAGTTTCCACCGGTGTCTTCTCCTTTTGGTGAATTTAAGGTCGAATCAGATTCTAAGTTATTTGCTCGCCAACGGGTAAGTACTATTGAGACTAATTATCCTTTGATCGTATTTAATGAACGTAATGGAATCCGAAAAACTATCCTATTAGGCGAAGGTATTTGGAAGTGGCGTCTTTTTGATTATTTGACCTACGAAGACCATGAAGGTTTCGATGATTTATGGCAAAAGATTATTCAATACACATCTTTAAAAGAGGATAAGCGTCCTTTTCGAGTTAATGTTAATAAAGAAGATTTGAAAGTAAATGAATCTTTACTTTTTGACGCCCAACTCTACAATGAGCTCTACCAAAATATAAATGACCCTGAGGTATCATTAGATATTAAGAATACTGCTGGAGAACAATTTAATTATCAGTTTTCAAGAGTTGATGATTATTATTTTCTCGATGCAGGATCGCTTCCAGAAGGTCAATACACCTATCAGGCCAAGACCAATTACAATGGAAAAGTGCTCAGTGATAAAGGTTCATTTGTGGTTCGATCTATTCAGAAAGAAGCTTACGATCTTACGGCTGATCATGGCCTCCTAGTTACTTTAAGTAATCAATTTAATGGACAGGTTGTATATCCTGAGAATATAGCGGGATTAGCGGATATTATTCGTTCCAGTGACCGAGTCAAGCCTGTTTTATATACAGAGCGAGATAACCAAAGCATACTTCAATTTTGGTGGCTTATGATTCCTATTCTATTGATGCTATTTATCGAATGGTTTATGCGTAGATATGCAGGCAGTTATTAAATTTTAACGCTTCGTAAGTTTGCGATTTGTACTTTTGCAGCGCGTAAGCAAATGCTTTTCCAATACCTACACGACTTTTACTTAAAAAATGCAAATCTTTTTAATATGAATACACGTAACAATTTTCAATTTGTTGCCCAATGGGTACTTATCCTAGGGGCTAGTTTTTTCTTTTTACAATCATGTGATCCTGAGCCTATTCAAGGTTGTACGGATCCTGCTTCTTTAAATTTTGATGCTACTGCTGAGGAAGATGATGGATCTTGTGAGTATGAGGCTGACAAATTTGTAGGATCTTTTTCAGGAGACTTAGTTTGTTCTAGCGGCAGTATTACTGAAGTATTGGTAGTAGATGTTCTTGAAGACGCAACTACAGGTACAGACTCTGTTGCTTTGTCTTTGTCTACTTCTATTTTTAGCGGTCTTGCTGGTGTAGGTGTTGTTTCAGGTGATGAGATGACCATTAGTGTAAATGCAGATAGCGTAGCTATCGAATTTAATGGTTTGATGAATGAAGCTGATATTGTAATGAATGGTGTAATGACTCTTTCTGCTGATGAAAGCAATGTAAGTGGATCTACGTCATTGATGGCAAATAGCACAGCGACAGGTAGCACAATTATCAATTCAGATGATTGTAGTTACTCTGGTGACAGACAATAAGAAGACATAATTTCTTATAAAAGAACCCGATCAATAAATATTGATCGGGTTTTGTTTTTTGGTGTTTTATTGAAGGATGATCAATAATGTATCGTGATCATACATTTTATGTTATTGGTTCCCAAATTGCTCAAGAATTGTACAGTACCATCCTACAATTAAGGCTTCAAATCCAGTCAAACCCGCTTCATCCACAAGGTCTTGACATGTATCAGAAATGCCTGTTCCAAAACCTGCGCTATCTCCGTTCTTGATACCTTTTACACACTGGCCTTTATTTTTATATGGGGTAGCGTCCCAATTTCCATCGTATTGCTGCTCATACCAATTACAAACACATACTGCGCTGCTACCTTCAGAGTCACTAGGGTTATTGCAAGTAGTACAAAGGCTCATGCAATCGCCTTCATTCATAAATTCGAAATTAGTATTACTGCACCATTCATCACAATCTAAATGAGAATCCAAAAAATCTTCTTGGTATGCTTCAGTGCAAGACATGTTGAAGAAACTAATGGAAAGACAAAGTAAGGTCAAGAAATATAAATTTTTCATTGTTTAAAATTTAGAATTATAAATAGGAATTATGATTCGAAGATATGACGGGACTTCTAGCTGATAAAGTCAATGTTACGAATGCGCCACTTTATGTTCTGAATGGGAGGTAATAGATCATAGAGGGTAGACGGTAAAGAATATCTATTACTAGTTAAGTGAATTTTATCTACAATCTAATAGCGGTTCATTTAATCAGTAAACGGCAATTCATTACCTTACTACTTGAAACCTAAGAAAAGTAATCATGAATAAATTATTGATAATCACCTTTTGTCTTTCTACATGGACAAGCATACTATTTGCTCAGACTCGAGTAATGACACCTGAGCAGCTTATAGAGCTAAATAGAGTGTCTTCAATTGGTATATCTAATGATGGTAAGGATGTATTATATAATGCTACTCAATATGATTTAGAAACCAACGAACGGAGTACTACATCGTATTCGGTCCCAATTCAAGGCGGTGTTCCAAGGCTTATCAATGATGTGAACGGTATGGTTACTGATAAAAATCTATCACCAGATGGTAAATGGCGTTTAGTGAGTAAGGAAGTAAAGATTACAGACATTAGCGGCGTAGATCACTATGATGATGTCCCTTTGTCCAATGTATATATTTATGACGAACTTAATTATCGGCATTGGGATACATGGGAGGATGGATCATACAGTCATTTATTCCTTCAATCAGCCAGTAATGCTGAAGATGATGGTATTGATCTTATGGCAGGAAAACCGTACGACTGTCCACAAAAGCCATTCGGCGGCGATGAAGATTATATATGGAGTCCTGATTCGAAAAAAGTATTGTATGTCACTAAAAAATTAGCCGGTACTGAATATGCAGTTAGCACCAATTCTGACATATTTGAGTACAATGTAGATACAAAGCAAACCACTAATTTAACTGCGTCTAATAAAGGGTATGATACGCATCCTAGCTACTCAAAATCGGGCAAATTAGCATGGTTGCAAATGAAAAGAGATGGATATGAGTCGGACAAGAATGACATAATTGTACGATTGTCTGATGGAGATATAAATATAACAGAAAACTGGGATGGAACTGTGTATGGCTTTGTTTGGAGTGAGGATGAATCGACCATTTATTTTAATGCGCCCGTAAATGGTACTGTCCATGCTTTTGCCATTGAGGTACCTTCAACAGCTTCTTCTAGTGCTACACCTAGCCAGATTTCTCAAGGTCAATTTGATGTTAATGGTATTATTGGACAAGTGGATAATCATTTGGTTGTGTATCGAAGAGATATGAATCATGCTACTGAGATTTATAATCTAAACATCGACAATGGTGAAATGAAACAATTGTCTAATGCAAATGACGCCATCTATAAAGACATTAAAATGTCGAAAATAGAAAAGAGGATGGTTAAAACCACCGACGGAAAAGACATGCTCACTTGGGTAATCTATCCGCCTGATTTTGACCCTACCAAAAAGTATCCGACACTACTCTACTGCCAAGGCGGTCCACAGGGAGCCCTTTCACAGTTTTATTCCTTCCGTTGGAATTTTCAATTGATGGCTGCACACGGGTATATCATTGTAGCGCCAAATCGAAGAGGTATGCCAGGTTATGGTGTAGAATGGAACGAGCAAATATCTAAAGATTATGGTGGCCAGAACATGAAAGATTACTTATCAGCTATTGATGACATGACCCAAGAATCCTATGTTGATAAAGACAGATTGGGTTGTATAGGAGCTAGCTATGGCGGCTACTCCGTCTTTTATTTGGCCTCAAGACATGAGAAGCGATTCAAATCATTCATCTCACATGATGGTATATTTAATTGGCGATCCATGTATGGTACCACAGAGGAATTATTCTTTGTGAATTGGGATTTGGGCGGTGCCTACTGGGATAAAGAGAATACAGCTGCCCAGAGATCGTATACTGAATTTAATCCAATAAACTTTGTAGATCAGTGGGACACACCAATATTGATTATTCAAGGCGGTAAAGATTTTAGGGTTCCAATAGGACAAGGATTGGAGGCTTTTCAAGCGGCACAGCTTCAAGGTATTAAATCTAGACTCCTATATTTTCCAGAAGAGAATCACTGGGTCCTTAAGGCCCAAAATAGTTTGGTGTGGCAACGAGAATTTTATAAATGGTTAGATGAGACCGTTAAGAATGTAGAATAGAGGCTTATGGGCTGTTCATCAAAAAAATCATTTCTTGTCCTTTGTAATAAGTATAATCTCTTAATTGGGTTTACCCTACTCATTATTTTCTCTTCATGTTCCATTCAAAATAAACAAGTAAGCCTTGATACAAATGATACCTTGGTGTATGATATTTTAGATATCTCAAAAGGTATTTTTCTTAATCAAAGTGTTTCGAGTTTTGAAGCTGAATCGGAATTATATATTAGAAAAGACTCCTGTGGCAGTGAACCCATTTATCCTAATCAAGGAAGAGTTTATTATAATTGCCTAAAACCAAATGACGGAAGCTCATATACATTATTTGAACTAAATAACAAGGTGTTTCTAGGATATTTAAAATTTGATACTTCAAACCTCAAAATCATATTTCCTGATTTCGAATTAAGCGAAAATACTAGGATTCAAGAATTAAAAAACAAATACGAATTATCAACCACGATGCTTGGTAGTGAAAAGGATTTACGATATCCAAACTGCGATATCTTTGTTCTTTATGATGATTTGAATTTCGAAATGAAGCCCTTTCCAAATAAAGTTAAACTTATATTTAAAAATGACAGTTTGAGGTACTTTGAATATTTAATTAGGCCAGATTACACATCGACCCAATTATCTAAATTTAAAGAGTACACCAAAAAAAATAGGTAATGATATTCTTTAGTAGCAGAAAAAAAAAAGACCCTGAACTTCAATGAGTTAGGGTCTTTATAGTAGCGGCGGCAGGAC
>JAHDDO010000028.1:26803-52198 GCA_020629315.1 Saprospiraceae bacterium | reverse complement strand
AAAACGATTTTTTTCATGCTAAGTTGGTTTTCAATTAATTAAGTCAAGAAACAATTACTAAAAATATTTATTCTTTATTCTACAACATCGTCATCTAAGTCCAAACTATCACTGGCAATGTCATCACCTAATTCACTCGGGCCATCACCAAACAATGGATCATTAAATTCAATATCGCTGAAGGCAATCGTAGATGTATCACCGGCTATGGTATCCGTACTCGCTGGTGAATCCGCCACCTCATCAAAAAGATCATCCTGAAAATCATCAATACTAGCCGTTACATCAGCTATGTCATCAGCTAACATTGAATCTGCCTCCACAATGACTTCGTCTATACTATCTACAGATATATCTGATGAGGGCACGCTTGGTGTAGCTCCTCCATCAAACAATGGATCCGTGAAACTCGTATCTATACTAGCTATTACTTCTTCAGCTCCTTCTAAAGGTATATCCGATGCGGGAACACTAGGTGTGGCCCCTCCATCAAATAACGGATCATTGAAACTGGTATCAATGCTGGCTAATACTTCTTCTGCACCATCGACAGGAATATCTGATGAAGGTACGCTTGGGGTATCTGTGCCATCAAATAATGGATCTGTAAAGGGGGTATCAACACTCGCTAATACTTCTTCTGCAGCATCAACTGGGATATCCGATGATGGCACACTAGGTGTATCCGTCCCATCAAATAATGGGTCATCAAAGCTAGTGGCTACAATACTTGCATCCACAGAGTCAGAAGTTGATGCATAATGTACTTCGTCACTGACCATATCAGAGTCACTAGGTACATCTGTTCCATCAAATAGTGGATCATCAAATCGAAGATTGGGTGATTCTGCCCCATCAACTAACACTTCATCTAATTGGGCATCAATATCATCAGGCATAGTGCTTGGTGTTTGGACACCATCAAAGAATTTATCCGCAAAAACAGACGCGTCCACCGTTTCAATAGTATCGCTTGCCATGTCATAAGACTGTGTAGCATTTGGCAACTGGGTGCCTGCATTATCTAATATCTCATCTTGAAAATCAGCTACATCAAAAATATTGGCCTTTGCTTCTACCATGTCTACCTCTGCACCACTAGTCTCCCCTGCCTCTACTGGCAATTCTTCTTCTATACTACCCTCTTCTACTATATTCTCTACCGTATCTAATTCTGAGGCAGGTATTTCTGAAGGTGTTTCTTCTATAGTCGTCTCAACGATTTCTTCCACTCCCGTTTCTGGCGTCGAATCAGTAGTATCATAATCAAAGCTGCTTTCTTCTGGAGTCTGCTCTACAATAACATCATCAGCATCGTAGCTGATTGTATCATCAAGAATTGTGATTTCGTGAACACTATCCTCTGAAATAGTGTCTGCAATAACAGATACATATTCTTCTTGCTGAGAGCCTTGCATAGCATCCCACTCTTCCTTGTAGTATGTATTATACGTTCGTCCTTCAAATTCAAAAAACTGACCAGCGCCTAGTTCGGCTCTGGCTTGAGCAAATGCGTCGTTAAAACTAACGGCTTCATTCACAACAGGGATCTCTGCATCTACTTCTACTTCAATGCCTACATTATCCGAAATTTCATAGTCGGACTCAATGATAGGCCCTTCATCCAATGTGCTTTCCACCGTTTCTATAACAGCCTCTACCTCTAAGGCATCTTCTGGTATCTCTACAGGTGCATCTTCGCTGATCGTATCTGCAAAATCACTAGAAGACGGCAAATCAGAACCCATCATTTTGAACATGGCTCCTGCATATCCCATCAGTACACCGCCGATTGCTGCACCCTGTAGAATATCATTCCGCTGGGCTTTTGTAAGATTTAGGAATTTAATTTTGTTGGTAACGTTCTTCTCAGCATTCGTTTTCATATCCTTAAATTTATATATCAAAACTAACATTACCAATGTCCAAGCACCTTAGAATTGTGTGAACTGCATGATTTCTTGTGTGAATTGCATTCATCTTTTTTACATTTACCTAAATAATTGCTGATTTTGACCCATTTTGCGATATATAGTACGCAGCTTTCTTACATTGATTCTTTTGCAAACCAGCCTTTAACCAAGGACGAAAACTACACCCTGCATCACTGTTCATCATTTCAACAGTTACAAACGATTGCAAATAAGTTACCCCTCCGACTTATTTATTTTATCTCAAAGGACATTGACCAACGAAAAGTAAAACAAATACGAAATCTAGAAAATCTGTATAGCGATGTTGAAATTTGTATTTCAGCAGATCCTAGTTATGCTTTCAAAGCCTGGCAATTAGATGTATTTTATTTTACTGGATTTCCACCATCTGATGATGATATCCGACGTGTATACGAAAAGTACAGAAAAGAAAATCCAAGCACAGCTAACAAAGGCCAATTACGATTAAAAACCGCGGATGGCTTTGAATCGATTGCGTACAAAGACATTAATTTCCTTAGAGCTAGCGGCAATTATACTGAGATAAATTACAATGAAAACAAACGAAAGATTCAAGCTAAAAAACTTAAAGAGTTTGAATTCATTTGTGGTGAAAAGCAATTGATAAAAAGAGTACACAGATCCCTAATAGTAAACTTCAGAAACATTCAATCCATTTCTGATGGTGAACTGATATTTAATGAGCACAGTAAAATTCCAATTTCAGCGCGACTGGAACAAAAACTAAAAAAAGAATTCCTACTTATGTAAGCGTGAGCAATTCCTCAATTCTGGATAAGTATCGTTGCTTTAATAAATATTCCTTCAATCCTTGGATTTGATCTTCCGTAATCGTAGCTAAACGTATTTGTTCTTTTAAACGATTGAATTGTTGCTCTAGGGCCAACTTAAATGTTTCCACAGGTTCTAATGCAGCCTGTAAGGCCTCACTATTGCCTTCCATTTTTGCATCCATAATAGCCTCGTTAATATCCATCATCTCCATCAAAAAATGCTGAGGGAGAATATTACCGGATTCCCCTATTGGACTGCCTGCTAATTCTAATAAGTAGGCAGCTCTGGTTTTTTCATTCCCCAAAATGGCATAGGCCTGGTTTATCTGCATGGCTACATCCGTAAACCTTTGCTGTTCTTCGAAGGGAAGATCGGTGGCATGATCTGGGTGATATTCTCTACTCAGTTTATAATACTTCTTTTTCAATGCTGAGGCATCTATATGCAAGTCAGCGGGTATATCGAATAAACTAAAGTGATCCATTAAAAGAATCTAGAAATATCTAAACCTAATGCATAAATCATGAAAAGGATCAATAAGAAAAAGCCCGCCATATTAGCATATTCCATAACCTTGTCACTTACCTTTCTTCCAGTAACCACCTCCCATATAAGGAACATCACATACCCTCCGTCTAAAGCTGGAATCGGTAGTAGGTTTAAGAATGCCAAAATCAAAGAAAGCATAGCTGTCATATTCCAAAATCGCAACCAATTTAATTCCGAACCAAATTGACTTCCAATACTAAGGAAGCTACCTAAACTTTCTTTAGCTTTAATTTCTCCCGTAAACATTTTTCCAAAGGCTCGAATTTGACCCGTTAAAAATCTGACGCCTTGCTTTACGCCCATAACCATGGATTCTCCAAATCCAAACTTCTCAGAAATGGTCCCAGGCAGAGCCGCATGGAAACCCAATAATTCATCTTCGGCTAAGGTGAAATTGGTGGTCATTGTGTCTACACCTCGTAAATAAGTTAATGACGCTCCCGCTTCCTTATACTTTGCAAGAGCTTCCGTAAACTCATGAAAATATCTAGTAGACTCACCGTTAAGACTCAAAATCTTATCTCCCTTTTTAAGACCCAATTCTTCTGCTTTTGAATCTTCAACTATATTATCAATATCTGTATAGATCCTTGGTCCAAACAATGATTTACGACTATTCTCAAAAGTGGTCAACATATGAACATGGTCTTGCGTAATCGGTAAATCTACCTTTGAACCATTACGCTCCACCGTAATTTTCTTAGCATCACTTAAGGCCACTTCTTGGAATATCGTCCCTTGATTGAATTTTTCAAATTTCGTATCTCCTACAAACAGGATTTTATCGCCATCTCGCAATCCCAGTTCCATACCCAAACTATCTACATAAATCCCCTCAGTCACATTTTCACTAGGCGTATAACTCTTACCCCATATAAACGTGATCAATCCAAACAAGAAAAAACCCAAAATGAAGTTTACCGTCACACCACCAAGCATTATGATCAATCGCTGCCAGGCGGGTTTAGCCCTAAATTCCCAAGGCTGGACCGGACCCTCCATTTGGTCTTTGTCCATACTCTCGTCAATCATCCCAGCTATCTTTACATAACCACCTAAAGGCAACCAGCCGATGCCCCACTCCGTCTCGCCTATCTTTTTCTTGTAAAGAGAAAACCAAGGATGGAAGAACACATAGAATTTCTCCACTCTAGTTTTAAACCAGCGTGCCGGTAAAAAATGGCCAAATTCATGTAACACTACTAATATGGTAAGGCTCAGAAGAAACTGAGCAGTCATTATCAACATGGTATTTTACGTATTTTTGTCATATGCAAAAATGCTGGGCAAAGGTAGCACAATATTTACATTCCGAAGTATATACAAATCGCATAGATAAACGGTTCAATGGCCATATTCTTTAGTCAGGAAATATCAGACAAATGGATCATCTTACGGGATGAAGAGCATAGGCATGCCTTTAAATCCATGCGTAAAAAAACAGGGGACCAAATTGAAATTACAGATGGTCAGGGTAACTTGTTTGAGTGCCTCGTTCACGAGATCACCAAAAAACACCTTAGCGCAAAAATTATACGGACGCAGTCTAGTGAACGAACGTTCGAATTAAGTATCGGCGTGGCGGTGACAAAAAACCTATCAAGACTCGAATGGTTTGTAGAAAAGGGGGCCGAAATGGGCGTAAAAAAAATCGTCCCGATTAAATACAAATACGGAGAAAAACCAAGTATACGAAAGGAGCGACTGGAGAAAATCGCATTGAGCGCCATGAAACAATCTAGACAGTATTTTGTGCCCGAAATTGCTGATATACAATCGATTGAAGAATTTCTTCCTACCGTAGTCGAAGAAAATAGCTTTTATGCAGAAATAGGCGACCAGGTGCCTCTATTTTCAAATACCTTGCAAGAAAGGGATATACCTGCATCTTGCTTAGTTTTGATCGGTCCAGAAGGTCATTTTTCTTCCGAAGAAATTTCACTTTTTGAAACATATAAACTACAAGCCGTAAGTCTTGGAAAAACAATTCTACGGGTAGAAACGGCCGCCACGGTTGCCGCAGCGATATACACAGGTATGATGAAATAAATTTGTAAAAAGTATAGTTTTAGCAATATGAAAGAACATTTGAAGCGATGGTTTTGGCTCGAATTAATCGCATTTGTCGTTATCATCTTAGTGTCGGTTGGCTTTACTTCAGGACCCCAAATTGAAGACGACGAATACACCGTAGACTTTGCCTTACTTAAGTATAGTGGTGGTGGAGATTGGTACGCTAATCCGACCGCTTTAAAAAACTTGGCTCATTTCTGCAATGATAAAATGAACACCAATGTAAACCCAGATTATGCCACCGTAGAGGTAGGGTCAGTTGAGTTGTTTAATTACCCTTGGGTGCATATGACCGGACATGGAAATGTTGTCTTTTCAAGTGCTGATGCAAATAACCTTCGTAACTATTTGATGGCTGGTGGATTCCTCCATATAGATGACAATTATGGTATGGATCCATTCGTCCGACCGGAATTGAAAAAAGTATTTCCCGAATTAGAATTAGTCGAGGTCCCTTTCAATCACGAAATATATTCTGCAGCCTTTACTTTCAAAAATGGCTTGCCTAAAATCCATAAGCATGATGACAAACAAGCGCAAGGCTTTGGCTTATTTTGGGAAGGCAGATTGGTTTGTTTCTACTCTTATGAATGTGACTTGGGCGATGGCTGGGAGGACCAGAGTGTTCATAAAGACCCAGAGTCAAAACGTTTAGAAGCATTACAAATGGGCGCCAACATTGTCAAGTACGCTTTCAGCGAATAATTACCGCTTTCTAAACAATATTTCGATTCTGTCCGTTACATTTATAATATGTTTCAATGGATAGAAAAAAACTCCTTTGGCGTATGCAGTTATCTAGGTGATAAAATGCGCATATCCTCAACCCGAGTTCGGCTCTATTTCATTTATGCCTCGTTTCTTTCGTTTGGCTCTCCTTTGATCTTATACCTAGTTATCGCTTTCTGGCTTAATATTAAAAAGTACCTCCGTAGAGGCGTTAAAGGTTTACTGAGTTAATTTTTTTTTGAGGGCGAGTCCTGATATAAATCAGGACCGGGCTTCTTCAGTATCGCTATTCGCTCTTCCTGAAGTACGTACTACGTTCGCACTACAGGACTCCGACTTACGTATCCCTCTCGCAATTACAACCATTCAATGTCGTAACTGTTAATGATTCAAAAGAACGTCTTTTGCATCCTTTCAGAGCCTTCATTCATAATTACGAATACCTACCCGAACAGGTATGGCATTCCATAGAGCCACATTTGACGGTACATAATTATGATGCCGAATATCCTATCCTCAAGGAAGGACAGATTTGTAGGCATTTATATTTCTTAGAATCTGGCATCTTACGCTATTTTATTAACAATGAAGGGCTAGAAATTTGCAAGTTCTTTACCCAAGCTCCCTATTGCTTTACTTCACAATACTCATTTCTAAATCAGGTCCGGGCTAGTGAGAACATCACAAGCATTACCCTTAGCGTAATTTGGTCCTTACCTAGAGACATAGCTTTCGAATTTTTAAAAGAACCCAGTTGGGCAGCATTTATTAGAAAGCTTACGAATGAAGTCCAATACCTTACCGAAGAATTATTATTGGCTTCTCAAAGTAAAACGGCAGAAGATAGATACAAACTCATGCTAACTGAAGAAAGCGAATTAATTACCAAAGTCCCAATGAAATATATTGCTAGTTTTCTAGGCATTGCCCCCCAATCTCTTAGTCGCATTCGAAAAAATGTGTCCCTCTCCCATTTGTTAACATAGGTGCATTAATCCAGAAAATCCAGTCCTAATATTTGCAGTAAAACAAATAAAAATGACAGGATATCTACTGCTGCTACTATTGCTTCCAGCAGCTCAAAAACAAACAAACACCCATTTCTACCATAGTGAAGAGAGTAAGGCTTCCAGAGATATTATCTGGGATATTTGGTGTGATGTAGCACATTGGAATCAATGGGATACTGGTCTTGCGGATGCTAAAATGGACACTCCTTTTTCTCTTAATAAAGAAGGTCTTATCATTAGCCACAATGGTCGGAAATCTAAATTCACCGTTATTGAATTCCACGAACTTTCATCCTATACGATTAGAACCAAATTGCCTTTAGGTATTTTGGATGTTAGAAGAAGCATGGTGCCATCTGGAAATGGATCCTGGATCATTACTCATGACGTTTGTATACATGGAGCCAGTAAATGGTTCTTTGGTGTATTGCTGGGCAAAAAATTTAGACGCCTACTTCCTGATGTAGTCAGAAATGTAAAAAGAATAGCAGAAGAGTATGATGATTAAACTCATGTACATTGCAAACATTATTGTTGCTGGATGGATTAGCGTCCAAAGTCTCTTTTATCCAAGATCAGCTTGGACCTGCATTTTTGAAGAAAATGTGGCTTTCTCTTGTACCATTCAATTAGTGGGAGCCTTATGGTTTGCCATCTTCATTTTATCCATTATAGGTCTCTGGTTCCCTACAGAAATGGGGCTAGTATTGGTATTCCAATTAATCTATAAAAGTCTATGGCTACTAGCAGTAGCGGTACCGGCTTTGAAAATGGGTGTGCCCTTTCCTAAAGGCATGGCTTGTTTTTTCCTTATTTGGGTGATTATCTTACCATGGATTATACCCTGGAAAGAACTATTTCCTTTTATTAGTAAAATTGGAGAGTGAGAGAGATACGTGGGTTAGTAGGGCTAAACTATTGATTTAAAGAAATCAAGTTCATTTGTTGGACAGTATATGCGGCTTCTATAGATGTATCGCCAATCAAGCAAGTACCTATACCTAGAATACCTAGGACAACTATAAATACTATAATGAGCAATTCTCTCGAACGCTTCGAGACATTTGTTCTGGGATTTTCTGATATAGATTCAGCAACTGATATTGCGTGCATGAATATCGATTTTTGGTAGTGTAAATATATAGTCCTTTTTTAATAAATCAAACACATTAAAATTTATAATTATATGTATAAAGCAGATATAGATATGTTTAAACATATAATATTTTTATATTTATGTTAAAATTCATTATATATCTTATTGGTTATTAGCTAGATATGTATATATTTTTGCCAATTTGAGCACATTTGTCAATAAATAGTGCCAAATTCGCGTTCGAAACACGTCCAAAAAAAATATTTTATTTGTAGAGAATTCGTTTAAGAATATCAAGTATGGCAGAAGAAAACAAGAAGAATCAAGTAAATATCGAGCTTCCAGAAGAGATTGCAGAAGGTGTTTACGCCAATCTAGCGATCATTTCTCATTCACAATCAGAGTTTGTTGTAGACTTCATCCGTATGGTGCCTAATGTACCTAAGGCAAAAGTTAAGTCAAGGGTTATTCTTAGTCCGGGACATGCAAAACGGCTATATAAAGCCTTGGCTGATAATTTGAAAAAATTTGAAGCGCAATATGGTCCTATAAAAGATGATAATAAGCCCCCGCAAATGCCTCCAATGAATTTTACGCCTACGGCTCAGGCGTAACATTGGACAAGGGTTAATTAAAACAAGGTCATTTCATTCTTTGGAGGATTCTTCCCCAGGTGGTGGTAGGCCTTATTGGTAACGCAGCGCCCTCTTGGTGTTCGTTGTATAAAGCCTTCCATGATTAAAAAGGGCTCATATACTTCCTCCAAGGTTCCGGATTCCTCTCCTACTGCTGTAGCAATCGTTGATAAGCCTACGGGTCCCCCGTTAAACTTATCAATGATCACAGATAATATCCGATTATCCATCTCATCCAAACCATGTTCATCCACATTTAAGGCCGTCAATCCCATCTGAGCGATAGAGACATCTATATGACCGTCCCCTTTTATTTGAGCAAAATCACGTACACGACGCAATAAGGCATTGGCTATCCTCGGTGTTCCTCTAGATCTGGAGGCAATTTCCGCCGCGCCATCATCATCTATAGCCACTTGGAGAATAGCAGCACTCCGCTTTATGATGTTTATTAAGGTAGGTACATCGTAGTAATCCAAATGACAAGTGATACCAAATCGTGCTCGAAGTGGCGCAGTTAACAAGCCCATACGAGTGGTCGCTCCTACTAAGGTAAACGGATTTAAATCTATCTGTATGCTTCGAGCACTCGGACCAGAATCTATCATTATATCTATCCTAAAGTCTTCCATAGCAGAGTATAAATATTCCTCCACCACATTATTTAGCCTATGGATTTCATCAATGAATAAAACATCGCCTTCCTCCAGGTTTGTTAAAAGACCCGCTAGGTCACCGGGCTTTTCCATGACCGGTCCACTGGTCAATTTAAATCCAGCTTCCATTTCATTAGCAATAATGTGCGAAAGCGTAGTTTTTCCAAGTCCTGGAGGCCCATGCAATATAACATGGTCCAATGGTTCGTTTCTCAACTTGGCTGCTTGGATAAAGATGGATAGATTATCTACAATTTTTGCCTGCCCTTTAAAATCCTCCAACATTTTGGGACGAAGCGCCTTATCCACCTGACGATCATCAGGCGTAAACTCAGCTCCGGTAGCATCCAAATAAGGGTTTTGCATGAAGTGGATTTTAGCCAAAGATACATATAATATTTCCGCATATATTAAAGATCTAGGCCGTGAACTGCATAGAATGGCTACAAATACTCATAAACCTAATACGAATAATAAACACTCAGGAGTTAGTACCTTATATTCCTCTAGCTTAGAACCAACAAATATCATTGATCATGACCATACCAAAGCAACTCCTTCTTATGCTAGCCTGTATTCTAGTTTCTTGTAATCAGAATACCAAAACCACACATAGTATACCACTCAATGTAGAAAACTACATCAGTTACTATTCACGCTCAATACTAAAGAGTACTGAAGCCATCTCTATTCAGTTTTCAGAGCAAATTATAGATAAGACTACAATCGGCACTGAAGTAGACAGGTCTTTTTATGATTGCAATGCATCATCTAGCTATACAGCTTTATGGTCAAATGATAGAACCATTGAGATCCGTCCATCAAGCACTTGGGAAATGGGCAGCACCTTTGATGTAGAAATTTTTATAGCTAAGATCTATGGAAATGATGAAAACGCACCCAAGAACATGGTTCTACCCTATCAAGTTCCCCCTTTAGAAATGAAATTAGGCTCGGGTGCATTAGAAGCCATAACATTGGACAACCCAGATAAAATGGCTTTTAAAAGCTATTTTGAAATCAATGACAGGATTGATACATCGGCTCTGAAGAAACAATTTAAAATAAACCAAAAAGGAAATGACGCTATCAGCTTTACTTGGGGTAAGCAAATTGGAGATCGATTTTATTTTTCCATACATCCCATCTTAAAACAAGCGAAAGAAAGCTATGTAGATTTTAGTTTTAAAGGTCGGTCAAAGCAAGCTGCATTATCCTTTAATGAACGCATTTCTGTCCCTGCTCAGGGTGTTTTCGAAATAAGCGATGTGTATGTTTCAGAAGGCGAGGAAAACATGATACATATCTCCTTTACAGAGCCGCTTGACCCACAGCAAGATCTCAGAGGCTTGGTCTCTATGGAGCCAGCTGGATCTAAGGGGCAATCGCGTATCAAGAACAATACAATTATGCTGGAGATACCAGAAAATGCAGGTGGTCAAATCCAATTGACAATACATAAAGGGATAAAAAACACGAGGGGAAATACGCTAGATAGCGATACTACAGAGACTATAACGTTAGAGCAAGCGAAACCCCAACTTCGTTTAATAGGCAAGGGTAATATAGTGCCCAATGATCAACAGGTGGTCTTCCCTTTTGAAGGAATCAATGTGCATACGGTTGATGTAGAAATCTTTCAGGTTTTCCAAGATAATGTAGCTCAATACCTGTTAGATAATGAACTACAGTATCAATACAGAAATCGATATCTGGGTCGAGTAGTCCATCGCGAGACGGTAGATCTGAGGCAATTAGGAAATACTATAGAGCAAGACCAATGGCAGCATTTTGCCTTAGATCTTCAAAACATAACGCGTCTTGATCCGGGTTCGATTTATCAAGTCTGCATCGGCTTCAAGCCATCGTATAGTATGTATACATGCCCAGATAGCAACATCGATGAAGCGCGTTTATTTGGATCAGGAGATGATCGATTACAAACGATTATGAGGGATGCGTATTCGATACGATATGATGGTTGGACCTATGAACATAGAGAGGATCCATGTCAGCCGGCCTATTATAACCGTAGTCAATTTATACAAAGAAATATATTGGCCAGTAACATAGGACTTGTGGCAAAAAAAGGTAAAGAGAATGCGGTCCACATAGTCACTACAGATATTAGAACGGCACAAGCAAAGTCTGGTGTTCTAATTGAATTATTTGATGAACAACGTCAATTTTTGTCCGCTGGAAAAACGGATGTAAATGGGCAACTTTCCATGCAGGCCGAGCGCAAGCCACTGTATGTTATAGCCCATGCTCAGCAGGATAAAAGTTATCTTGTCTTACATGATCATAGAGCTAATGCAGTATCTGAATTTGATGTAAGTGGCACCAATATCAAGAAAGGCATCAACGGATATCTGTATACGGAACGAGGCGTATGGCGACCTGGTGATAGCGTACATTTAAATTTTATCTTACATGACATAGATAAGACACTCACGCATGATCATCCTGTCATATTAACAGTTAAAGATGCAAAAGGGAAAATTGCCTACAAAAAAACGACGCATGACCATGTAGATAGACTCTATTATTTCCCATTCGCCACAAATATCAATGATCCTACTGGTAATTGGACGGCATCCATACAGGTAGGTGATCAATACTTCAGCAAGCGATTAAAAATTGAAACGGTAAAACCGAATCGTCTAAAAATCAATATAGATGTACCTTCTGAAGAATGGACGAGCGAAGACAAATCTCTGTCCTTGACTTCGAATTGGTTACATGGGGCATCTGCTGATGGACTAAAGGCGGACGTAGAATTACAACTAGAAAATAGGCCTTTTAATCCAGAAGGCTACGAGTCGTATACATTTTATGATCCAGCCCGAAAAGTATCGACAGAAAGAGAACAGATATACACGAATTCCTTAGATGCAAATGGCGAAGCAAGGGTGGCATTGAACATCAATAAAACCATTCAGTCCCCTTCAAAAGTAACTGCTAACTTAAAAACAAGAGTATATGAAAAGTCAGGCAATTTTTCAGAAAACTATCATAGTGTACATGTATCGCCTTATTCAAGTTATGTAGGTATCTCCATTCCTGAAAATAGATGGGGCTCTAAACGCATTTCCTTTAGTAATCCGGAGTCAATAGATTGTGCTGTCGTTGACGCCAAGGGTAAACCGATTTCAAATCGAAGGCTTTCGGTTGGCATTTACAAAGCTGAGTGGCGATGGTGGTACAATAGCTCTGACTATCGATTATTTAGGTTAAATAGTGCAACACATACCTCTGCTATTTCTACACAATCAGTAACTACCGATAGTGATGGGAAGGCCAGTTTTACCCCTACCATTAAGGAGGAGTATGGCAATTATTTGGTTAGAATCTGTGACACAGAAAGTGGGCATTGCACGGGTGACTACTTCTACAGTAGTTACCGCTCATATGGAAAAGAGGAAGAAAATCCAGGCGCTCAAAAACTAGACCTAAGCACAGATAAAACCAGTTACACAACGGGAGAAACCATCACTTTACGTTTCCCCAGCGCTCAAAACTGCAAGGCAATAGTAAGCTTAGAGAATAATGAAAGAGTGATTCACAGCTTTATTGAAGAGGTTTCAAAAGATCAAACAACCATTGAAATTCCGGTTACGGCGGACATGATACCCACTAGCTACATTCATGTGCAACTCATTCAACCTTTTGATCATAAAAACGATCTTCCGATGCGAATGTATGGTGTAATTCCTGTGACTACTGTCGATCCAACAACTATAATTGAACCCGTTTTAGATATGCCAGACAAGGTGAAGCCCAATGAAGCATTCACTATAAGGGTATCAGAAAAAAATAAGCAATCGATGAGTTACACCATTGCCGTGGTAGATGAAGGCTTATTAGATCTAACTCAGTTTAAAACCCCAGATCCACACCAAGCCTTATATAAAAAACAAGCTTTGGGTGTAAAGACCTGGGATATGTATGATCATGTACTAAATATGTATGGTGCTGAGATCGCATCAACCATCAGTATTGGAGGTGATGGAGAAAATGCGGCTGTAAAACCAGCTAAAGCCAATCGCTTCATACCGGTGGTCCGATATATCCAACCTCAAAAACTAGCAGCCGGTCAGCAGCGCACGCATCGAATCGAAATGCCAAACTATGTCGGTTCTGTACGAGTAATGATCATAGGATGTCAAGGAAATGCGTTCGGAAAATCAGATAAAACAGTCCCTGTTAAGCAAGAACTTATGACGCTGGCTACAGCCCCTAGAAAACTGTCTACAGGAGAATCATTTTATTTTCCCGTAAACGTATTTGCGATGGAGGATAACATCAAAAACGTAGATGTAAATGTAGGCTCTAGTTCCCATATAGTTTTTGAACGCGAAAGTGAAACCATGAGATTCAACAAAC
Source organism: Saprospiraceae bacterium (assembly GCA_020629315.1). Lineage (GTDB taxonomy): Bacteria > Bacteroidota > Bacteroidia > Chitinophagales > Saprospiraceae > JAHDDO01. Next base: position 38,335 of record JAHDDO010000028.1, on the reverse strand, counting down.
CTGGCGATGATATCCAATTCTTCAAAGCATCGGTGGGCGATAAACTGGGAATAGCTACTCTTCAGGCCAAAGCAAAAAGCGCAGGATTTAGTTCGACCGATGATATAGAAATTGATGTAGTAAATCCCAATCCATTTAGATCAGAAGTAGAAGAGGCATTGATTCCGAGTGGAGATAGTTGGAATGAGACCCTTAGCCCATTTGGTGTAACAGGGTCCAATGAAGCCTTTATTGAAATAAGTAGTTTTCCTGCCATCAATCTACAGGATAGACTCCAATACTTAATCAGGTATCCACATGGTTGCACTGAACAGACTACTTCAGCAGCTTTTCCACAACTATATCTAGCTGACCTTATGCATTTAGATAGAGAGCAAAAAAATGCGATTACTACCCATATTGACAAGGCCCTTCAAAAGCTGATTCAAGTACAACATAGCAGTGGTGGCTTTGTCTACTGGTCAAGTCGTCGGTCACCTAATGATTGGACGAGTAGTTATGTTGGCCATTTCTTAATAGAGGCTAAAGAACAAGGATTTTTCATTCCTAGTCGAGTGCTCGAAACATGGATGGATTATCAGACAAAGGCATCAAATGAATTTGATCCATTGGAAGCTATTAAAAATGAGGAAGAATACCTACTACTCCATCAAGCATATCGCCTGTACACCTTGGCATTAGCTGGCCAAGCCAATGTAGGTGCTATGAATCAATTGAAGGAATATTGTATGAAAGAAGCGTCCACTCCATTTCTCCTAGCTGCTAGTTATGCCTTGCTAGGCCAAATAGAGGTGGCACAAGAACTCCTTTCTACTGAAGTCCCTGAAACAACAGACTACTCCAGGTATCGGCGAAACTTTGGCTCTAAGCTCAGAGATGTTGCATTGATCTGTCATGCAAATATGGTAGCAGGTAATAAAACCGCTGGGCTAAAGCACATGTATTTCCTAGCTAAAGAATTAGGCTCAAATCGGTGGTATAGTACCCATAGTACAGCCTTTGCATTACAGACTCTAGGCAAATATATCGAAGAGGTTAGTTCAGCTGATATTAGCTACGAATTAAACATAAATGGCACTCCATTTACACCTGACGATCCCACAAAGCAGATCCATATATTTCCAGCGGATATCGAAGCCTTAGGCTCATTGGATGTGAATTTTACTAATCAATCAAAAGGACCTTTATATGCTAGAATTATCCGCTCAGGCCAGGATCCTGTAGGCATTGAAACGCCTATTGAGAATAATCTCGATCTGGATGTGCGCTTTTATGATATGGATAATCGATCACTGGATATCTCAAAGCTGAGGCAAGGCACTGACTTCAAGGTCAAGATAAAAGTGAAAAGCAAGAACACATCCAGTTATGAATTAAAGGATGTTGCCTTAACTCAGATGGTACCTTCTGGTTGGGAAGTTCGAAATTTCAGGATGGGTAATCAGGAAAATGAAGCCCAAAAGAATACCTATAGCCATCAAGATATCCGTGATGACCGGGTAAATACCTACTTCGATCTTTATGGCTCGACGAGCAAGGAATTTACCCTATTTCTGACCGCTAGTTACGCTGGTAAATTTTATATGCCGGGTACGTATTGCGAAGCCATGTATGATAATGATGTTAATGCAAAAACCAAAGGCCAGTGGGTCGAAGTACGTCTATCTAATGAATAAAAAGAGACTCATATATGGTCTTGGCATACTCTGTCTGTTTGTGGCATTGAGTCATTTATGTCTACCTAGGCAATTGTTTAATGCGCCATACTCCCATATAGTTATGGATAGGGATGGTCACTTGTTACACGCCGGCTTAGCCAAGGATGAGCAATGGCGCTTTCCTATTCCAGATTCTGTTCCACGGAAATTTGAGCAATGTATAATTCAATTTGAAGATGCTCATTTTTATAAACATCCAGGCATCAATCCTTTTTCCATTTGGAGAGCGCTAAAGCAAAATAGTCGTGCGGGTGAAGTGGTAAGTGGTGCTAGTACGCTAAGCATGCAAACCATCCGTTTATCCAGAAATCCATCTGAACGATCTATCAAGCAAAAATGCATTGAAGCCTTTTTGGCCTTGCACCTGGAATGGCGATATTCCAAGGAAGATATTCTAAAAATGTATTGTGCACATGCACCTTTTGGTGGAAATGTAGTGGGTTTAGATGCGGCAAGCTGGCGATATTTTGGCAAGGCCTCACATCGCCTGAGTTGGGCAGAGTCCGCCTGCCTAGCTGTTTTACCTAACAGTCCAGGAATGATCCACCCAGGTCGAAATAGACATACTTTACGTGACAAGAGAAATCGTCTTTTAGTAAAACTTAAAGAGCAAGGTATCATATCGGTGTCTGAGTACCAGTTATCACTGCTGGAAGATATTCCAGCGGCACCCGAAAGGATTCCGTCATATGCACCCCACTTTGCATCCCATCTAAAAAAGAAGCACCCTAAACAAGTATCATTTGCCAGCACACTGGATGGCACACTGCAAAGAAAATGTTTAGAATTAGCTCATTATCATTATCAGTTATTAGGTGAAAAAGAAATACAAAATTTAGCCATTCTTGTCCTTGATACCAAAACAGCTGAAGTAAAAGCATATGTTGGTAATAGCACGGTCCACGCGGAAAACGGCTTCATAGATATGGTCCAGAGAGGACGGAGTTCAGGCAGTATTTTAAAGCCCTTACTGTATCATCAACAACTATTAGTCGGACAACTTACGCCTGAGATGATGGTCTTAGATATCCCTAGCTATTTTAATGGGTATAGTCCAAAGAACTTTTCTAAAACATTTTCAGGCGCTATCAAGGCAAATGAAAGCTTAGCCAGGTCTTTAAATGTGCCTGCGGTGCGAGGTCTTCAAAAGTATGGCGTTGCCAGATTTCATGCCGATTTGGAAGATATGGGCTTCTCTACAGTTACACATAGTTCTTCGCATTATGGGCTACCATTAATTCTAGGAGGAATGGATGTTAGCTTATGGGATCTTTGCAAAGTCTATGCTTCCATGGGTAATAGTTTGTTATCCTATATTTCCAATGATCATTTGTATGACCAAAAATGCATCAAAGAGCCGCATTATTTATTGTCTAGCTCTCAGAAAGCAAGCTCCTTTGGTGCGCATCGTGACATATTTGGAGCTGCCGAAGTATGGGCCACCCTTCAAGCCATGGAGTCCGTAAAGCGACCCACTGAAATGGGTGATTGGGAAAGTTATCATTCAGCAGGCTCAATGGCTTGGAAAACAGGAACCAGTTTTGGCAATAAAGATGCTTGGGCCGTAGGTGTTACCCCGGAGTATACCATAGGAATTTGGGTTGGAAATGCGGATGGAGAAGGTCGACCTGATATTATTGGGGCTTCTACAGCTGGCCAGGTGTTATTTGATATTTACAGTTACCTAGGGCCGGCTTCCACTTTCCCTATACCCTATTACGATTTAATAGAACGAAATATTTGCAAAACATCTGGCCATGTGGCCACTTCATTATGCCCAGATCAGAAGATGGAATTTGTGCCCACTTCATCATCAGTAAGTCTTCCTTGTCCTTATCACAAAAAAGTATGGATTTCAGAATCTAACGAACGAGTATTTAAACACTGTGCTGCTGGAACCCAAGCAAAAGACACGGTATGGTTTTCTCTTCCACCTCAAGTAGCTAACTATTACAAGGAATCAAACCCTAGCTATATACCCATACCTAAAGTAGCTGAACAGTGTCCTTTGGATCAACTAAATCATGATCTTGCCCTTAGCTATCCATCGGAACATTGTGTGATCTATATACCTAAGGCACTCAATGAAGAAAAAGAAAAAACCATCTTTAGTGCTAATCACAGGCAAAATGACGCCACCTTATTTTGGCATATAGATGGGACATTCATTGCTAAGACTGAGGAAGAACATAGTATTGCCATTTCACCACAAATAGGAATGCATACCGTTTTAGTCATGGATGTCAATGGTAACCAGGTTAGTCAAACCTTTGAGGTTGTAAACTAAGGGTGATAAAAAGTTGCTGACCCAGTAAACTAAGCCAGCAAACAAAACCTCAAATATTAAAATTGAATACCCTTTTTAGTCATTGATGAATGACATGCTAAAAGTATATGAGAATCCTATAAACCATAAGGATTCGTGTCTTTTTTCCTGTGAATGACACGAATTTAGGGGTGAATGACATCCTATTTTAATCGAATGAATACTGATATAGGAGGATATGAAGTATACGAATGAAATGTCTTTAGCTCCGTAAAGGTTTACGGGATTACCCCTTTACATTGGACCGTAAAAAAATAATATCTATCTAGAATTTATCTATGCTGAGAAAGAGGTACCGCAACCGCAGGTTTCATCCGCGTTTGGGTTATTAAAGGTAAAACCTCTATTAGATAAACCTTCGAGCCAGTCTATCTCCATACCTAATAAGTATAATGCATGTGACTTTTCGATAAAAACTCGCAGACCTTCTATTTCGAATTCTTGGTCCTTTTCCTTTTTTTCATCGAAACCTAAAATGTACGAAAATCCAGCACATCCGCCACCTTTTACACCGACTCGCAATCCATAATTCTCAGGGACATCCTTTTCTTCTCGTAGTCTCCGTAATTGGGTAATCGCTGTGCTTGTTATTGTAATAGCTTGTACTCCTGTTTCCATAACTCGTTTGTTAATGCAAAGATAATAATAACGATGCTAAAGAATAACCGTAAAAAGCGTCCTTTAGTTGCATTTAATTCCTAAATTAATCTTCCTTTGCAGAAAAAAGATGTTCGAGATTCTCAAATATATATTACCGGCTCTAATCGTGCTAGCTACGGCCTATTTTATCCTGAAAAAATTTCTCGATTCTGAGGAGAAAAAGACATGGATGGCTTATCAACAACAAATTGCTGATGCTAAGTTGCCTTTAAAATTGCAAGCATACGAACGCTTAATGCTTTTTTGCGAGCGTATTGATTTGCGAAATCTAGTTTTCAGAATTCAAACGAATGCAATGACCGTGGGTGATCTAACCTCTTCTTTATTGATTACTGTCCAAAAAGAGTTTGAACATAATTTGGCCCAACAGATTTACACTTCTGATAATTTATGGAAGATCATTGAAACGACTAAAGATCAAATGCTTCATACTATTACAACGATTTCTGGAAAATTTGATCAAAGTGCCCCACCTGCCGAATTTTCGAAGGTATTAATGGCTGCTGCCCAAACTACTGATAATCCATTACATGTGGCAAAGAAAGCCATCAAAGAAGAAGTAAAATTATATCTAAACTAAGATGGAAATACGCCCTATAATACTCGCGATTAGTACTTCTGTTATTTTCTTATTATCGGGATGCAAGTACGTACAACACCATGCCAATATCGAGGCACGCCAGCTTAGGATAGATACTCAAATGTTGGTGCAGGATCAAGAAATTGAAGCTATGATCCAGCCATACAAAGAGACCTTGGAAGATAAAATGAATGAGGTGATTGGTATTCTTGATGATGATCTTCAAAAACATAAACCGAACTCCACTTTGGGCAATTGGTTTGCGGATGTTCTTGCCAAGCAAGGTGCTGTGATATTCGATGAAGATGTTGATTTTGCCATTCAAAATTATGGTGGCCTCAGAATCCCTGAGATCAAAAAAGGGGAATTAACTGTTGGCCAGATATATGAGCTAATGCCCTTCGATAATACTTTTATACTGGTAGATCTACGGACACAAGACGTCTTAGCTTTAGCAGCTAAAATGGCACAAAAAGGAGGATGGCCGATTAGTGAGGCCATTAGTTATACCTTACAGGACACTGTGGCTAGTGATATTATGATTCATGGTGAGCCCCTTTCCAATGATAAAGTATATAAGGTCATCATTCCTGATTATATAGCCAATGGCGGTGATAATTGTCATTTCTTGGTGGACTTACCACGAAAGGAATCAAGTATTTTATTACGAGATGGGATTATTGATTATGTACGGCAGGAAACGAAGGCTGGACGAACATTACATGTTGACAACACTAAAAGAATCAATCGATGATCAATAGGCGATCTTTTGTAAAACAAATGGGTCAAGGCTCCCTACTATTAGCAGCTAATGGTTTGCCACAGGGCATGTTTGATAAAGGAGAAATTACTAAGGTAACTATCCTACATACTAATGACATGCATAGTCGAATAGAACCATTCCCAATGAATGGTGGTCGTTTTCAAGGATTAGGAGGTGTGGCAAAACGGGCGGCCTTACTTAAGCAGATAAGAGAAAATACAGATCACGTTTTGCTTTTAGATAGTGGAGACATATTTCAAGGCACACCCTACTTTAATTTTTATGGGGGTGAGTTAGAGTTCAAGTTGATGAGTGAAATGGCTTATGATGTTGCGACCTTAGGTAATCATGATTTCGATGCTGGTGTTGAAGGATTTCACAAACAACTCCAACATGCCAATTTTGAATTTGTAAATGCGAATTACAGGTTTGACAATACCCTGTTGGCTGATAAAGTCAAACCATATACTGTCATTCAAAAAGGTAATATTCGCTTTGGTATTTTTGGAATTGGAATCGAACTTGAAGGTTTGGTACCCTCAAATCTATATGCAGGAATCCAATACGAAAATCCTATTGAAAAAGCGCAGCTAACTGCAAAAAGACTTTTAGAAGACGAAGGTTGTCATTACATTATTTGCCTATCCCATTTAGGTTATAAGTATAGAGAAGGTAATCAGGTATGTGATATTGATTTAGCTAAGCAGACGTCAAATATAAATTTGATCCTAGGTGGGCATACACATACATTCATGAGAGAAATAGACATTCATGAAAATAAAGAAGGCAAACCTGTGTATATAAACCAAGCCGGATGGGCAGGCATACTTCTAGGTAAGATTGATTTATACTTTGAAAATAACCGATTAGGGCACTGTAAATCGTGCAAAAACCTAAGGGTGAATTAATTATTCATAACTAATAAAAAGATACATATTTACTTGATTAACAGGTGTTTAAAGTTACTCGTTTCTTACATATGTTAATTTTATAGCTTTTGCTTACCAAAAAGTAAAATTCCCTTTTAAACGCTTCTTTTGTTGGTTTATTTTTTGAATTTTTGTCTCGACCAAGAACGAAACCTCTTCCCAGGACGATTGCAATTTTAGACTTGCACGAAGTAAGTACATTGTAAAACCAATGAAATAATAGGAACTGAATGATTCGATTAGAGAATGAGATAAAGGAGCCGCACAATGTTGTTTGGGATAAATGCCTTGATATAATTAAGGAGAGTGTAATCGAAAAGCAATATAAGACATGGTTCGAACCTATTAAGCCGATTAAATTAAAAGATGAGGTTCTGACCATTCAAGTTCCTAATAAATTCTTTTATGAATGGCTTGAAGAGCACCACTTAGCGGTGTTAAAGAAGGCGATTCTAAATGTGTTAGGTTCTCAGGGTCGTTTAGAGTATCTGATAATGGTAGAGAACCACCAGAAAATTTCTGGTAAACACACTCCTACCAATCAGTTCACTAAAAATGTATACAAAAATCCATATGCCGCACCCGGCATCAAGAAGGTTAAGATTCATCATAACCTAAATAAAAAATACACCTTCGAAAGTTACATTGAAGGTGATTGTAATCGATTAGCCAGATCTGCTGGAAAAGCGGTCGCTGACCGACCTGGGGGTACAGCCTTCAATCCATTATTTATTTATGGTGGTGTTGGCTTAGGTAAGACGCACTTGGCGCACGCCATTGGCAATGATATCATTGCTAGCAATGCATCGGCGAATGTGTTGTATATGAATACGGATCAATTTACGACTCAGATTATTCAAGCTATTAAGAATAATACCATTTCCGACTTGATCAATCATTTTCAATTAATAGATGTACTAATCGTTGATGACATTCAATTTCTGGCGAAGCGTGAAAAAACACAAGAGATCTTCTTCAATATCTTCAACGGAATGCATCAATCAGGAAAGCAAATTATCTTGACATCTGATCGTCCTCCTAAAGATTTGGAGGGAATGCAAAACCGTTTAATTTCAAGATTTAAATGGGGATTATCTGCTGATCTGCAAACGCCAGAATTTGAAACACGAATTGCAATCCTTCATAATAAATTTGGAAAAGAGATTGAAGCTATTCCGGATAATGTACTAGAATTCGTGTGTTTTAATATCAAAAATAATATCCGCGAGCTAGAGGGAGTTATTATTTCTTTGATTGCTCAATCCACGCTTAATCATAAAGAAATTGATGTGGATCTTGCAAAAGAGGTTATCAAAAAATATGTTAACCAGTCAAACAAAGAGATTACACTCGACAACATTAAAAAACTAGTCGCAGAGCATTTCGAAGTACCTGTAGAAAAACTACAAGGTAAAACCCGAAAAAGAAATATTGTGATGGCAAGGCAATTATCTATGTATCTTGCCAAACAGTATACGTCCAAATCTTTGAAAAACATTGGAGAAAACTTTGGTGGAAGAGATCACTCTACTGTAATATATTCCGTCCAAGCTATCCAAAACCTCATGGATACTGACTTAATTTTTAAGGATCAAGTAGAAGAGATTGAGCGAAAAGTAAGTATGTCGCTAGTCTAATTTCTTTGCAAAATTAAATACAAAATCTCCTTTAGCCTTCATTAATGCGCTTAATGTATGAGGGTGAGATACATCTCCACTAGAAATAGCTGCTGCCAATTCGTCCATACTTACTAGTTGAACTTCCATAACTTCTTCTTCATCCAGTTGAGGCTCCTGAACATAACTAGCGTCCCATGCTATAAAATGATGAACGTAACTATCCATAAATACTGGATTGGATGGTACCTTACCAATGTATTGCCATCTTTCTGCCTTATAACCTGTTTCTTCCAACAGTTCTCGAGCGCAGGCCTTTTCTATGTTCTCTTCTTTTTCAACCAGACCTCCAGGTAGCTCTATGGTCCATTCACGGGTCCCAAAACGGTACTGCCTAACCATTACCAATAATCCATCAGGCGTCAAGCATATCACATTAGCTGCATCCGGGCCCGAAACCATGACAAGATCAAGTTCTTGCCCTGTTTTCTTATTTCTTACCTTGTCTATAATTAGATTGAAAATTTTGAACGAATGAAGTAAGCGGCTTTGTAGATGTTCCCAAGCCATGCTTACGATAATTTTTCATTCATCATGGTCCATAGTTGATCTTTGAGTTGATCAATGCCCTTTTGTTGAACCGAAGAAATGATGATAGTAGGGTCTTGCCATTGCTTTTCAGAAAGAATCATTTGCTCTAATTCATCATCTACCAAATCTGCCTTTGTGAGTGCTATCAACCGAGGCTTGTCCAGCAATTCTTCATTAAACTCTTTAAGCTCTTTTAGCAATACGGTATACTCTTCATTAATATCATTCGCATCAAAGGGAATCATGAATAACAAAATCGCGTTTCGTTCGATATGTTTTAAAAATCGATGACCCAGACCCTTTCCTTTATGTGCATTTTCTATTATTCCAGGGATATCAGCCATCACAAAAGACCGTCCATCTCGATAACTCACGATGCCCAAATTTGGAACCATAGTGGTGAACGGATAATTGGCAATTTTAGGTTTCGCTGCTGTAATAACAGATAACAAGGTAGATTTTCCAGCATTCGGAAAACCAACTAGTCCTACATCTGCCAGCACTTTTAGTTCAAGAATTTTCCACTCTTCTTTTCCTTCTTCGCCAGGCTGTGCATATCGAGGAGCTTGGTTAGTGGGCGACTTAAAATGAGCATTACCTAGTCCTCCCCTTCCGCCTGCAACCAAAATTCGTTCTTCAGCATCATCGGTAATTTCAAATAGTTCTTCACCTGTCTCTACATCCTTAGCTACTGTACCCAGAGGGACTTCTAAGATTATATCATCACCATTAGCACCTGTTTTGTGACCATCTCCCCCATTGCCCCCTCTTTTTGCAATGATATGCTTTCTGTACTTAAGGGATAAAAGAGTCCAAAGTTGTTTATTACCTTTTATGATGATATGGCCTCCGCGACCACCATCTCCCCCATCAGGCCCTCCTTTTGCGGTTTTCTTGTCTCTATGAAAGTGTGAAGAACCTGCACCGCCAGCACCGGAACGACAACAGATCTTTACGTAATCTATGAAGTTTTGTTCAGGCATGCTATTTCGAATCTAAGAGATAGATTCGATAGTTTGACAAAGTCTTTGAAATATATCATCGATGCTGCCTAAACCATCCACTTTATGAGAAACCCCTTTCGCATCATAGTAGTCATATACTTGGGACGTATTTTCATTGTAAACGGAAATACGATTACGGATGATTGATTCATCATTATCGTCTGCTCTACCAGAAGTCTTTCCTCTTTGTAGTATCCGTTTTACTATCTCTTCATCTTCAACATCCAATGCCACTAGCATATCCACTTTCTTAGCCATCGAAGATAATAAGGAATCCAAGGCTTCACTTTGGGCAATTGTTCTAGGGAATCCATCAAAAATATAACCCGACACTTCTGGATTAGCTTCTACTTTATTACGAAGCATGCCAATAGTGATTTCATCTGGCACTAATTCTCCTTTTTCAATAAAAGACTTTGCTTTCAATCCTAAAGGAGTATCATTACCCATTTCATATCTGAATAAATCACCCGTAGATATATGGAGGAAATTATACTTCTCTACCAATTTGGCTGCCTGCGTACCTTTCCCTGAGCCCGGAGGACCAAATAATATCAAATTAATCATTGCCTTTATTTCTATTTCTTGTTTACTCCACCCAAAAAAAGCGCGGATTCTATCTATAAAGCCCATCATTCGCGTTGTGGAACACAAATGTAACCGTATATCTTCGGCAAGGGTTCAAAATATAGCTTTTAATTAGCTTTATCTGTGGCGAGAAATAATATTTCGAGCAAACATAAAGCGGGTATTCCAATAAGGAGAGTCTAAAAAGTTTTCTTCTATCACTCCTTTTGAACTAGTACTGTGGATAATCTTTATTTCACGACGCCCTACCTCTGTAACCAAAGCTACATGTGAGATTTTATTATTAGTACCAAAAAATATAAGATCACCTGGTGAAACATCAAATTTAGGGGTATACAGTCCTCTATTGGCTAATTCATTAGAAGATCGTCCACCTTCATAACCATACTGATGTAACACATAATTTACAAATCCACTGCAATCAAACCCTCTTGGGGACATGCCTCCATATTTATATTTAGAGCCTACATATTTACGAGCGGATTTAACGAGTGCTTCTCGCAAACGTATCTCTTTCTTCGATTTGGGAACAGAACTAGTAATTTCTACAGGGGTAGTAAAATAACTGAAAATTTGCTCCTGTGTTCCAAGGGTAAAGTGCAAAAGAAAACTCAACAACATCTGAACTACAAACATAACATATTACATTTTTATTTAATATATCAAAAGTTGTACCACAGTCTTATGCAATAAAAAAGGCCGCTCAAAATGAACGGCCTTTCTAATATATTTGGTATACTTTTTATCCTTCTTCTCC
>JAHDDO010000028.1:16570-26703 GCA_020629315.1 Saprospiraceae bacterium | reverse complement strand
CACTTCACTTTAACTCGTCTCATCGACTGAATTAGTTTACCCCCCAGTTTTACACCTGGCGAACTACCTTTAAATCGTACAGGTAGCTCTACTGATAAAGCATTCCCTGGCACAATTTCTATAAAATCGATATGTACGATCTCATCAGTTACCGGATGGAACTGAATATCTTGCATAATACAAGAATGAGTATTACCATCAATGGATATATCCGCTTGTTTGAAATCCGGAGTATAAACCATATTCTTTAAATCCTTGTGAGTTGTTGAAAAATGGTGTACCCCATTTTTACTATATATAACACCAGGAATCTTTCCTTCTTTGCGCAATACTTTATTGCTTGACTTACCGAAAGAGTCTCTTGAATTAGCAGCTATTTCTACAACTTGCATCTTAGTATTATTTTTTATTCCTTGAAAAAGGACTGCAAAGATATAAAATTAATCAAAGTAGTCAAGAAATTTCCATTACACGAATAGAGCCGCAATAGACTTAAATTCATGCGTATTCCGGATGGCTCGTGCAAAAAGTTTCGAAGCCGTTAATACCTCAATCTTTGGGGAGGTCTCTCGCAATGGAATAGTATCCGTAACTATCAATTTTTCTAACTGGGAGTTATTGATGTTCTCATACGCATTTCCAGATAATACGGGGTGCGTACACAAGGCTTTTACACTCTTAGCTCCTTTCTCTAAAAGAGCATCTGCTGCTCTACATAAGGTCCCGGCTGTATCTACTAAATCATCAATCAAAATGACATCGCGACCATCAACCTCTCCAATTACCGTAATTTTCTTGACCTCATTCGCTTTCCTTCTTTCTTTATCACAGATAACTAAATCACTTCCAAAAATTCTGGCAAAATTTCGTGCTCGCTTAACACCACCAACGTCTGGGGATGCAAAGACGGTATTACTTAAATCGAACTGATTTAAATAGGGATGGAAAATGGCATCACTGGATAAATGGTCTACGGGAATGTCAAAAAACCCTTGAATTTGATCCGCATGAAGATCCATTGTCATCAATCTATCCACACCTGCTGCTTGGAGAATATTAGCGATCAATTTAGCTGATATCGGTACTCTTGGTTTATCCTTCCGATCTTGCCTAGCATAGCCAAAATAAGGTATTACTGCTGTTATATAACCGGCTGAAGCTCGTTTAGCTCCATCGATCATAAGCAATAATTCCATTAAGTTTTCTGTCGGAGGAAAGGTCGATTGAATGAAGAATACATATGATCCTCGCACCGATTCTTGAATAACTGGCTGCATTTCGCCATCGCTAAACTTGTTGACTTTACAGTTGCCTAACTTATCACCGTAAAAATCGGCAATTCGTTCCGCTAAAATTGGAGAAGCGCTTCCGGCAAACAGCTTAACATCTACCATTTCGAAAGGTTTGGTTGAATAATTCGCGCTAAGGTACAATGATATCGCATTTAAAACTGTTCAAAACAAATACAGTTTTCCACAGTAAAACTACCTTTATGTTTTTTTATAACTAGCGATAGCTTGTGCCAGAGAAAATAGAACGAAATACCCTTGCTTGGTTACTACTAATTTTGCTTAGTCTGATTTGGGGTAGTTCCTTTATTCTAATCAAAAAATCGCTTTTAGCCTATACGGGTGTTCAAGTGGGTTTAGCTCGAGTAAGTATTTCCTTCCTAGCCTTCCTTCCACTCATACTATACCACTTGCGAAATATTGATTGGAAAAAGTGGAAATGGTACTTTATCGTGGGCCTTACTGGAAATGGATTACCTGCTATTCTATATGCGGTTGCTGAGACTCAAATTGACAGTGCCATTGCGGGTGTTCTAAATTCATTAACGCCAATATTCACCTTAATTATCGCATGGATTATTTTTAAACAGCAATCGTTCATTCATCAAGTTATTGGTATCATCCTTGGTTTTTTAGGGACTAGTTGGTTATTAGTCATCGGAGAGCAAGGTTTATCCATGGCAAATATCCCTTATGGCTCTTTGATCATCTTGGCTACTTTTTGTTACGGGATTAGTGCGAATGTGGTTCAGCACAAGTTGGGTTCACTTTCTCCAAGCCTAATCGGGGCCTTATCATTCCTATTTATCGGGCCACCAGCCCTTATTTATTTAGTTGCGGGCACTGATTTTATTTCTCAGATTACGGCTCACGAACAAGGGTGGTTTTCATTAGCTATGGTCAGCATTTTAGCTATCATTGGGACCGTCATATCAAGTATAATGTTTTACAGGCTTGTAAAGATTACCAATGCCGTTTTTGCCTCCTTGGTAAGCTTTTTAATCCCCATTGTCGCATTAATTTGGGGCATTCTGGATGGGGAGGTTTTAGTGTGGATGCACATTTTTGGCATTATTGCGATCTTGATAGGTATTTATTTAGTCAAGCGAAAAACGATCTGATTTAAGCCATCGTTTCTTTCCCCTCGATAGTTTTCCACGTTTTATATCCCAATATAGCCATGATGGTATAAACGATCATGATTCCTACAAACAGCCAAGCGCCTTGCTTCCCATAGATGTAGATATAACAAAGGTCAATGACAACCCAGTACAACCAGTTATCTAGATATCGCCATACAAGTAAGAAGGTACACATTATAGAAAAGCCCGTAGTTAAGGCATCTAAGTAAGGAAGCGATGTCTCAAAATAGTACAAACCTATCCTTGCAGCTAGTAAGGACACTATTGTTCCGATAGAAATAAAAAGAATATGCTGTGTAGTACTCAATTTTTTAATACCCACCGGATCATCTGTCCCTTTGCCTTTATACCAAATGTAAAGACCAAGGATACTTGTCACTGCATAGAAAATCTGAAGAAAGCCATCAAATTTAAGATTGATATTGACAAAGTCTTCATAGGCCCAAATAATACTAGCGATAAGCCCAAAAACAAAGCAAAGCGGTTTATTTCGAACAGCTAGTAAGATATAACACAAACTGAATATCGTAGCTGCCCATTGATACTCAGACATTAGAGCTGCTTAGTTTTTCCGTTTAAAATCACCATTCTTCCAAGCTTTGATAAATTTGGACCAGGCTATTGGGTCGAAAATATGCTGTGGTTTATATTGACCCTCATAACGGTATTCATTCCACTGTTTGGTGTTTTCTATATTGAAGGATTCCTTGCCATCTCCTGGCAGCTCATATACCATGGCCTCAATCATTTCTTTGGCCATATTTTCCTCAGCTAGATCCCGTAATTCATTGCTCACATCCATAGCCAAGAACTCAATCTTATAATGCTCACGACTCGGCCACGGATAGATAACGGCTTCTGGCAATAAAATACTATCCTGAGACATTACTTGGTACCATGAATAAAAGTCGTCTTCTAGTGAATCTTGAATCACATGTCGAACTTCCTTAAAACCAATTCTGCTAAATACAACAGTATCACCCGCTTCAGCGACTATGCTGAAGAAACCATCAAACTCCGATATAGTCCCTCTAGGCGTATTTAGAATGGCAATATTTGTGTATGGCAATGGTTCTGGGTCTCCATTTTCATCTTCAGTGACTACCACACCTGAAAACTGGACGTAGCGTGGATTCGTCTCTTGTGCTGATAGCTGGGAGACAACAATCATCAACATAGTAACAATAGTAAAGATCCGCAGATGAGATTTCATGAGAATTCGCTTCATATTCTAAATGTAATGACAAATTGTGATTGACATTGAAAAAACGCCAATTTGGTCTCCCAGGCTGGGTATTACCCCAAAACTTAACCCCTTCTTAACAATCTCAAGCCAAGGCTGACTGGAAAACTTCACCCATTTCTTCGACGTATATAAATTCAACGTTCTTTATGAAGTCTGGGTTTATTTTATCCACGTCTTTCTTATTATCCTTACTCAGGATTATCTTCTTCATACCTGATCGCTTAGCCGCCAATACCTTTTCTTTGATCCCGCCTACTGGTAAAACTTTACCTCGCAAGGTAATCTCACCGGTCATAGCCACATTAGGCTTGACCATTTCTTGAGTAAAGGCAGAAACTAAGGCAGAAAAAATGGTAACACCGGCGCTTGGCCCATCTTTAGGTATGGCCCCTTGTGGCACGTGGATATGAATATCCTTTTCTTCAAATAGCGTATCATCTATATTAAACTCATCAGAGTGTGATTTGATATAACTCAAAGCTGTGGCAGCTGATTCCTTCATTACATCTCCTAAATTACCCGTCAGTGTTAACTTGCCCTTTCCTTTGCTAAGACTTGTCTCAATAAACAATATATCCCCACCTACTTGAGTCCAAGCTAATCCTACAGCAACACCAGGTGTACTTAACTTTGTATCTTTTTCAACATCAAATCTTCCGGCTCCAATCATTCCTTCTAGATCATCTGCAACTACGGATACTTTGTACGATTCTTCCATGGCTACTTTCTTAGCAACATGACGCATTACTTCAGCAATCTTTCGATCAAGGCTTCTAACGCCTGATTCTTTAGTGTACTGCTCCACCAATGTCTTAAGCACAGACTTATTTAATTTGATATGCTCTGCTTTCAATCCATGTGCCAGCCGTTGTTTAGGCACTAAATGTTTTTTCGCTATTTCGATTTTTTCTTCTGTAGAATATCCTGCAATTTGAATAATCTCCATTCTGTCCAATAATGCCGGTTGAATAGTGCTCAATGAATTAGCTGTAGCTATAAATAACACTTTCGATAGGTCGTACTCTAGCTCAAGGTAATTATCGTAGAATTTATCATTTTGTTCCGGATCCAAGACTTCTAATAATGCCGAACTTGGATCTCCTCTAAAGTCTTTCCCTAATTTATCTATCTCATCTAATAGAAAAACGGGGTTTGAAGCATTGGCTTTTTTAATAGATTTGATAATCCTGCCTGGCATAGCACCTATATAGGTTTTTCTATGACCCCGAATTTCGGATTCATCGTGTAAGCCACCTAATGACATTCTAACAAATTCTCGTTCTAATGCTTTTGCGATAGATTTACCTAAACTAGTCTTTCCGACGCCCGGAGGTCCCACTAAACAAATAATAGGTGCTTTCATATCCCCTTTTAACTTAAGCACTGCAAGATGTTCGATAATCCGCTCTTTTACATCTTCCAGCCCATAATGATCACTATCAAGGATATCTTTTACTTTTCTTAAGTCGAAGTTGTCATCTGTATATTCCCCCCATGGAAGATCCAATAATACTTCTAGATAACTGAGTGTAACACTATATTCAGCAATTTGAGGATTCAAGCGTTTAGCTCGGTTTAATTCTTTAGCAAAATGTTTTGCAATATCCTCACTCCAGTTTTTTTCTTTAGCTCTTTTTTCTAATTCCAGCAACTCCTCTGCCTGTGGATTTTGGCCTAACTCATCTTGAATAGTCTTCAATTGCTGATTCAGAAAATAATCTCGCTGTTGTTTTTCAATGCCCCCTCTTACTTTACTTTCAATTTGCTTTTTAAGCTCTAGTAATTGAAGTTCGGCATCCACTTCTGCTAATACTAACTTAGCTCTTTCCTCCGGCTTATTTGTGCTTAGAATGCTCTGCTTTTTGATGACATTCTTATTAAGATTAGACGCAATAAAATGCACCAGATAATCTGGTTTGGTAATATTGTCAAGCATCACGACGGCCTCTTTGGGAATATTAGGAGACACGTTGATGATCTTTCGGGCAATGTCCTTTAGTGAGGAGATCGTCGCATTATATTCCATTTTGTTATCCACCTTCTCATCAGCTAATGGCCGAAGGAACGCGCCGAGATAAGGCTCTGTTTGCGTCAATCCTTCTAGATAACTACGTTGCCTTCCTTGGAGGATGGCGGTCGTGCTGCCATCTGGCATTTTTATCATTTTGATCACCTTAGCGATGACACCGATCCGATAGAGATCATCAATGGTTGGTTCTTCAACACTTATTTCTTTTTGAGAAAATACGGCAATGTATTTATCGCCTTTAAATGCTTTTTTAACCGCTGAAATAGACTTTTCTCTTCCAATCGTAATAGGGATTACGGTAGAGGGAAATAATACGGTATTCTTTAAAGCAATTAAAGGGACGTTTTGCGGGTAGTCTTCACCTTGATGCTCTTCGTCATCACTGATGGCAAACATAGCCGGGTATTCGTTGTTTTGATCTTCTGGGCTTAAAAAGAAAGAATCAAACATATGTTTCGTTTACTGGTTTGGCACTACTGAGTCAATATTCATTCCACGCCCCTATATGCGAAGAAATGGCAGACTGGTGGTCTATTCCTGTGTCAAAAAGGCAGGACTTTATGAAAAACTATGACAATGAATGCTTAGGCTTGTTCTATCAATGCCTCTACTGTCGCTTCATCCGCATTTATATCCATAACCTCCTTTTCTTCAGATTTATCTATCTCCACTTTCAGATTATCGATGATAAACTCTTGACGCTCTCGACTATTCTTACCCATGAAGTATGCTAAGATCTCATCTACCTTAGTTCCTTCCCCTAACACTACTGGCTCCAATCTAATCTCCTGGCCAATAAATTCGCCAAATTCTTCAGGAGAAATCTCACCCAAACCCTTGAATCGAGTAATCTCAGGTTTACCTCTAAGAGCCTTAATGGCATCTTGTTTCTCACGTTCTGAGTAGCAATAAAACGTTTGCTTTTTATCTCGTACTCTGAATAATGGGGTTTCCAAAATAAAGAGATGCCCATTTTTTACAAGATCTGGAAAAAACTGCAAGAAAAAAGTAAGTAAAAGCAGTCTGATATGCATACCATCTACATCGGCATCTGTGGCTATAACCACTTGATTATACCGTAGATTTTCTATACCATCTTCTATATCCAATGCATGTTGTAATAGATTTAATTCTTCATTTTCGTAGACCACTTTTCTGGTGTTACCAAATGAGTTAAGTGGCTTACCTCGAAGACTGAATACCGCTTGTGTTTGTACATCTCTAGCTTTGGTAATCGACCCACTCGCCGAATCCCCCTCTGTAATAAAAATGGTAGTGGCTAATTTTTTATCCTCATCGCCACGCTTATCACAATAATGTACTCGGCAATCACGAAGCTTCTTATTATGCACATTCGCTTTTCGCGCCCGCTTATTAGCCAATTCTTTAATACCGGCAATTTCTTTTCGTTCGCGTTCTGACTGCTGTATTCGCTTTAGGATCTGCTCAGCAACATCCTTATTCTTATGTAGGTAATTATCCAGCTGTGTTTTTACAAAATCCCCGATAAACGTTCGGACGGTTTGCCCTTCGGGTGCCATATTTATGGACCCCAATTTTGTTTTTGTTTGAGACTCAAAAACGGGTTCTTCTACTCGAACGCTAATCGCGCCCACCACTGCTTGTTGGATATCCTTTGTATTAAAGTTTTTATTGAAATGCTCTCGCACTGTTTTCACGATCGCTTCTCTGTAGGCTTGGAGATGTGTTCCTCCTTGAGTGGTATTTTGCCCATTCACAAATGAGTAATATTCTTCCCCATATTGATTACCGTGACTCAATGCAATTTCGATATCATCCCCTTTTAAATGAATGATCGGATAGCGTAATTTTTCTACATCGCATTTTCGACTTAGCAGATCTAACAAGCCATTTTTTGAGTACAGCACTTTATCGTTAAAATGCAAGCGTAGACCTGCATTCAAATAGGCATAATTCCACAACTGATTTTCTACGTAATCCGCTCTGAACTTGTACTTCTTGAAAATCTCATTGTCCGGAACAAATTCCATGAGTGTTCCATTCTCCTCGGACGACTTGCTGATCTTTGCATCATTGGTTAATGTCCCGCGTTGAAATTCTGCAATTTTTGTTTTACCATCTCGTACTGCCTGCACTTTAAAGTAATTCGACAGCGCATTCACCGCTTTGGTACCGACACCGTTAAGTCCAACTGATTTTTTAAAGGCCTTTGAATCGTATTTACCTCCCGTATTAATCTTTGAAACACAATCGACCACCTTACCTAAAGGAATGCCTCTACCGTAGTCCCGAACGCTTACCTTTCCTTCCTCTATTTTGATTTCGATTTTCTTTCCAAAACCCATCACGTACTCATCAATAGAATTATCGATGATCTCTTTTAAAAGTATATAAATTCCGTCATCCACACTGGATCCATCGCCTAGCTTTCCAATGTACATACCCGGTCGAAGCCGAATATGTTCTTTCCAATCCAATGAACGGATATTATCCTCTGTATACTTTACTTGTGACATAATTCTGTAATGGCTTAGAGAGCAAATATATTATAGAAAAGTACAATATGTAAATAATGTACCTACAAATCCTACAATAATCTATGTATTACAAAGATAGCCCTATCCATCCATTTCATTTTTTACTTACTATTACATTCATGCGATAAGGGGTCGAAGGGCTTGGTCCTGATGTCCATCAGGACGAAACAAGGTGCCCCCCGTAGACACCTGACCTCCGACCGCAGTGTCGGGGGGATCGCCCGAAAAAAAACAACACCTCTATGTAACAAAATCGAAGGGGGTCACGTACTAAGGGAACTAATTGCTACTTTAGATTTTTAATGTATATAAATCAAGGACATATGAAAATGATCAATAATTATTTGCTTCTATTAGCCATTGTAGGCCTATCATATTTGACCTACTCTTGTACAGAAGCTTCCGCGGCTGATAAAGCAGAAGCCTTCCTTACTGCACTGGCGAATGGGGATCTGGAATCTGCACAGAATATGGCAGAAAAAGATACCAAGGACCTATTGAAAAAAATAAAGAAATCAGAAAAGAAGATTAAAAAGGGCGATTCTAAAGTGATCATCTTAGGTGAAGACTCTGATGGAGAGGAAGCCGTAGTACGATTCAGATATGATGATAGTGAAGACGTGAATGTGTTGCATTTGTCGCTCAATGATAAAGAAGGTTGGCAAATTGCGATCGATGATAAGAATGAAGACATTATGATCGGCGATCAATCTATGAAAGATTTATTATATGATCTGAACACCACTTTGCAGCGGGCCTTAGAAGCGGGTGCCTTAGCCTTGGACCAGTTATTAACCAGTGATAATGGAATCTTAAAGATTGCTTCCGAATTGCTCAAAATGGGTGGTGATGCCGCTTCTCAGATGGCTGACTCCATAAATATCAATAGCAGCGATTTTGAACGAGCGATCGAGAAATTGAAGAATGAGGATAATCCAGAATTGGAGAAAGCGAAAGAAGAGCTGAAGAAAGCAGCCGAAAAGTTGAAAGAAATATTCGAAGAGAAATAACGGATAGCCTAGCAGAAATGCTGGGCTTTTTTAGTTGAACGGTTCCCATAGTCGATGTTAACACAATGCATTATATTTACCGTTCTTGAAACCAACAGGAACGCATGGATAAGGCAGGGTTTTATAAACGATACCAATTTAGTGTAGCCCAAGATCGTATAGGAGGCGGATCTTTTGGTACTGTATATAAAGCAGAAGATACGGTTTCAGGTAAAATGGTGGCCATCAAGATTGCCCCTGTGCGTGAGATTGGTGAAAAAAAATACACCCTTCAATCCGAGTTTGAAGTCATCAAAGATTTAGATGATCATCCTAACATAGCCAATTATGAGGCCGTTTACCAATTTGAGACAGAAGCGGGAATTACGGATTATGCTGTCATGCAATACTATGAAAGTGGCAACCTAAAGAATCTGCTGCGACGGGAGGATTTGAATTCGTATCAAAAACAATTCATTGCTAACGGGATCATACAAGGCTTACAATTCCTTCACGATAATAATATAATCCATAGAGATCTTAAGCCTGCAAATATATTGATTGAAAAAGTTGGTGATGATTACATTCCGAAGGTAGCCGATTTTGGTTTATCCAAGATTTTACCAGAGAATGATGATGAAGCCTCATATCAAGTTTCGTTTGCGGGCGGCACCTATAAATATTCCTCTCCGGAGCAGTTGCAAGGGGATAAGGTCTTGCTAAATTCTGATATCTGGTCTGTGGGGGTCATCTTGTATGAAATATTCATGCAAAAACTTCCCTTCGACTCTAAGTTAGCTGTGCCAGGCAATGGTCTACTAGGCCCCTTAGCTAGTCGGATACGAGGATTATTTTCTGGGGATGGTGGTTCCACGGTTTCTAGAAAAACCTCGCAAGGCAATCCGAATAGTTATATCTA
>JAHDDO010000028.1:12211-16470 GCA_020629315.1 Saprospiraceae bacterium | reverse complement strand
GACAAAACCACTCCATCCTACGATTGGGCTACTGTATCTGCCTTAATAGGAAGTTTGAAAGAAAATGAAGATGCCGATAAAGTGGTAGCAATCGTAGACAGTTTATTAGAAGTAGAAGGGGCCAGTACTGCATTAAATGAGGATCAGCTACTAAACAAAGAGACAGCACTTATACAATTAGATAAGGTTATCGCTCCAGAACAAAAAAGTAAACGTATTCAGGAAGAGATAAAAAAGATTGTGGTTGTCTCTGAAGATGACGAATGGCAAAAGGCTGAAAAAACGAACACCTTGGCTTCGTATAGATCATTTTTAGCTAAGTATCCTAGTGGAAAGTATACCCAGCAGGCCAATACAAAAATGGCCACTATGGCCGCTGAAATAGAAAAAACAGCGTGGGATAAAGCCGTGCAAACCGGGAGTAAACAAGGATATGAATCCTACCTGAAGCAATATCCTAATGGAAGGTTCAGCACAGAAGCACAAACGAAAATAAATGAGCTGGAGACCAAAGCGGAACCTATTGACAAGCCTAAGGATAATGCCGAAAGAGCCGCTCAAGAAGCATGGTTAAAAATAAAAGACAGCAATGATCCAAAAGAATTGGCCTCATTCATAAATGAATATTCCAATTCGCCTTATGCCAAAGAAGCGAAAGAGGCCTTGGATGCCATCCGTGAGGCTGAAACATTAGCTTTTGAGACGGCTATGGAATCCAAGGATATTGAGGTATTAAACCAATTTTTACAAAGTCACCCCAATTCAGATTATGCTTCGCAAGTGATAGATAAAATAGATGATTTGACCTGGGCCCTAGTAGCCAAAACCAATTCTGTCGAAGCGTACAATGGCTATTTACAAGCCTTCACAGATGGACGGCATGCCAATAAAGCGGAACGGAATATTAAAATTATTGAGGGGAATAAAGTGCTACCTTCCTCCTTGGATGGGCTGATGGCCGCGGATGAATTTATCTGGGTGGTCCCTAAAGATCCAACTGTTGACCCGTTTTTTATCTCAAAATATGAAGTTACCCAAGAGGATTATACAGAAATCATGGGCGACAATCCTAGCTATTATAATGAGAAAAAATACCCATGCCCTACCTGTCCTGTGGAGACATTAACACGGATGGAAGCAGAAGCGTATATCCGGAAATTAAATAATAAACAGAATAACCCCTATACCTATCGATTGCCTACCATTCAAGAATGGGAGTCTGCGGCCAGAGGGGGTTCAAATACAAAGTATGCCGGGTCTGATGATCCAAAAAAGGTGGCCGTCTTTGGCGTAAATGGCACAGAGCGTCATGCCACTAAGATCCAGAATGAGTTAGGTTTATTTGACATGTCAGGCAATGTAGCTGAATTTTGCATAGGCCCTGGCAATAGTACAGTGAGTAAAGGAGGATGTTCCTTAAATAAAGCCGATGCATGCGAAATCGAAGCCACAAAAAAATTAGCAGCCGACATGAAAGATGAATGCACGGGCTTCCGATTGGTCAGACAGATCAAATAAAATGCCCCATTCATTGCAGTTCACACAAAAAAAACGGCATTTCACACATTAGTTAGTGGCTTGTTAGGCTATACATCGGATGCCTTTTATATTAGCATTATTGAATGCTGTAGAACAATTACGATGCTAATGAAACCTAACATGCTTTTTACCATTGCTTTTTGCCTTTTGGCAGGTGTAAGCATACAAGCACAACAGATTGGCAACTGGAGCAGTTTTTACGAAAATGGCTTCATATGGAATCCAGCATTGACTGCCAATTGGAGTTACATGGAAACTACGGTAACGCATCGTCAAGATTGGACCGGTTTTGAAGGAGCACCTGTTAATTCGTCCATAGGTATCCAATATCCATTTTTGAAACGTATCACTCGAGTATCTATCGGTGGGTATATAGAGCAAGATCGTGTAGGTCCATACAGCCGGAATACCGGTGCGTTTACCTACAGCTATCGATTTGTGCCCAAGTTTCAAAATAATTACTTGGACCAATTGCGATTAGCCGCTTCTGCTCAGTTTCATCAATTTAGGTATGACCCTAGTAATTTGGTTTGGTTTGAGGATCAAGCGGGTAATGACTTTGATCAAATTAGTAGTTTAACGGCTGCAAATATTATGGTGGGTGCCTATTATGTAAGCATTGACGATTTTAATGATTTCAAGTCACACTACTACCTTGGTCTTTCCTTTAATCAATTGGTCCCCACTAGAAACACCAACTTTGCCGACAATACGCAGGTATTACTACGTGATATTTATGCTAAACCGCATGTCAGTCTAAATGCAGGGTATCGGTGGTTACCTTCTCGACGTTCTCGTCACTTCTATGAACCCAATGTATTAATCAGCTATGCTTTCAATAAGGCCGTTAATGCAATGTTCAATGTACGGTATGAGCAGCAAAACGCGTATTGGGCGTCTATTGGTGCGGTTACGAATGGTGAACTGTTTTTACAAGGGGGTGTCATCTTGACCGAAGATTCTTTTATGGGATTTATTGTGCGGGAAGGATTGATGAAAATCGGTGCTAAGATGGATTATCATGTTGGACGATTTGGTCGATACTCCGGCATTGGATATGAATTTTACTTGGCTTACATGTTTGACATGGATAAACAATTCGAGTAGATTATTACCTGATCGTCTATTATGAGAAACCTTATATTTTATATCATTTTTTGCCTCAGTGTTATTTCTTTGGCGGCCCAATGTCCATCTGATAACACAGCCCTTTTATGTGAACAATGGGTTATGGATGCGCACGCCGATATGGTATCGCTGGGCTATAATTGTAGCCCAGGGTATAACCTTAGGGTGGAACGAGGATTGGTATTTGGTGATGAGGCGGTCGTTTTCTATGGCGATTTTCAGGCTAACATATTTGAGTTTGGCTATGATACTAAAGTCTATAATTGTAATGGTGTCTTACTCGGGCATGAACAGGGTTTCTCTAATGCTTTTTCGTGTGAAGAAGGGACCAGTGATCCAGATGGCGGTTGCTTAGCCGTCAGTTCCTTTCAAAGTGGTGGTGTCATTTGGCAATGCGGCAATCCCTATCCTCCCGATTGTAATCCAGCACCCATGTTCCCAGATTTGGTCTTAAATGGAAGTGGGAATAATCAAGCCTTTCTGCCGACTATTGCAGATCCAACCTTGGGTGCTACCGTTAGTATAAGCAATGCTGGGACTGTAGCCACCAGTGATTTTCATGCAGCCCTGTATATCACAGATGAAACGAGCGAACCTTCTTTTGGTGTGCCTGGTGTTCAATATCTAGGTGTAGTAAAAGTGGATGGTTTAGCTCCTGGAGAGAATCGTCAAGTATGTGTATTTGGAAATCTATGTCATAATAATTTTGGACCTGTAGATGGAACTCAATATCGCATTGGGGTCCATTGGGATGTATTTAATGAGGTAAATGAAGATCCATCTGGCGAAGATTTTGGTGTGAATTCTGGTTTCTTTGCTGGCAATCCTTTTACCTACACTACTGCGGTGTGTGCGAATCATACACCGCCAGAGTTTTATGTCTTAAGCGACGATAAAATGCAGCCAAATCAAGGCAATATTTGTTCGACTGGCAAGCATAATCTTCTTTATCAAAATACCAGTCAGCAAGCCGTTACCAGCCTGAATGTAACTAAAACGATAAATCCATTATCGGTAGATATAAGTACGAATATTGGGGAAGATTTCGGTACGGCTTGGCAGTTTTACAGTAATGCGAGTTTTAATTTGAATGCAAATGGCAGTTGGAATTTTAGTGGGACGGACAACTATGGTTCAGGCACTTTCGCTGTAAATGCACAAGATGTCGGTGACTCATGCGATGATGGCAATCCGAATACCATTAACGATGTGGTACAAGCAGATTGCAGTTGTATGGGCATGATTGATTCGAGTTGTCCTGATACGCAAGAAGAGATTTTATGTATGCCTTGGTTGGAGAGTATTATTGTCAATGAAACCTTGTGTGATGCTTTTTGCATAGGAAATGCAGGGTTTGATGTTCGCCAAAGTATGTTGAGTGGTAATGAGGTAATCATTGTATCAGAGATGTGCGGTGACAACAATCTAAGCTTTTACGATTGTAATGGTAATTTATTAAGTCAATGTCTTTTCTTTAGTGAGTCAGGCGGTGCAGACTGTTCATCTGCGCAAAGTACAGCTTATACCGGTGGGCAGATTATCTGGGATTGCGGAGACAATGATCCTAATTGCAATAATGTAAATACCTGTCC
>JAHDDO010000028.1:0-12111 GCA_020629315.1 Saprospiraceae bacterium | reverse complement strand
CCTAATCTCAATTTGGATATGGGTGATCCTTGTGATGATGGCGATAGTAATACCATAAATGATGTAGTCGGCCCTGATTGTCAGTGTATGGGTTTCCCAGATATAGCTTGTCCGAGTACGCCAGCGGAGATTCTTTGTATGCCATGGTTGGAAAACCTGATTGTAAATGAAACACTTTGTGGAGCGATATGCATTGATCTAGGTGCCTTTTTTGACGTTCGTTTAGGTACATTGAATGGAAATGAGGTCATAATAATTTCAGAAACCTGCGGTGATCACATCACCAAATTTTATGATTGTCAAGGTAATTTCTTATCACAATGTGTCTATAACACCTTGAATGGCTCATTGGATTGTTCGTTAGCAGAATCTACAGCGGTTGATAATGCGCAGATTCTATGGACTTGTGATGATGTTGATCCGGATTGTGAAACTATGAATGCAGTAGATTGTCCGGACTTAGGGTTAAATATAGGTGACGGATGTAATGATCAAAATCCAAATACTATAAATGACACCGTCCTAGCCAATTGTGAATGCCAAGGTACTACTGGCAGTATCGATAATCCTTGTTACAATGAGATAACTAAGTTTCACTATGGGGGATCACAATCCGATACTGCTGTTGATTTTATAATAGAAAATGATGGTTATGTAATATTGGGTAATACAAACTCTTCAGATATTGATATAAGTCAAAACAATGGTTCAACTGATATATGGATTTTCAAAGTAGATTTTGAAGGAAATATAATTTGGGAACACACATACGGCAGTCCTGAATTTGATGGAATCTCAGGATTATTAAAAACAAATGATAATGGATATTTAGTATCCGGGTGGTCAGGCAATGAGGGGGGCGATATTCCAGCCGGCAATGGTCTTTTTGATGGCTTAGTTCTAAAACTGAATTCACAAGGTAACCTAATGTGGATTCGAAAATATGGTGGCTCATCTGACGATAGGTTCTATTCGGCAGTAAATGCGCTTGATGGTGGCTATATGTTAGCTGGTAGAAGTTCTTCTTCAGACTTTGGATTTGATCTTACCAATTCTACAGAAGGCATTGTAGCCAAAATAGATAACGAAGGAAATTTACAATGGGTCGAAGGTCTTGGAGATCAACTCACAAGTTGTTTTGAAGATATAACTTTAGGTTCTGACAATCAATATGTAGCAACAGGTATTGAAGACTTCAGCGATTATTACACGGTTAAATTTGATCAAAATGGTCAAATAATTTGGCGAACCAGATCTAATTTTTCCGACAATATTGAATCAGCTTCATTTCAAGTAAAATCTGCCTTAAATGGTGATTTAATTGTTGGTGGTTATAGTGCCGCTATAGATGACCAATCGGCCAATTATGGATTTTCTGACTATTTAATAGTGAGACTCAATTCATCTGGACAAGAAATATGGAAAAGAAGTTATGGAGGCAGTACAAATGATGAATTTAGCAATATAGAAGTCTTAGATAATGGACATTTACTTGTTTCAGGTTTCACTTTATCTGATGACTTTAATGTAAGTACAAATTATGGATCTGGCGACTACTGGTTTTTAGAGATCGATGATAATGGGCATATTTTATGGGAAAGATCTATTGGTAGTGAGGACTTTGAGCTCTTAGCATCATTGAAAATCGATGACGCCAATCGATTTGTCTTATTAGGTAATTCTACTAATGCTTCTTCAGCATTTTTCAATGCTAATTATGGTCAAGAAGATATTTGGTTACACCGTTTTGAACTCGGTAATATAGGAGAACCCTGTACCCTAAATGGAGTAGCAGGCACCTTCGATGAAAATTGTGTTTGCATTGTCCAAGAAACCAATCCATTTATTACCTCCTGGAAAACAGATAACCCAGGGGCTAGTTGCAATAGCTGTGTGACCATTCCTACCAACTCAGATTTCAACTACAACTATGAAGTGGACTGGGATAATGATGGCATTTTTGATGAAACGTTTACTGGTGACGCTTTCCATGATTTTGGTGTAGCGGGCAGCTATGACATTGCGATACGAGGAACGTTCCCAAACTTATTTCATGATGACATCAATGGCGATAATAACAAATTGGTAGATGTAAAGCAATGGGGAGATCAAGCTTTTCAATCCATGCGAGCATCCTTTAGATATTGTGATAATATTATAGAATTCACAGCCCTCGACACCCCTGATTTATCAATGGTTGTAGATATGAGCTTTGCCTTTGCCAATGCAAGCAATTTCAATAGTGATATCTCTGGGTGGAACGTGAGTAACGTGCAGAACATGGAGGCTCTTTTTTCGGGAACCATGGCATTCAACCAAAACATCAATACATGGGATGTCCGAAACGTAACATCCATGCAAAACATGTTTGCGACCACGACTAGTTTCAATCAATCGCTAAATAACTGGAACACTAGCTCACTTATTAATGCTCGAGGTATATTTTATTTGGCGACAGCTTTTAATGGAAACATAAACAATTGGGATGTACGTAATGTGGTTGATATGACAGATCTTTTTGCTTTTGCATCCAATTTCAATCAGCCTCTAAATAACTGGGAGACGAATAGCTTACAACAATGCAATGGCACTTTTCTATTGGCTTCTGCCTTTAATCAAGATGTCAGTAATTGGAATGTTAGCAATGTAGAAATCATGTCTTCCATGTTTTCTAATGCCTCTTCCTTCAATCAAGACATTAGTTCTTGGGATGTTTCAAACGTACAGTTTTTTGGAAGCATGTTCGAAGATGCAAGCGCATTCGATCGGAGCCTATCTGATTGGAACTTAAATGCAGCTATTGACCTTGGTGGACCCGCTGAAGGTCTGCGAGCTATGTTGACTCGCTCCGGTCTCTCGCGAGAAAACTACGAAGCCACCTTATTAGGCTGGTCTCAAAATCCAAATACACCGGACAACCTAACTCTGGGAGCCGAGACCTTACAGTATTGTGATACTGCTGGGCGTAACGCCTTGCTTAGCCAAGGCTGGACGATCAATGGAGATGTGCAAGTCGGATCAGGGGATGCTTGTTTGATGGACGACGGTGAACCGGGCATGCTAGATGAAAATTGTATGTGTGTGGCTGTGATGGAAGATTGCCCCAATAACACCTTGTGTAATCGGGCGTGCGATTCGCTGGCGTTAGTAGATTTATATAATGCGACAGATGGTATCAATTGGACGAATCCATGGGATCTGGATGCACCTATTCAATCTTGGTTTGGCGTACGAGTAAGTACCGAAGGTTGTGTGGATAGTTTAATACTCCCCAATAACAATTTGGTGGGTAGCCTACCCGATTTAAATTTACCGGGCCTCTTATTGATGGACCTTAATGATAATCAGTTATCCAGTGCCCTACCCTCATTTACTAAACTACATTCGCTTCGTCTATTAAATCTAAACCAAAACGGTTTTACGGGTGCCATTCCGGATTTGAATCTGGATGATCTGCAAGTGTTGCAACTCGTAGCTAATCAATTCGTGGGGCCGATTCCTGATTTTTCAGGTATGCCACAGCTACGCCAATTAGTATTGGTTGAAAATCAATTCAATACCCCGATACCGAACTTTAGTCAGTTAGCCAACCTCCAAGTACTAGCTGCCTTCAATGCGCAATTAATCGGCGAAATTCCAACATTTGAATTTTGCCCTATGCTTAGCACTGTAGATATTAATAGTAATGATTTATCAGGTTGTTATCCTGATTGGGTATGCAACATAGTCTTTGTCGGACATAGCAATCCTAAATTACCCGATCAGGGAGACCCTATCAACTTCTGTCAAAGTGGCGAGTCAAGCGCCTTACCTTGCGATGATGGCGATGCGACTAATGGTATAGACGATATCATTTATCCTGATTGCAATTGTGGTCCATGTATCCATTCTGAAAGTATGATCGAGGATATCTATTGCGAAGGGGAAAGTGTAATGATTAATGGTACCCTGTATGATATGAACAACAGTTTTGGATCGGATACCTTGGTGAATGGAATAGGTTGTGATAGTGTTATTCTCATCAATCTCATTTTCGAACCACCGGTTGAAGGGATGCTCGATACGATGATCTGCAATGCCAATAGTCTGACTATTCTAGGGATCACATTGGACCAAAATAATCCAAATGATATCGCTGTACTCCCAGGTGCTGCTGCTAATGGATGCGATAGTCTAGTAAATGTTTCTGCCAGCTTTGCCTTTCCGGGTGATGCTTGTAATGACGGGAATCCGGATACAAGCAATGACATGTTAGATGAGAATTGCCTTTGTAACGGATGCTTGTCTACGGCGGCTACGATCGAGCAAACCGAATGTCTTGATTTTGAGTTGTCTGTAGGTGATGATGTGTATGATATGACAAATCCTTCAGGCACAACGATTATTCCTAACACAGCGGGTTGTGATAGTTTGGTCAATGTTATGCTTAGCTTTTATGAGCCATCTAGTGGGCAAATCGATTCGATGGTTTGTAATATAAATAGTGTTACTATTCTAGGGATCACATTGGACCCTAATAACCCTGATCAAACGGCCATACTAGCTAATATGGACCAGTATGGTTGTGATAGTTTGGTACAAATTCAGGTGAGTTTTCAGTTTGAAGGTGACCCTTGTGATGATGGTGATCCCTTAACTACCAATGACATCTACGATGCAAATTGCATATGTACCGGTTGTCTGCCTAGTGAAACCGATATAAACATGGATTTTTGCTTCGGTGAAAGCCTGACGGTTGGGGGCGATATATACGATGAAACCAATCCGATAGGTAGCACCCTTCTGATAAATGCAGCGGGTTGTGATAGTTTGGTCAATGTCAATCTTAGTTATTTCACACCGGGTCAGTCGCTATTAGATACAATAGTGTGTAATCTTTCCAGTGTAGTGATTGAAGGAAACACCTTTGACCTGACTAGCAGTTCTCAAACGATCACCCTCGCAGCCGCCGATCAAAATGGCTGCGATAGCATCATGCAAATTAACGTCACGTTCCAGTTTACAGACGACCCTTGTGATGATGGGAATCCAGAAACCATTAATGACAGCCTAGACGAAGATTGCGAATGTCGAGGCGAAGATCTCAATTGTGAAATTACCTGTCGAGATGACTTTGCCAGCTATAAGCAAGGGGATAGCTTCGTAGAAGATGTCCTTGGAAATGACGACATTCCAGCCGGTTGTCGATGGATTATAAGTAAGGTAAGCGAACCCGTTTTTGATGGTGTAGCTATGGATCAAGATGGAAAAGTAGTCGGTATTATCCGTGATCAATTTAGTGATACGCTCTACATTGATTACGAAGTGTGTAATGACGCCTGTAATCTATGCGAAAGTGCCACCTTACGCATTGCAAATGAAGCCTTGGATGGCTTTATATTCCCTACAGCTTTTAGCCCAGATGGCGATGGTCTTAATGACAGCTTTTCCTTCAATAATGAGC
Source organism: Saprospiraceae bacterium (assembly GCA_020629315.1). GTDB lineage: Bacteria > Bacteroidota > Bacteroidia > Chitinophagales > Saprospiraceae > JAHDDO01. Next base: position 6,668 of record JAHDDO010000028.1, on the reverse strand, counting down.
CCAGCATTGAAAATGGGACAGTATATATCTATAATCGTTGGGGTGATCGGGTATACAAATCAGCCAATTATGACAATGCATGGAAAGCAGAAGGGCTGCCGGGGGGTGTCTATTTTTACGTTTTTGAATACAATGATATTGTAGTTAAAAAGTCACTGACTATTTTTAAATAAATAATTTTCACAAGCAGTATCACGATTATGTATAGTATTGGCCGATCAGAAGACATGTTTCACACCCTTGAAAATCCAAGTGTAAGTAGACATCATGCAGATCTCTATAAGGAGGGACAAGAGTGGTATTTAAAAGATAAACAAAGTACCAACGGCACTAAGGTTAATGGACGAAAAGTTGAGATTCATAAATTAGAAAAAGGGGACGTGATCGTATTTGGTGATGAGCAAGTAGATGCAGATACATTACTACTAGAAATTCAGAAAAAAATTAATGCCGATCGAACAGACTTCACCCACGAATACGAAAAACTATTTGACGTTTATAAAGAATATGAACGCAAGCAAGACAAAATAATGAAGAAGCCCTTAGGGCCCATTTTACTGCGGATCGGACTGGGTATAGGATTGATCTTGGTACTTATCTTCATTCCATTTAAAAATCCTGAAATAAAGACAACCCTCTACATCTTAGTAGGTCTAAGTTCGGTTGTAGCCAGTGCCTTTAGTAAGCCCGTATCGAAGCGTAATGCAGATTTGGGTGAGTTAGTTTTAGAATATGAGAATAGATTGAAGTGTCCAAAATGCAATTATACCGTTATGACAAAGTTTGGATCGACATACCTAAAAGGCAAAGGAACCTGTTTAAATAAACAATGCGACGCCATCTTTAATATTGACGAAAAGGAATAAGGAGTTATGAAAGTACCTTGTAAACATTGTAAAACGGTTAATACCCTTAAGATCAGTGAGCATAACATTGGCAAAAAAGTGCGATTTAAATGCGCTAATCCAGTGTGTCACAACTTGAATCAGGTATTCGTCAGTGAAGAAGATCTTTCAGGAGTCCGTACGGTAACCTTACACGAAGACAAAGGGATGGTGCTCGGGGCCTTACTGGAAGTCCTACCTAATCCTAATACAGTATCTGCTATTTTCCATGTGGAAGAAGGCCTAAATATTGTAGGCCGCGCCTCATCTAGCAAAAAGATAGAAATATCGATAAAAACCACGGATAGAGATATGTCTAGAGAGCATTGCCAGATCGAAGGTCGTCGAAACAAATACGACTCTATGAGCTATACGATCGAAGATTTGGATAGTAAAAATGGCGTGTATATTAATGGTATCAAACTAGAAGCCGCTGATAAGGTTTTTTTGGAGGGCAATGACATTATCGAATTAGGCAATACCTCCCTACTCTTTCTCCTAAAATATAAAAGTAGCTAATGAAGGTTCTATCATTCTCAGAAATAGGCAAACGGCCTGCCCAACAAGATTTTATAGTCATAGACGAAACAGCAGGCCTGTATATAGTTTGCGACGGCGTAGGTGGTCGTTATGGAGGTAGTTATGCCAGCAAATTTGTGGCTAATGGAATCAAAGATCATTTTAATTCTTTTCCAGAAGCAAACAAAGAAACCTTAGCGCAAGCGATGGAAATAACGCACAAGGCGTTTTGTGAATCATTAAACCAAAACCCAGAATTACATGGTATGGCTACTACTTGTGCCATGATGCTCATTCGTGGAGATCAGATGTGGAGTGCCCATGCTGGAGACTCTAAAGTCTTGCTGAAATTCAAAGATCAAAATACCTTCTTTGAAACTAAAGATCACAGTTTAGTACAAGAGATGGTAGATTCAGGTTTGATAACCGAGGCGCAACGAGCCACACACCCCATGCGAAACCGCATCACTAAAGCCTTTACCGCCGAATTGCCTGTCCAAGCCGTAGAACCTACGATTGACTTTTTTGATCGAAGTGAGTTTTCCTTTATTTGCATTTTGAGTGATGGTATCCTTGAAACCTATTCCACTCAGGAAATTGTAGATCATTTTACTCGGTATGGCAGTGATGCAGAACGTTGGGAAGAATTCAAAGCCAATTGCATGGAGCAATCACGCGATAATATGAGTTTGATCTATATTGAATTTTAAAATAGGGGAACAAGGATTTCTCATTCCCCTTATCATCCTATTTTTGGTAGCCGCGTTTCTTCATTTCCTTTTTTAATGGAGCTAGTATGGATTGTTCCAATCCATTTTCGTCGTCCATTTCTGATTTCTTATCCTCAATATACGCATCACGTTTAGCTGCAAAGCAGCTTATTTCTTCTTGAATTCGTTCTCGTTCCACCTTCTTTTCTTGAATCAATTTTTCTCGTTCCTCAACAGATAGTCCTTTAAGGGATTCCGGTAATTGATCAGCCTCTTCAACAACAGTCGCATCTTTTTCGTAGGCATCGACTAAATCCCAAGAACTGTTATCAAATTGAGTTTTAGTTTTATAGATCGTACGTTTTGCATAATTAGCGCGGCCATAGCTGGCTGCATTTTTATCTTGACGTCTAAAGTTCTCACGCATATATCCACCTTGCTCTCCATATTCTAGATAGGTTTTATTGAGTAGCTCATTCAATCTCAAAATCTCTTCATCATAGGGCGAATCTATATGCACCGTTGCTTTATCGTGATCTATATAACTATAACTGCCTCGTCCTAAGGCTGCTGCGGTATGCCATTCTAAGGAAATACCTTCTGCTTCAGGTCCACAATAAATAGCATTGACTAATATCCCTTTTTCCTTGGCTTCATCAATGGCCGTTCTGTAGGGATATCTTCCTTGTGCAAATGACTCATTGCCGGCAATATAGATGGCTTTCATATCGGACGCATCAGACCAACTAAGTGCGGATACACTTTCATGAATAACTGTGCCACAGTACTCTTTGCTTCCGCCGGTGGTTAATTTGAATAGTTGATCGGATAACAAATCCATATCCGAAGTAAATGCGGAAACTTGTCGCAGGTGATCTTGATACTCCGGAAACTTACTGGACCCATATTCATATAAGGCAATCTCAAAATTAATCGCATCATTATCTTTGGTATAGCCCGTCAAATCGTTAGCGATATTCCATAATTGTGCTTTAGCTTGCTCGATAAGGCCATTCATAGATCCACTCGTATCTAATAATATGGCTATCTGAACATCTGTTCCACTAGGCTTGTGAAGCACATGGCCAAAACAAACACTGCTCAGAAATAACAAGGGTAGTATTTTACATAGTATTCTCATGGTTCCATAGTTTTAGTTGTTTCATGAATCCTATTTATCTTGGCTATATAGCCTCCGAAATCTACTCGATCGTCTGTAACGTGTACCAGCTCGTCTAGCTCATAAATATTATCATATCCATAGCCATAGAGATTGATGTATGTGGGTACATTCAAGGCCAGCATTATTGGTTTTTTACGCATCTTCAAGCTTGAAACTGGGATGGGTCTGCTGACTTTGGACGCAAACGCGAGTTGATTACCTTCAAAGTTATTGTTACAGTAAATCAAGATTCGAGTGTTGACATCGGGGATGAGATTTCTCAGGTTGTCATGGGTAAAATCAGTAAAGCTTAGATGGATGGCACCTTCAATATGTTGTAGATCATACATCTCCTTCGAGCGGGTATCCAAGATGATGGTATTATCTTCTTTCGACATCGCTAAGAAGGCATCCAAATCCACTTTACGTGCTGCGCGGTGGGCTTCCACCTCTTTGGTTAATGCTAAAAAATCAGCATAACTTACTAGTGATTTGGTGGGGGCTACGGCTATACTTTCCTGAGAAAAGACGGCCGTGGTCAAACAAAGACATAAAAAACTAAAGAGCGAATATTTCATACTTTTTCGTTTAGGTGATTAATGCTAATTACAAGGCTAAAGCTCGATGGAAAAAAGAGGATTTTCTAGTTACACTACGTGAGTGCTTTCTTTTGGTGGGCCAATGGTACTCTTGGTCACGTAAAGCCCTCTTTTTTATACTTTTACGCAAATTCTTACTTGGAAAAAAGGGCCTATCTTTATTTATATGTACGCATATGTACGTCATATAAGTCTAGCATGGCTGCTACTCCTTACTAGCCTGATCCATGCTCAAACACCTTCAAAAAGCAAGGTTACTAGCTCGATGTCCAGCTATGAAGAATTAGCGCTGCTAATAAAAAAGGATCCGAACCTAGCGCTTTCCAGATTATCTACGCAGATAGAACAAGCACAACAAAGCAATGATTTACAAGCTTTATATGAGGCTAATATCTTGTTGGGTGATCTAAATATGCAAGAGCAATTATATAGCCTTGCAGTAGACCGATTTACCATCGCTTTTGGCTTAGAGAATAAAGTGCAAGCGATCGATAAGCTAACTGTGGCTGAAAAGCTAGGAAAAGCGTACTTGCAAACGGTGGATCAACGGTCAGCCAAGGTTTTCCAACTTTGTTTAGAGGAAGCATCGGAGCCATTACAAATAATGCGTTGTGAAGAAGGCTTAGCGGACGCTTACATTTTATCCGGCGACACTGATAAAGCAAAAGAGCTCTTGATAAATTTAGAGCCCAAAATAGCCGAGAATGACCCAGGCTCATTAGCTAGGATTCAAGCCAAATTAGCCAGTGTAGGCCTCCGCTATAATGACCTTTCCTATGCGCAGACGAATGTGGGAAAAATGCTTGAAAATTACAGACGCAGTGATGCCAGTGATTATGATGTTATTCAAGAAAGTCGTAAACAAGTAATCGAAGAAACCGAAGATCTCGATGAAAAGATTGAGATCATGGAAAATGCCGTAGAATCGAATGAAGGGATTCCAGAAATTGCCGTCCCCGAAAGAATTGAGCTTGCCGACGTGTATCTCGAAAAAGGGGAGGTCGACAAAGCTATCCTCACCATAGAAAAAGCAAAAAAAGATGTCGGAGATATCACCGATGAACGTACAAAAGCAGCGCTATTAAAAAAATCGTCTGATAGCTATGCCGCTAAAGGTGAATATGAAAAAGCCTTGAAGGAATATGCCGCCTATGAAGACATTCAAAAAGATATTATTACGAAACGCGAGGAGGAGCTCGACCGAAAACTTCGGCTCATCGATAGTCAAAAGGATTTGGAAGTATCTGAACTGACCTATGAATCAAGAGAGAAAGTTAGCATAGCCGAACGCAGCGCCATGCAATTTCAAAGAGCGCTCTCTTGGCTGTTAGGGGCTTTATTGGTATTGAGCTTAGGCTTTGCCTATTTTATATGGCGTTCGTTATCACAATCAAGATTGATCAATAAAAAACTAGAACTGCAGTCCTTGCGCGCACAAATGAATCCTCATTTTATATTCAATGCACTGAATTCTGTAAATGAATATATCGCTTCGCAAGATGAACGAAAAGCCAATCGTTATCTAAGCACTTTTAGTACCCTCATGCGCAAGGTATTGGACGTGAATAAAAAGGAGACGATTCCTATCCAAGAGGAAATTCAGATTGCAGAAATGTATCTAGCCCTGGAGCATGATCGATTCAAGGATAAATTTGATTACAAGATTGACATTGGACCATCCATTAGCCAAGCAGATATCCAAGTCCCCCCATTATTATTGCAACCTTATATAGAAAATGCTATATGGCATGGATTGCGGTATAAGGACAAAAAAGGAACCTTGCATGTAGGTATCCACAAAAAAGAAAAGGGATTGGAGATACGGATACAAGATGATGGTATCGGACGTCAGCGATCATTGGCTACTAAAACAAAGCATCAAAAAAACCATAAATCAACCGGTTTGAAAAATACGCAAAACAGAATGGCTATTGTGGAGTCCTTATATGGGGGCACCTATGATATTAGCATCACCGATGCGCATCCAAGCAAAGAAGACCCTGGCACTTTAGTCAGCATTCTAATCTCAAAATGAGTCATGCATCCAAAACCATATCGTGTATAATCGTTGATGACGAATCATCCGCAAGGACGATTATGAAATCTTTTATTGAGAAGTATTGTCCGTCACTACGAATTGTAGGAATCGCCGAGAATATCATTGAAGCGAAACAACTCATCACTCAGAAAAAGCCCCAACTCGTTTTCCTAGATATAGAAATGCCGCACGGCACTGCCTTTGATTTATTGGACAAGTTTGTTAAGGTGCCTTTTCATATCATCTTTATTACGGCTTACGCTCAATATGCTGTTCAAGCTTTTAATATTGCTTCAGCCAAATACTTACTAAAGCCCATAGATATAGATGCTTTAGTGGCCGCGGTTACTGATATCACCACTCGTATCCAAACCGAAGAGAAATCGCAACTAACGCATATCCTGCTTGAGAACTTGCGGAATAAGCAAATGCAAAAAGTAATTATTCCGCTGATAGATGGCTTCGAAATTATAGAGACTAATGAAATTTTGTATATCAAAGCGGATGACAATTATTCTGAATTCTACTTGGCGTCCGGCAAGAAAATAGTGGCCTGTAAAAAGCTCAAATTCTATGAAGACAACCTTTCCGATCATGGCTTTCTTCGCATTCATCGCTCCACGATCGTAAATTTGGACAAGATAAAAAAGTACCAAAAAGGGAAAGGGGGTGTATTAGTCTTACACGATGGTACACATCTGGATGTTTCACAAAGTCGCAAAAACAGTCTTTTGGACATATTTAAACGATAAAAAA
>JAHDDO010000027.1 GCA_020629315.1 Saprospiraceae bacterium | reverse complement strand
GCATCGCCATCATCGCAGGAAGCTCCTTCATATAGACTATCATCAAATGGCGCACAATCATCTACATCTAAGGTGCCATCATTATCGTCATCCAAATCACAAACATCACCCATCCCATCATTATCATTATCAGCTTGACCTGGGTTTGAATCATTAGGGCAATTATCATCTTCATTGGGTACTCCATCACCATCTAGATCTGGATTTAGATTTTGATCAAGTGTAACATCAATAATTAAATCTTCTGTGGAGCAACCGGCCTTCGTAAATGTGCCTTCATACGGATAGGTACCGTCACTATAGCCAGAAATATCTAAGAATTCATTATTGGCTGGGACCAAATCTGCAATATCATTATTCGTGCCAGGGGCATACAATTTGTCGTTTTGGACCCCGTATACATAGGAACCACTTCCATTATAAAATGGTATATAATTCCCGCCGGGCCATGTTTCGATAGGCTGAAGTATGGCCTGGGTATTTACATTAAAATCATTGATATTGAAGCTTTCATTTCGATCTTCTATCAATCCTTCATTTGATGTAATACCTCCAGAAATGGAATTGGATCCATTATAATTAGTTATAAATATGTGGTAATTCTCGAAGATAGCGGCACTCAAATTTACTGCGCCATCAATCTCCACACGCCCACAATTTAGATTCTCAAAGGTAGATTCGGATTGGCAATCAAAGGAGGTGCCACCTCCAGACATGGATAAGGTTCCATAGTTAAAAAAGTCTGCTCCATTGAAATTATAGAGACCTACATCATTACCGTGTTCTATAGTTATTCCGCCACGCGCGGTAAAGCTAGCTGCGTTATTTTCTATGCCATAGGTACCTATATTTTCAATATCAATAGTGGGGCTATTTATCATTTCCAATGTACCTCGGTTTCGAATCCCAGCGAGTCCTGTATCATTTATGTACAAAGCCGTTGTATTGTATACGGTCAATGTCCCCCAATTTAGGACGCCGTGACCGGTAATATCACCTGAAATATCCATGGATCCCCTAAATTCAAACGTGCCATCATTATATATACCTGCATTATTAGTATTCCCAATATCTGTAGTGGACCCATTACGTAAGAAAAAGCTAGCACTAGACCCATTTCGGATGCCATGTGTTCCCGCATTCGAAATGATAATATTTCCATAGTTATTCACAGTACCTCCGATGTTATATAATGCCTCACTACCTGTATTTTGAAAAGTGAAAGAAGCACCGGCTTCAATGTAGAGTGAGCCCCCTGAGGTAATGCTCCAGGTATTTTCTTGTTTGATTGGAAAAACACCGGCATTCATCGGGGTCGAGGGAATAATAACCTCATCATCGCCATCTGGGAGATCGCCTTGTTTTGCCCAATTTCCTTCATCTTCTGCATCGGTGTCTACACAGCCTGTCCAAACGGCAAAATTGTCATCAATGCCAAGGTATCCATTATCCACTGTAATACTAAAAGTGGAACCAAAGAGATTAATCACGACACCGTTGTTAGTATGGATACTGGAAGCATTATCAGCGCCCTCAAATAGAAGACCATCGTTGGTCATTCCTGATGCGTTATATACACCGGCGCCTGAAACCATAATAGCGCAGCCATTATTTGTAAATGTGCCTGGGCTAAATAAGAATTCGCCAGATGAACCGCCATTCAATTGAGTAATGGTGCCATCATTAGTAAAGCTGCCCTGATTATTGATCATCCGTTGCGGAAGGAAATCGATATTTTGGATCAAACCATTATTAGTAATATCACCTGCAGCATCGTTGACTATGCCCGTCTTATCGATATCTTGATCAATGGTGATGGTTCCATCGTTGATGATCGTGCCATAATTGACTATTCCATGTCCTTGCACAGTACCTGAACCTCCTGCATCTATAAGGATCAATGTCCCGCCTATATCCACCAGATCATCATTTCGCAGACACGTAAGTTCGTCTGCTGCATCAATAGTAAGTGTTCCATTAATAGTTAAGGTGCCATCCAAAACGCGTACCCCTCTACATGTGAAACTTTGCACAAAATTGATGGTAACATTGGCGTTCGATGATTCGATTTTTACCAGATCGCCAGCACCGGGTACTGTACCTTGGTCCCAATTAGCGGCTACGCCCCAGTTGCCTGAACCGCCGATCCAAATATGCTCGGCAAAACTGGAATAGCTGAAAAAAATGAAAAGGAATGAAAATAGAAAATGCTTCATGTCAAGAGATTTGTAGGAATAATTGTTTCATTTACATTACTCCACAAAAGTGCCTTTTGACAGGAAGCATTTTTCCACCCTTATGGGTGAAAATGTGGTATTATTTAGTCTTGTACACAGCGGCAAGGAAGGGCTAGATTATCCGTAACTCGAACTTTGACAATTTCTGTATTTCCCTTATCTATAGACATTACAAATGGAGTGGCAAATGATTCTTCAAAATCGGACACCCAAAACATAAAGAAGGGCTCATCATCATCCAAATAACTTCCCTCAAAAGCGATATCCCCTTCTTGCCATGGATGATATGCGCCTGTTGGAATCATATTAAAGCCAGATGCTTTCAAAGGGTCATATTCTGTGTAGCCAGGAATATCTGGGTGAATTAAAGGTCCAACGCCATTATTATGGGTAGCATCATCACTGACGTAAGCTAATATTAAATTCCGCCATTCGCTATACGTAGGTACGTGCCATCCATTGGGACATAGTCCTTTTATGGTTCCTCCTTCTGACTCACCATTTAATAGTTGTTCACGGGTAAAGTATTCACCAAGTGTTTCGCAATTCGAACTGTTATTAAATAAACAGGTTCCCGCTCCTGTATCCTTTATATTTACTGTCATCCACGTTTTTCCATCCTTCATTTTCTTCCAACAGTTGCCATTAGGACAATTTTCAAAAGTAAAGCAAGGATTGGCAATGGAATAGCGGTGTTGACATCCCGTATAATCCTCATGTTCAAAAACTATTTCTCTGTTAGGCCCAAACCAATCGGAATTGACATTTACTGTATAGTCCTTATTGAAGTCATAGAAATCAGCTATCAAATCCCCAACTTTCAATACAAATTGTCCTTCAACATCTTCGTTTGCATTCCAACGAATATCTAATTCAATTTTACCTTCCTGCGTGTTACATCTAGGATTTAATGTAGACTCACCGATATCTAATTGACAAGACATGGGAACTTCTATAGCTACCAAATTTTCTCTTAATTCAAATAATTGCTGATTAAATTCTATTAAGTTGAAAATTTCGTAATCGGAATCTCCAAGGAAAAGATTAGCAAATCCTGATGCTCCTCGTAAGCCTGCATTTACCGTAAATAAATAATCTCCATTAACATTAATAACAGGTTCACTTGGACTGACCGATAAATCTAAACCTAGTTGAAATGGGTTTACATTTAAAAATAAATTGCCAATAGAGTAGGCTTCATACAAAGACATTTGATATTCTAGGGCTATTCCAATAGTGGCTTCTAAAGAACCAAACGCTTCTGGTATTTGGTAAGAAAAGTCATCTGTAAGATCTAATTCGTTTATATTAGTTTCATATGTCACACCAGACCTATCTACTGTAATAACAAAGTCAAAAGGATCTGTTTTCCTACTAAAAATGTCAACGTATCCACCATTTCCATCCAAACTCGCGGTTGGTTTTATTACTATTCTATTTGAAATGATAATTGGAAATGGAATAGGTCCGGCCGGTATTGTAACAGGAAGTTTTAAATTTGGATCAAGTGTTATTGATGTACTTCCTTCCAAAGTACCTGAGACACTTGTTTCTATAGATTGATCGTACTTGAGGCCTTTTACTCCAAATGAGAATGATTCTACGCTTGATTTAGTAGCCTCATAGGTAAATATTATGGTATCGTATGCGTATGAAAAATCAGGTGTTACATCAACTTGGCCACCACCACTAAGATTCATTGCAAAGGGTCCAACTACTATTTTTTTAACCAAACCCCTAGATTCTATATCATTTTGAGAAACTCTCATATTGATAGAAAGGTCTGTAAATGCTTCCATTAATCCTGCTTGTCTCACTTTGAGGATACGATGGTCACCCAAATCCTCTATTGATTCTATATATTTTAAATATGGAATTGGGAATTTATCAGTCATTCCACCGCCAAATACACTACCTACTTTTAAACTGTCATATAAATTAGAGTGTTTATTTATTATCCAAGTCAATGAATCATCCTGTTCAAGAAAAAACTCATCTTCTGCTAATATTGGGAATGTAGTTTCTTTAATTAGACCTTCCACTTCCTGAACAGAACTCGAACCCAAATACCCCTCTTCTACCCTCTCTTTCTCACAAGAAAAAGCAAACAAACATATTATAATTAATCCTAATATATAGTGTGTATTTTTCATCCTACTTAGTGCTTGTAACTATATTTGAAAATGGTGAATACGTGCCGTCTGAATAATAGACTTTAATTCGATAGTGCACGTTCTCCTTGAATGTATCCGTAAACGAATTGACATCTTCGAGCTTTTTGTAGCTGAGTAACTGGTCTGGGTTTTTGCCTTTATAAATCTTTATATCAGCACCTTTCTCTTTAATTTCTGACCATGTTAAAATGATGTCTTCGCCCGCAACCTCAATGTCAAGATCGGGTGCCTGACTCAACTTGAAATTGGGCGATTTTACGCGCATTTCTACTAAATCATGACTTTGATTACCTGCATCATCCCACGTTTTAATTCGGTAGAAATACCAAGTATCAGAATCAATATTTGTATCCGAAAAGGATCGACTGCCTTTTGCTAGTTCTTTGATTTCTTCCCATTTACCATCTCTTTGTTTACGTTGTAATACAAAGCGTTCGGCATCTCTGGAAGCACTCAATACGTAATCAAGTTTTATATAATCTTTCTTAGCCGTATACTTCTGGATGACTGAAGCGGTAGGTGCTATCGTATCCGGCTTTTCCAAACGAATAATTTCTGAATAAGGTCCATAGTTATAACTGTAATCAACAGCCCTTACTCGATAGTACACGTCCTCAGTCAATGTATTCAAAGCTAGAGTATCTATAAACATAGATTCTGTTTGAGGGCTATTGACTAAAGGTGCAAATACTCGTTTTTTCCCATTGGATAATTGCACATAATATCCTTTTACATCTGATTCAGGATTATCATCCCAATCAATGATAACCACACCCTGAGAGTCGATGGTAGCTGTCAAACCTGTAGGGGCTACAGGTGGCACTTTATCATCTATGATACCTATTCTAGGTCCTGCACAGGCTTCATTTCCAGCCGTATCTACAGCACACACTTTATAGAATCGTCGAGCATGTGTTCCATTGATGGGGTCATCGAAATGATCTTGGAAAACCGGCAATTCAACTATATCTGTAAATACTCCATCCGCATAGCCAGAAACCTTAATTTTCGTCAATGCCAAGTCTGGTGCTTTATCTGTATAGGTCCAATCGATACCAATCGCATTCATAGCTGGATCTGACATCACCGTATCGATGGCTGGTGGTGCCGGTGGGGTTCTATCCCGACCCATTAAACGTATAGCTTCTGAAGGATCAGATAGGGTACCAAAAGCATCTATCCCTCGCACTCTATAGTATAATGGTGCGTAGTTTTCGTTTAGCCTATGTGTAAATATGATATTAGTTGTATCAATGTTTTTAGCATCTGTCAGGGTGTGAATAAAAGGAATTTCAGTGATCCGCTCATAGCTCTTTCCATCCGTTGATGTTTCTACATGATAGGCCGTATAATGCTTTTCATACAAGCGTCTTGACCAAGCCATGTCCACTTGTTTCTCACCTTCGTAATTTGCATCGATCCTAACAACCGGTCGTGATGTTTTCTTATTTGTATTTACAAATTCTACAGCCGATAAGAATTGATCATAACCTACCATTGTGACGTAATAAGCGTAAGCTTCACCTTCCTTTACATTTGTATCCTCAAAGGCTAATGCGCCCGCCTTTGCTGCTTCAAAATCCAAGTCAGCACTAAGCATAGCCATCAAATATTTACTCTTTAATTCCTCCGAACGCAATCCCCAATCTCGCATTGAGTTACTTTTCTTTCCTAAGGTTTGCCACTCGCCATAAATACTTTCGCCCATGATCATCATCTCAGAGTCGTCTGGGTTTTCTTTGACGGTTGATTTAAACTCTTCAAATGACCATGGCTTTAATACAGCCACTAATACTTCCTTTTCTTGGCGATCCGCTCCTTTATTTGATACAGTAGCCCTCCGAATCTGGTATCCTGCATTTTGGCCATTCAACCAGTGCCCTTCCGAACTTGGGCCCCACCGTAATAAGACCTTACCGTCTTGGTACTCACCTATCAGTTTTATAGGTGCTGGGCCTATATTCATAATGCTATCTTGTTGTCCAATGGCCTGAATGGTAAAAAGACCCATTATTAATATGATATACGCTTTCATAGTTGCTATTTATGGCACTTGGAATTGTGCATTTTTTCTAAAAGTGAGTGGATCATCAGAATCAATCGGACGTAAAAGGAACTCAATCAAATAGGTGCCTGGATTATCTTCAATTTCATAATTCTGATCGTTCATATCGTCAAGCCACTTAGTTTCAAAATCATCCCACTCCGTAGCATAACCATAATACCTGTAATACTCAAAATGATCCATTAGGGCAAGACCCCACTCATATATAGTCTCAACATCTTCGAGTAACAAGGTCTCCGTATCATAGTCTAAATTCCTAATTGTCCGGAAAGCGGAGCTACTAGATTCTCCATTTACCGTGGCACCCCAAGCATTATCGATTTGATCTTGGCTAAGTGGTTCTGCCGTATGACTTATATTATATCTCAAGTTGTTAAAAGGACCATCATCTGAGCTGTAGTCAAAGTTTGTTTCGGGCCAAGCATCTAAATTCCTAGTTACATCATAACTATATTCATTTCCTCCTTGTCCAAAATATTTCTTGAACGTAAAGGTCCCTTCTTCGTCGATTCGCCTTTGATTTTCTTCACAAAAATGTACGATGTATTCTCGGATCTTATATGATAGATCATTACTGACTGATGGTCCAGAATGCTTAGCCGCAACAGGATCTTGAATTCTAAGAAGTGCTTTATGCGCTCTAAAATCACCTTCATTGATCCCTACATTATCCATCCCTTCGTTATGGAATGCACCGTGTAGTTCATATTCGTCATAGCCTTCATTAATGGTGAGAATTTGATAACTATATGACGGATTTATGTAGGTAGCTGTAGTGACGTCGATATCTTCTAGTTTACTATTCCAATAGTCGTACTTACTCGTTTTAAAGTAGAAGGTGTACAGGTCCGTTTCATTGAATGCCAGCAATTGACCAGGATCCGGTGGTGTATTTGATAAATTTATATCTGTCTCAGATTCCACTTTAGCATCTATAGAAGCTGAATTAAAGGTAGCTAAGTTGAAATTTGTTTGAATGGCATATGATCCCAAGAAAACCCCATCTTTAGGTTCACTTTTCCGAATGACCTGCATCGAATAAATGGTATTATTCGATAGTGTAGGCAAGTTTGAGAAGCTTAATTGATCGATAGTCTCGGGGTCATTAAAAAACAAAATAGGCCTTTCATGAACTTCTTCTGGATCAGCCAAAGAGCTTAGTCTCAACTTGTAAGTATACGTATATGACTCATCCTCTGTATAGAATAGATCTTCTCGTGGCAAATCAGAAAGCAAATAGATTTTAGCACTGTTAGATTCATTTTCACTTTGTAAATAATACTGTTGCCCATTAAAAGGAATAGTGTGGCTAACCCCATTATATAAGTCTTCTAAAGGTCCTGTCGTGTAATAAATCAAAGTATCTAGTTTCCATTTTGTTCCATCTTCGTTTTTCACTCTATACGTCGAAGACTCCGATGTCATACCCGGCACGCTATATTCATAGGCGATCATACGAAGATCCAATTTATGGTTAAAGTTCGCTTTCGTAGTTTCGTCAGCCCGTACTATCAATCGCTTATTATCATCATACCAGGCATGTGGCTCTAAGGGTACATCTACATTTAGATTGGCCCCTCTTTTTAGTTTAATATGCTTCAAGACAGGTTTTATATAACTGGTGTAGGTATTCCCATTTTCGTCTACCGATGGTATCTCTACAACTTCACCAATAGGGAATGTGAAGTCTATACTATTAGCACTAAAAGGGCTTATCCCTGTATCTCCATCGGTAGGATATGTGCCAGCAATCAGTGGCACACCCCCAAATGGATCGTCAAAGGAAGGAATACATTGATCACCGACTCTTACTTGAATGGATTTTGAGCAGGATATCAAACCACCTAACACTTTTATCGAAAGCCCCATTCGCCCTTCAGCCCACTCTGGATTTGGCAATCCGCCTCGTAGCATAACGGCTGCTGCTAGGTAGAATAATCGAATATCATGATCTTTACCAAAGGCCTTGACACGAAAACCAAGTGATCCTTCTAATCCAGCATAGACTTGGCCAGCTCCGTACCAGCCATTGATACCTGGTGCATATGAATTATCGTTAGACGCAAAACAGGTTCGTGACTCACTATGAGTGACATTCACATCCAAACCTAAGTACACTTTTAGCGCAGCATAAATACCGAGGGCATCTACATCTATATCAACGGTCACCTTTGCTCCAAATGCGAGTCCTGTTCCATCTTCAGCTTGTTGAATAGCTGTTTCATCACGATCTACTGCAGAGTCAAAGGTTTCACTTGTCAAACTATTATCATCATCACCATTACTATTACCAAAAAGACTTTCTATCTCGCTTGGGACTGGTAAAGTAGTAGGTAATCCATGACCCAACATTATATAGCCATCTGCAGAGATTCCTTTGGGTCCATCACTATTCTTAGCATTTGAGAATGAGAAGGACAGACCTCCGGGTACCTCAGGTGTTCCTACTTTCAAATAGTACATACCGTTTCCATTAGCGCCACCAAAGTTTTGAGCTAGGAAATCAGCCCCTACCATAAGGTCATTTGGCCCACTACCTTTGACTAAGCCCAGATCTACATATACATCCATACCGCCTGATATGGAAACATCCCCAGGACTGCTTTCAATATTTGGCCGAGAGTAAATGACTTCCATATTCGCAAATAATGGCGCGTCTCCTCGATTACTTAAACGAGACATAACATAAGCGCTACCTCGTAATGCCAATAAGTTTATGCCCGATCCAACAGTCATTTCGCCTTCAATAGAAATATCTGCATTTAAACTCCATGGGATTGGATGGGTGGCAAATACACCGGCAAACTTAAGCCCCATAACACCATGTCTTGGTGAGGGCTGACTGCCGCTTCGAACCGGTTCCGTCATACTCTCAGAGGTAGACATATTATTAATGCCTTTCACCGCTTCATCGACTACAGCGTTATCACCACCTGTATAATAAGGGTCACGAGTCATGTTATAACTAACCCCACCACCTAGGCCATAAATACCTACGCCCGGTGAGATTGGAACCCCTGCATTTTCACCAAAGTAAACCATACCATCCACATACCAGTACGGATAATTATCCTCTGTATTAAAGGGTATTTCATTACTGTTTGTATCCATAATGGAACCGAACTCAGCCGCCATGATAAAGCCTACGCCTATCGGCAACATGACTTGCAAGGCACCCTTCAGACCTTTTTCGCCTACATCACCTGCTTCTTGACTGTTGTAAAAGGCCATATCTCCTTGGACCTCAAGACCCATTAAGTCGGTCCCGGCTGCAAAGCTTATTTCATTGATACCAAAACCTGAGAAGTTTAGATTTTCGACTGTGGTTCCAGTTAGCTGAGAGAAAAAATTGAGGTTGGTAGACGCCCCTAATAAACCATCACCTAGAATGACATTGGGCTTAATATCAAATGAGAAATCATGCAATCCTGATGCAATATTCCGAATACCCACTTCTTCTATTGATATAGGCAAACCCACCAGTCGCTCTTTATTAAATTCTAGGCCATAGGAACCTTGTTCCGCTATACCCGATGATTCTGTTACTTCTTCATCTGCAGTAAGATCTATGCCCAATAAGGCAAAGTGTGTGTCGCTAAATTTATCTTTAGTATGGTAGGTAAATTCAAATTCTAACAATTCAATATTAATAGGTAGTCCACCCTCTTCTTCAAAGGATTCCATCGATTCTTCATCAGTTGACGCTTTACCTTCGTCCTCAGTGACAATAGACAAATCACCTGCCATATGAATCTCCGCGTAGGTCTCCTCCATAGCACCAGGGACAATGGCTCCTTTAATATATGAATCCTCTCTTATGGTTGCGGTCGCCATCATAAACGGGATCTCCATATCCTCTTCCAAGTTGACGCTCAAGACTAATTCAAGCGGGGTTTCGTAAACGTCGTAATCTTCATCAACACTTAAATCCGTTTCTGTTTCAAGCATGTTTTCCTGTAGACTGGCGATATAGGTGAGTGTATTTGATTCTTTAGCAATGGGGATGTTTATCTCTCCTGCAAAACCAGCACTTTGGAAACTACCTTGGACTATATCTAGGAAAATAGAGTCCATGGATATCCTGCATTTATCTAACTTGCCTTCATCTATATCTAGGATATTATTCTTCAGATTGATGTTAGCTGTAAAAGCGGGCTCGATAAACGCATGATTTACAGATATGGAAGACCTAGAATTAGCTATAGAGAGTTCTTGCGGGAGGCTCAATGTCATATCCTTCAGGTAAAAACCAGTCCAAGAATTTGCTGAATACCCTTCGATATAGTCCGCATTGCCAGGCACCACCATATTGGGAATATTACTGACCTCGGATGCATCAAAGTAGGCATCAATCACCTTGAAACCCCAACCTTTTAAATTTTTAAGTTGGAAACTATCTAAAGAAACAGAAGCAATAAAATGAATGCCTGCTTCACTTGAAAGTATGTCATCTCCCATTTCGGCATATACATTATTATCTTCGTCAACGGTTCTATCCATGGATACTGAAAAATTACCTTTGACACGCCCTTCACCCGGTGTACCATCCTCTGAATCTGGTACAAACGCACCTTGAGGGATCAAGACATCAGCTTCTAATTTTATTTGTTTAAGACCATTGCAATCTATCGACACATAACATGATTCATCCATTACATCCTGCTCATCTGTGGCCTGCGAACCGGTAAATACTAAAGCCAACTGATCTTCATTTTCTGGCGCTGTATTTAGGTCGTATTCTAAATGCATAATAGCTTCACTGCCTAGGCCACCTGGATGTACACAGATATCGGAAGCCGCAAAACTCAACCACACTTCTTCATTCATGGCATTAAACTGAAAGGCGGTTGCGAAATTTATATTTGCACCTTCTGGCGTCATTTCCAGGTCTTGTACTGCCATAAGCACTTGATTCCCTGCTATAGGATAATCAATACCCAATGGTAAATTGCATCCCATTTCCAAACCTAAGAAACCCAGTGCCATTTTACTTGTACGAAGAATATCGTTGTATACAGAAGGGGCAACATTATCACTTTCTTCTTCTTTCTGCCCGACCACTATACCTGCAAATGCTTCACCATCACTATTCACTTGTACATTCTGTAGGTCTACCTTCAAGTTTACTCCATTCATCAGCGGGAAATCTACTTTACCTGTGCCTGAAAAGGCAGTTCCGGCCGTACCAGAGGTCAGCTCTACATCAAATATGGTAAAGTGTCCTATTTGGAAGCTATCTATTGACTCACCAGTAAATGGATTCGAATTGGAAGGAACATCCACGTTGCAATTTAAATAACAATCGATTTGATCTTGCGTGAGGCCTTCATCGTCTTCCTCTTCATCATTCGCTATATCTGCTGGATTGAGGTAGTTAAACACATTGACATTGGACCAACTGTTATTATCATAGGGTGAATCATCAATCCCATTTTCTACCTTGACAGCAATCGCATAGGTATGACCTTCCTCTAAAGGCAGGTCGATATTTAATGCGTTATATTGATACTCTACATAATCGATATCCGTCACTCGGTGATGTAACATACCGACGTCCGACAGCAATAATTCATAATCATCGGTTGGCATCTCCCCTACATCTAGAATTCGAATTTCGTAAGTATTATCTAGTCCATTCAGATTAGGGTCTGAACTAATAGGTGGATCCCATTGAACTAAGAAAGTGGATTCTGGATTCGACGGTATGTCATCACCATCAAAGGGTTGATACAATTGGATGCCTAGTTCATCATATCCAATAAAAAAGTCAAAGCTACACCCGGCTGTAATTTGTTGATTTTCAAAGATGTCCCATGCTTGAATGCATAATTGGTACATTCCTTCAGGAAGGGCTCTATCAAAAACAAAGTTATCCGGAGCACCCGTTACCAAATCCAAGGCATCAGCCACGCTACTAATACCAAAATCTAGATCTTGAATTTCTTCACCACTATAGGTCACCATATCTCCCGGACCTAGGTTAATACCTTCTGCAGGCGGTGTTCTACCTACAGTGGACGCAGAAAACCCCGTTGTATTTCTCAACTCGAAAGTCAAGTAAAAAACTTGCGGCACCTCCGAGGCATTATGTATTGTCAAATACATATCCTCCAGATTACTAATATAGTAATCAAAATCAGTCGGATACGGTGGCGGTAAGCTTACAGAAACTACGATTGGATAGGCATTGGCCAGTTTAGCCAATGAAAGAAATATGATCAATATGAACGTATATTTTTTCATGGCTTTGGTTATATGATTCTGAAAACATAATTAGCTAATAATCGATATTCTTGAAAGGAACTTTGAGTGACCACATCCCGTTCCAGGAAGCTAGCACTTACTCGAATCCTATGCCTCTCTTTCAAAGTAATATTTAATGAGGCTCGATTTTTCCAAGTATATCCATCCCTAAATTCATCGACGTCATTAAAATCAAATCGAGAAGTAAAAGAGCTTGTTAACACGCCATTTAATAGCGGTTTATTTACATTAATTTGACCGCCATATCTAGTTTGAATAAAATCTGGAAATTCAAAAATCCCGTAATTAATACCTGGCGCAATAGTCAATTTTGATCTTTTAAGTCCTACACGGATCTGAGCATTTGCACTATAATTAGTTATATCTTGATCGATTGTGAATAATGGCGACTCATCTCTAATCGTTTGAGAGAATCCTCCGATCTGGAATGTGTAGTCTACATTTTCTTTTTCTAAACGATACCGGACATTAGCCAACAGGTTCCCAGAGTAACTCACATATCTGAGTGTATCATTTAACTCTACAATGCCACTCATATTTTCTCTTTGAAAATTTGAGTATTGGATGGTGGCAAACAGCTTTTTGTTGGGAATAATGCTAGTGACTACAGAGCCGATCAATCTCCGGTTAGTATAGGCTCGATCATTTTTCACATTGTCTTCTTGAAATCCAAGCCTCGTTTTGAATGTCCAGCGATTTTTCAGTAAGGCGAAATTTACATTGCCCGTAATATTCGTTATGTCATTTTGGAAATAGGCTGCAGCCAGTGATCGGTAAAATGGATCAATTTGCTTCCAAGAAGCCCCAATACCAAATCGCTTAAAACGGTAGTTTATGGAAGCATCTTTAGCGAAACTTATACGAGTAGAAATATTCGGCTCTATAACACCTGAAAAGGCTCGTAAAATACCTGTCATATCAGGGATAGTTTGAGAGCTTAGATCTTGCGTAAGTATACTGCTAGCACCATTGGCCTGGATGACCAATCGTTTAAATAATGTAGCTCTAATCCCAATCGAGCCAACGATGTTTTCTTGTGGAATTACTGAGGTCAGCTCCTTATAGTTATCCGGTAAACTAGACAAATCATCCTTAACCTTAATGGCATTGATATCTATACCGAAGACGCCGGCTTGATAAGCTAACTTTGCCCCATTGATCCGTCGATCAAATTCAGGCAAGACGATAGTGGCGCTACTCAAGGTGTCTTGCCTTGCATACAAGTTGCGAAGTTTGCCTCGCAGATAGGAAATATTAAAATCACCCGGAGTCAGTTCAAGACCGACGCCAAAGAAGTTACGCCTTGACATGACATACGGCGAAAATCGCATGCTTCTATCTCCTAAATGCAGCTTAATCCACTTATAATATGGGCTAGCACCCGCAATATTAAAAGCTCTAGAAAATTGTGAATTGCCGTCTGTATAATAGAAACTTACTGGAAATGAGACGTTATAGGCAGTAAGATTGACATTGGCTCCAATACTATAATTAAAGGGTGCCAATAAATCTCTGTCGCCAGTAGCCTGATAAAAATTAGACGATAGTCTAAGGCTACCACTGATTTGTAGCGGATTTGTTTTAGCTAATTGGCTGACATCTTGTGCATATATGTACGTGTCAATACCAATAATGCAAAAGCAAAGGCAAGATAGGAAGATCGCTTTCACTGTTTTTATTTATGATTGCAATCTACTTTATGCCCTCCCTCCCATAACCACCCAAAGGGGTGAATTTAGCCTTTCATAAGGTCAATGGCTTTTTTCATCGCCTCACCTCTGGACGATACATCTAACTTTGTAAATAGCGATTTCAAGTATGTTTTTACTGTATTGATACTAATAAAATAAGTATCTGCCATGGCCTTATTACTAAGACCCTCATACAGCCCTTGAAATAACTGATACTCTCGATCGGTCAACTGGATGTTTAGTTTATTGAAAATGCTTGCTTGGGAAGGAAAACCACCCATACTCTCTTGGCCAAATTTGAATAAGGCAATTTCAATATTAGATCGAATATCGTTTTCCGTAAACGGTTTGACGATATAACCATATGGGAGTACTTCTTTGACTTTTTCTAAGGTAGCCACATCTGCATATGAGGTAAGAAACACAAATGGGAAATTATACTTCTCACGTATAACTCTTGCCAGGTCAATACCATCTTTACTCCCTTTAATATTGATGTCGAGTAAGGCAATATCCGGATCTAAGGTGGCAAAGCCATCTAAAGCAGCATCTCCATTCATAAACTTCCCAACGACCTTGTATCCGAGATCTATGCAATAGTATTCTATTTCTGTTGCAATAATAGCTTCATCTTCAACTATAATCACTCGCTTCATTAGGCTGACATTTTTAAGTAAGGGACACGTATAATTACCTGGGTGTTATTGTTTGCATTTGAAACATTCATCTTTGCTTGTATCTGCTGATTTAAGGTATGTAACAGTTCAGTCCCAAAAGCTGCATCATCATTCGCCAAAGGATCAAATGTTTGATCTTTAGATTCGATCATAACCGCTATACCTTGATCATCAGAAAGTAGATTTAGATCCATTTCTATTTCTTGATTCATAGCTCCTTTATTTCTAAAAATGCGAGTCAGGATCTCATTGGTGATCAGGCCCAATGGAATCAAAGTATCTACATCTACCAATATTTTTTCGGCATTGATAGTACAATGTACACTATGTAGGTCATCTTCGTAAGACCGTAAAAGTCCCTGGGTTAATTTTTCAAAATATTCCTTTGCATTTACTGACTTAATATCCTCCTTATTATACAAGTCTTGATGTATTAAGGCCATAGAACGAACTCTATCCTTTCCTACTCGTAAGGCATCTAACGCTTGTTCATCTGTAACATATCTTGATTGAAGACCTAACAAACTCGATACGAGCTGCAAATTGTTTTTGACACGATGATGTATTTCTCGTAATAAGAGATCTTTTTCGTTTGTGGTCTTAGTCAATTTCAAACTTTGTGCCCTTACCCGTTTTGACATCTTGTATAAGGTATATGACAAGAAACTTATCAATGCTAAAAATGCTAATAAGACAGCAATGGCTCGCCGTTGAACTATAATTCTATTTTGTTGAAGTGTATTGGTTTTGTTTAGGCTATTTATCTCGATTTCCTGTTCTTTTCTATTGTAGTTCGCTTCAATGTCCTTTATCCGATCCACCTCCAATCGTTTATATACATTGTCAAAAGATGCTTTAGCATTTTTACGGGAGCGTAAAGCAGCTGCAAATTGATTCTCCGCTTTTTCTAAAGTCGCACTGATTTCAAAATATTGCGCGACTAACTCTTCTGGAACTTCCTTATATACATCTTGAAATATGGCCAGTGTACTTTTTGCTTTGGCTAGCTCATTCATCATTATATGAAAATGTGCTTTAGATAATGCAAATTGAACAAAGGCAGATTCTGATTTTTCAAGTGTCTTCCACGATGACTCCCCTTCGATCACAAAAGTTTTTGCCTCCGCTAATCTTCCTTGCTCTACATACAAGTCAATTAAACTAGCAAATGCCGTGCATATATGTGTTTCTTTATTAAAGTAGATTTGTTTTAGATCTTCTAAGGACCCAAGGATTTGTTTTTCACCTAAGACTTCTTCCCCCTTTTTCAATAAAAGTATACCTTTCAAATAGGCCAATTTAGCATATGACGAACTGTAGTTTTCTTTTTCAGAAATACCTAAGCCTTCTTCTAAATATTGCTCTGCTAATTCATAATTTTCCAATGTTATAAATAGGCTGGCTACATTGGTGCAAATAGCCGATTTTTGGAACGGATGCTCCGCATTCTCAAATGCCTCGATCCGTAATTGGGTTGCTTCGTATAGTTGGCCCTTTCGTTGCTTAATGATGGCATAATCATTCAAGGAGGTTACCAAACCCAAACCATTTTTTGTGCGCCGTGAAAAGTCAATGACATCCTTATATAAAGAGTCCGCTTTATCGGGTAATACATTAGCTTTACACCAACAGGATTCGATTTTGTAATTGCCTGATTCTTCTTCATTTAGTGGTAAGGTATTGTATAATTCAAAATAGCTATAACACGAATCGAACGATCGCTCCATTTTATTTAGAAAGGCAAGGTACCATGTGAGTATTTTTTTATCCTCTATTTCAATATCTGAATCTTGAGTATACAGCTCTAGCAATTTCGCTTTAGCCGCTGTAGGGTCTTCATGCACCCACTTATCTATTTCCTCACTATTCAATTGCTGAGCAGAGACAGAGCTAGCTAAGAGTGTAAATGTAAAAAGCAGATATGTACATATACTTTTCATATTTACACGGCTGATTTATACGAAGGAATGACTAATTGGGCTGTGGTGCCTTCTTCATTTTTTAGGCTAAAGTCACCATTTAATTGTTGGGTAAGGGAATGAATTAATGTCATTCCAAATGAACGAGAACGGTTTTTAGCTTCTGGAATTCCAATGCCATTGTCTGAGACTTGAACGAACAATGTATCGCCTTTGGATTGGACATGTACCTTTACTTTTCCAGATTGCTGCTGCGGAAACGCGTATTTAATGGTATTCGTGAGTAGTTCATTTACCACTAAGCCAAGCGGCACAAGAATATCCACATCTAGCTCTACTGATTCTACATCTAACTCAAGCGCTACATTACTTAATTCATTTTCATGAGCTTCAAATAAGCCATTCGCTAATTTGCCTATATATTCTTTGACATTCACCGCCAACAGCTCTTCATTATTATAGAGATCTTGGTGGATCAATGCCATAGATCGTACTCTATTTTGCCCACTATGTAAAGCTTCAACCGCTTTAGGATCAGAGACATCTCTACTTTGCAAACCTAACAGGCCTGATATTAATTGAAGATTGTTTTTTACTCGGTGATGTATTTCTTTTAATAGCATATCCTTTTCCACAAGGTTTTCGGCTATTAATGCACGCTGTTCTTTCGATTTCTTGTATTTAAAAAATGTCCAGAAACCCAATAAAAAGAGGATGCTACTTAGTCCACCGAGAAGCCATAAGTTGTTTTTCTGAATCCCCAAGGTTTGTGCTTGTATTTTGCTTTGCTCTCCTAAATCTTGAATTGCTTGTTGCTGTTTTTTCCTATGATATTTAGCTTCCAAAATGTGTAATCGCTTTGCTTCTCTATTTCTAAAGACTTGCTCTTCAGTGCGTCCTGCTTGCTCAAAATCGTCGAGTGCTTCTTTTAGTAATCCGCTTTGCTCATACACTTCAGAGCGCAGGAATAAAAGCTTCGAATACATTATACTTTTAGTCTCTTTTTCATTTTTTAAAGCCACTTTCAGTATTGATAAGGCTTTTTCTGTTTCATTTTGGGCTAGCATCAATTTGGCTTCAGAATGAAGGATTTGTTGACTGCGATAATTATCTTTTAGCCTATTAGCTAACTCCTTGGCTAGTTTTAAATGTTCTTGCGTTTTTCCTAGGTTTTCTCTTGCTTCATATACTTCTGCCAATAACATATGTGTATTGCACAAGTTGGACCTACCTCTTATTTTATCTTTCAGGAATATGGGTAAAAAAGCTTCAATGTCTTGAGGGGATACTTGGCTAAAATCTTGTAAAGCTTGGATCCGTATTTCTTGAAAGGCCAGTTCTTCTTTGCTTGCAGTGTACCCATTTTCATCATATATTGCTAGGGCTTGGCTTAGGTATTCTTTGGCTCTTTGAAATTGATGTAATGAGGTATAAAGGGAGGCAATATTTTTAGATATTTCAGCTTTTAAAAAGTTATTTTCCGTTTGTTCCAATGCCATGATCAGGTACTCAGCTGCTAATAGGAACTCACCTGTATTTCTGTAATAGAGTGCCAAGTTTGATGCCGTTGCTATGTAATCCGTTTGGTCTTTTAATCGGCTACATAATTCTAATGCTTTCTCTCCATGGAATATGGCTTTCGGGGAGCCTTGATAACTATAGATCTTGCCTTTATGAAAATGAAATTTAATGGAGTCCATTGGACTAAAGTCATTGGGATTTAATGCATCCAAGATGGATTCAGCCTTATCAAATTTATTATAAAAAACAAGGAGACTAAGTTGATCAAAGTAGGTCTTTTGAACGGAATCCTGTAGGTTCTTTTGATTGAAGTAGCTACGCTTTTCATCTAGAAGTAGTACAGCACTATCGGGATTGGTATAACTTAGTTTTTTGAGTTTGGCATTACGAGGCCAAGGCTGCTCTGCGTGTGTGGCAGCCAGCAAATACAATAGCAGGAATATGACCAGATATGTTCGGGTCAACATAGGAATTTACTTATTTCTAAAAGTAAGAAACTTTAAAAGTTTAGATGGATAAGAACGCTTGTAATTCGTATCTGGCGGCGGTTCAATGGCCTTTTTTGTAATCTGCTCAATATATTTTAGATCACGTTGAATTTTGATGAGTTCAGCATCCTTATTTGATCTCCTTGGAAACAATGGAATCAACTTTCCCGGCATATTCTATAGTCTTTGCCTAAAGTAACGATGTTTTTGAATGCCGGTTTTCACCCATTGGGGTGAAAAAAAAAGACCCGCTGTTAGGCGGGTCTTTTCTCTGAAAGTTGATGTTTTCTTAGCTACCACACATGAGGCATCCATCCTCCATGGTACAGACCTGACCTTCTGCGGCTTCGAGGTCCATTACCTCTTGCTCGTTTCCGGCTTTTTCAACAAATTTTTGTTGATGTTTAGAACTAAGTGTAAACTTAATCGGATCTACAGCTGCTTTAGATCGCAAATAGTACATACCCGTTTTAAGCCCTTTTTTCCAACCGTAAAAATGCATAGATGATAATTTACCAAAATTGGCATCTTGTACAAATAGGTTAAGACTTTGTGATTGACAAATGTAGGCTCCTCTATCAGCGGCCATATCGATAATGACCTTCTGACTAATTTCCCACACTGTCTTATATAAATCTTTGATTTCTTGAGGAATGCCCTCTATATGCTGAATACTACCATTTGAGGCCATCATCGCTTCCTTTACTTCATCATTCCACATATCCAACTTTATCAAATCTTGGAGCAAGTGCTTATTCACTATAATATACTCACCTGATAATGTTCTTCTGGTGTAGATATTAGATGTATACGGCTCGAAGCATTCATTATTCCCTAAAATTTGAGACGTAGAAGCAGTCGGCATTGGTGCTAATAATAAACTGTTTCGTAAGCCGTGCTCAGCCATTTCTTCCTTTAATGCAGCCCAATCGAATCGATCCGATGGAGTTACATTCCATAGATCATACTGCAATTGACCCTTACTTGCTGGAGAGCCTTCGTATGTTTGGTAGGCGCCATCTCGTTTGGCTAAAGCACAAGATTCTGTTACTGCTCCAAAGTAGATCGCCTCAAAAATATCTTTATTCAGTTGTTTTGCTTCCTCGCTATCAAATGGCATTCTCATTTTGATGAATGCATCAGCCAATCCTTGCACCCCAATCCCAATAGGACGATGTCTCATATTAGAATTCTCTGCCTCAATCACTGGATAGTAATTGATATCGATAACCTTATTTAAGTTTCGAGTAATAACTCGAGTTACTTCAACCAATTTATCGAAATCATAGGTTTGTGTTTCTTCGTTCACAAACATGGCTAAAGAAATAGATGCCAAATTACACACGGCTACTTCATCTTTACTTGTGTACTCTAATATCTCTGTACAGAGATTACTAGATCGAATAGTACCTAAGTTTTTCTGATTCGATTTTTCATTTGCAGCATCCTTATAAAGGATATATGGCGTCCCAGTCTCGATCTGACTTTCTAAAATAGCAAACCATACCTCTCTTGCCTTTACGGTTTTACGTCCTTTATTCTCGGCTTCATACTTTTCATATAAGGCTTTAAAATCATCTCCGTAGGCATCATGTAATCCGGGTGCTTCATTAGGGCAGAACAAGGTCCACTCAGCATCCGCTTCTACTCGTTCCATAAATAGATCTGGAATCCACATAGCATAGAATAAATCTCTGGCTCTCATCTCCTCTGCCCCAGTATTTTTCTTTAAATCAAGGAAATCTCGTATGTCCGCATGCCATGGCTCTAGGTAGACAGCAAAAGCACCTTTTCTTTTTCCTCCCCCTTGATCTACATATCTAGCTGTATCATTAAATACTTTCAACATAGGTATGATACCATTGGAGGTACCACCCGTGCCTTTAATATAACTTCCTTTAGCTCGGATATTGTGAATACTTAAACCAATACCTCCTGCAGATTGAGAAATCTTAGCGCAACGCGTTAAGGTTTCAAATATGCCACTTATACTATCCTCTGTCGCTGTTAATAGAAAGCAAGAAGATAATTGTGGCTTTGGTGTACCTGCGTTAAATAAGGTAGGTGTAGCATGAATAAACCACTTTTCTGACATATAATTATATGTCTCAATAGCTGCATCTATATCATCTGCGTGTATACCTACAGCAGCTCGCATTAGCATATGCTGCGGTCGTTCTACTACTTTACCATCCATCCGTAAGAGGTACGAACGCTCTAATGTTTTAAAGCCAAAGTAGTCGAAGTTATAGTCTCTGTCATAGATAATAGCAGCATCTAATCTATCTGCATTTTTCTTGATAATGTTTATCGTTGTTTCAGAGATCAACCCTGCTTTTTCTCCTGTCTTTGGGTCAATATACCCATACAAATCAATCATTGTTTCTGTGAATGACTTTTTCGTTTGTTTGTGCAGGTTTGAAATTGCTATTCGTGCGGCTAGAATAGTAAATTCAGGGTGTTTAGTCGTCATACTAGCGGCTGTTTCAGCGGCTAGATTATCTAGTTGTGTCGTAGTTACTCCATCATAAAGGCCTTGGATCACCTTTTTAGAAATTTCGATGTGGTCAACATAGTCTGTGTTAAGACCATAACACAACTTGTTGATCCTCGCGGTGATCTTATCGAAACTCACGTCTTGCGCCTTGCCGTTGCGCTTAATTACTTGCATCATTCGAGTACATGTTTTGCCCGGTTAAACAATAAAATAGTCTAGTCTTCTCTACTAGTGGTTGGTCTTAGTCGAAGCGGTGTAGTTTAATTAATTAGAAGTCAGCATCTAAGGAGAACGTTTGTTCATCCTGGCTAGCCATAACTCCTGCCTTTTGGTAGTCTCCTACTCGCTTCTCAAAAAAGTTGGTTTTTCCTTGAAGTGAAATTAGATCCATCCAAGGGAACGGATTTTCTGCATTATATACTTTATCATTGCCTAGAGCCACTAGCAGGCGATCCGCAACAAATTCAATATACTGACACATTAATTCCGAGTTCATTCCGATGAGATTTACCGGAAGGGCATCTGTTACGAATTCCTTCTCAATCTCTACAGCATCACAGATAACGGATGCTATCGTTTCTTTTGGTAATTTATTTACCAAGTGTTTGTTATATAGAAGACATGCAAAATCACAATGCATACCCTCATCTCTAGATATCAATTCATTAGAGAATGTCAATCCTGGCATTAAACCTCTTTTCTTCAACCAGAAGATAGAACAAAAAGAACCTGAAAAGAAAATACCTTCTACAGCAGCAAATGCGATTAATCGCTCAGCAAAGTTCCCTTCATCTATCCAACGAAGAGCCCAATCTGCTTTCTTCTTAACGCACTCCATCGTTTCGATGGCATTAAATAAGTAGTTTTTCTCTTTAGTGTCCTTTATATAGGTGTCTATAAGTAGTGAATAGGTTTCTGAGTGGATATTTTCCATGGCTATCTGAAAGCCGTAGAAAAATTTTGCTTCCGTGTATTGCACTTCGGTTACCATATTCTCAGCCAGGTTTTCATTTACGATACCATCACTAGCTGCAAAAAAGGCAAGTACGTGCTTTATAAAATGTCTTTCGTTATCATTTAATTTATTCGCCCAATCTGAAAGATCCTGGTGTAAATCAATTTCTTCCACGGTCCATATGGAAGCTACTGACTTCTTGTAAAAGTCCCAAATATCATGGTGCTCTATCGGGAAAATCACAAATCTGTTAGGGTTGTCTTTCAGTATAGGTTCGTTCATGGTTTTTCTTTAGGTTCTTATATTAAGTAAAATAGTAATATCTAATGTACAATTTAAAAAGTAACGAGGGAGGGTTCCCCTAAGAAAAATAATATATATTTTTCTTTTTTATATGTAAAACATTCCTTTTTAGTTGTTTACCCTAGGGTTTAGTTAAAATACGATACTAAGGTTGGTCATCGTCCTTTACCCTAAACGGTTCTACAAATTAAATACAAATATTTTATAATATGTTTGTTCTTTTATCCACATATGTGGAAAACTTAATGCGCAAACTAAGCCGTATTTAAATGTTTTTTTTCGTAACGAATTAGCGTTGCGTACGCCTAAAGAACCAAATAAGGGAGAGACCCAATAATATTGAGAAAGCGATCAAAAAATAGAACGCTAAGCGGCTATCTTGAAAGGGCAAATATTTTAAGTTCATGCCATAAAAACTAGCCACTAACGTGGGCACCATCAAGATAATAGTAACTATGGTAAGTCTATGAATAAAATTATTCATGTTATTAGAAATAATGGATGCGTAGGCTTCCATCGTACCACTTAAGATATTTGTGTAAACATTAGACATCTCTAAAGCCTGACCATTATCAATGATCACATCTTCAAAAATATCTTCGTATTCTTCATTCCCTTTAATTTTCAAAAAGTCGGTTCGCTTCATTTTCATCATCAACAAATCATTGGCACTAAGCGAATTCACAAAAAAGACTAAACTTTTCTCAATACGCAATAATTGTTTCAACTCTTCATTCCGACTGCTATTATAAAGCTCTTGCTCGATAAGGGTCCGTTTTAAGTTGAGCTTTTTCAAACATTCTAGAAACCAAAATGTATTTTGCTCAAATATCTGTAATATGAATTTTCTATGATCAGCTGGGTTACTATTCCGAATTTTCCCATCAAGAAAACGTTGGATAATCGGGTTGTCTGCTTGAGAGATAGTGATGATAGTGTCCAATGTGATGATGATTCCAATTGGCACTGTTATAAAAATAGCCTCATTAGCTTTCGCCGCTTCATTGACTACGGGTGTATTCAATAAGACGAGCTTTGCTTCATCTTCCCGTTCATATCTAGAACGCTCATCGATATCTAACGAATCGGTTAGAAAATCAATCGGTATATTATGTTTATGTGCAAATCCTTCTAACTCATTGGGCTCGAAGGGCGGGTAGATATTGATCCAATTAGCTGATTGACCACGATCCACCTCTTGCAGTTTTCGCTGCTCGTAGTTCAGGTAATGGATCATAATCTTGGATTTGGATCATAATAAATGTGTTGTACTTAATAAAGCAATAATCACACCACAAAGGTACTACTTATTCCGTATTTGGGATGATAGTCCAAAGATAACATTGGACTAATCAAAGCGTAACACTTTTACAGGCTTAATCCTAGAGATCAGAAAGCTAGGGAATATCATAAAAATGGCTATAACAACTAAGGTCATCAGATTTAACAGTACAATATTTAAAATGTCAATCTTAATAGGAGCTGTCGAAACATAATAATTTACCTCATCTAGTTTTATCAATCCAAAGCGCTGTTGAAGGAAGCAAAAACCTAAACCCAAAATATTCCCAATCAACAAACCAAAAACACTGATCCAAAAAGAGAGATAAATAAAGAGTTTCCGGACCGACCAATTGGTAAAGCCAATGGATTTTAATATGCCTATCATCCTTGAACGTTCTAAAATAATGATCAGAATCACAGTAGTCATGTTTATGATAGAAACCAAAATCATTAGAAATAGAATAATGTATTCATTAATCCGCTGCAAGTCCAGCCAATCAAAAATATTGGGGAATTTATCCTTTATGGTTTCCGCATAATGATCCTGAGGTACAATGTTATTGTAAATGTCGTCTGCATACGCTTCCATGTTTTGAACATCATGAACAAAGACCTCGTAACCAGCTACTTCATTACTTTCCCATCCTAATAAATCTTGTAATACACGGATATCACACAAAGCAAATTTCACATCGTATTCTTCTAATCCAGTTTTATAGATACCTGAGATCGTAAACTTGCGCTTTTTAGTATTTCGCTCTTGCACAAACTGGACGATCAGCGCATCGCCTACCCCAACTTGCAATCGTTCGCTGGTTCGTTTAGAGATTACTATGGACCGACTAGCCAAGGTGTCATTCCAAGAAATAGTGTCTCCTTCAACAATAAATTTTTCCAAATATTTCCATTGGAACTCCCTATTCAATCCTTTTAACATGATACCTTCCAAATCAGACTTGGATTGTATTATACCTGGATGGAATGCAAATGAATGAACCCGTTGCACACCCATAGGCTCAGACCTTGAGAACAGTGTAGAAAGGAATGATCGTTCTTTCGACAACTGACGGCCGTCAAGCTGTTCTATCTCTGCCATCATCTCTTCCGAATACGGAATGGGCACATAATCATACGAACGCGTAAGGTGTATATCAGTGATGTGAATATGGCCCCAGAATCCGAATATCTTTTCTGAGATCTTTGCATTAAAACCATTAATGATGGCTCCGCTTACTAGCATAACGGCTAAGCCCAAAGCAACCGCTAGAATTGCTATCCGGACTATGATCTTAGAAAAGGATTTTCGGCCTTGCCAAGCGATCCTGCGAGCGATAAAAAATTCTGTATTCATTGACAATAGCTAAGGTACTACTATTACCTTTGACAAAAAAAAGCCACATGAATTTCGTAGATGAGTTACGATGGAGAGGGATGCTTCATGATATGACACCAGGAGCTGAAGAAAAATTAAATGAAGGCATGGCGATTGGCTATATAGGATTTGATCCGACGGCGCCTTCATTGACTATTGGAAATTATATCCAGATTATGCTGCTAAACTATTGGCAACGAACAGGTAATAAGCCAATAGTTCTTATGGGCGGGGCGACTAGCCG
Source organism: Saprospiraceae bacterium (assembly GCA_020629315.1). Taxonomy (GTDB): domain Bacteria; phylum Bacteroidota; class Bacteroidia; order Chitinophagales; family Saprospiraceae; genus JAHDDO01. The sequence continues at coordinate 26,612 of JAHDDO010000027.1, read as the reverse complement.
TATCGGTGATCCTTCTGGCAAAGACAAAGAAAGGCAATTAAAATCCTACGAGGAATTAGATGCTAATTTGAAAGTTATAGAAGAGCAAGTTAAGCCATGGCTAAATTTCGAGCATGGCGATAATAAAGCCGTTATTGTCAACAATCTTGATTTCTACAAGGATATGAATGTGCTTGATTTTTTACGGGACGTTGGAAAAACCTTAACCGTAAACTATATGACCAGCAAGGATTCCGTCAAGAATCGTTTAGAGTCCGGTTTATCTTTTACAGAGTTTAGTTATCAGCTTTTACAAGCCTATGATTTTCAATGTCTATATAAAAATTATGGCTGCCACTTCCAAATGGGAGGCTCAGACCAATGGGGTAATATTACTTCAGGTACCGAATTTATACGACGTAATATAAATGGAAAAGCGTATGCCGTGACGACGCCATTATTAACAAAGAGTGACGGTAGTAAATTTGGGAAATCAACAGAAGGAAATATTTGGATGGATGGTTCAATGACCAGTCCCTATAAATTTTATCAGTTTTGGTTAAACGCAGACGACGCGGATACAGACAAATATTTTAAATATTTATCATTTAAAAGCAAAGAAGAACAAAAAGCGCTCTTTGAAGAATTAGGAGAAAACCCAAACGCTTTAAAGAAAGAATTGGCAAGTGAACTGACTCTACGTATCCATGGGGATGCTCATCTGCAGCAAGTGCAAGCCGTGACTGAAATTCTATTTAACAAAAAAGCCTCAAAAGAACAATTATTGAGCTTAGATGAATCCAGTTATAAAACTATTGGCGAAGCTATCCCTTCCTTTACCATAGGGAAAACGGTTTTAAATAATGATCTTGATCTAATCCATATTTTAGCGGAACAGACGGATATATGTTCCTCGAAAAGTGAGGCAAGAAAAGCGATTAAAGGAAATGCCGTTTCATTGAACAAAGAGAAGGTTCAAGACGAAAATTTCAAAGTAAGTAAGAATGATCTCGTACATGATGCATACATTATGTTAGAGAACGGAAAGAAAAATAAATATTTACTACATTTTGCATAAAATAAAACAAGTTATGACCCTTAAGCAACTAATAAAATTAGAAGATAAAGCCAAGGAAGTTTGGGTAATTAGCCCTAGTCTTCATTATGATGTAGAAAACAGCCAATTCACTGAACTAGTATCAGTAAATCTGGGTCAAAAAACAAAATATAAATACATCGTGCCTGCTAGTAAATTGGTAGAGAAAAACTTAAAGTTGTATAAAAAGATATACAACTTGAGTGATCAAGAATTAAAGGATAATTTCCTACTACTCCCAGAAGGAGAGTTCAATCCTTTCATAATGGAAATAGCTATCTATAATGCCAGCACAGATTGTATAGCTTGTGCAGCACCTGCACTTGAGGACTCCAATGATGTAATTCGTTTCAATGCTGATACGTCGAAAGGCATGGCAAAATCATTTAAGACCTTGTGGAAGCGATACAAAAGGGTGAATCCATAACCTAGTTAAACTTTTCATTTCTTTCTATTAATTCTTTTCGTAATTCGAAGGGTATACCTCTGTTTTGCACGATGTCTGTCCTTCGAGTTTCGAATAACTCTTCTGTCATAGAACGACTGATTAATGTGATAGCCTCATCAAACCAAGAAATAATATTATTTATCAAGGTTTCTGAATAAAATCCGTACTCGACGTGGAAGTAAATGGCTTCTTCGGCAGTATGAAGAACGAGATCTGCTAATTCATGATCGAATATCGATTTACTTCTTGCTTCTTTTAAAATAGCTTTCGTTTTCTTGATCCTAGGCCTGCGAGGCTTGCGGTAGCTTTTTGTTTTGAAACAGGAATGAATTTCTTTTTTGTATTTATCATAGACCTTTTTCCTATCGGCATCAGAGCCCATTTCCATTTTGTAAAATTCCTTTATATCAGGGATCTTATCATATAGCAAAAGTATTTCTTCTTCTAGCTCTTCCCTATTTAACTGTCTAAGATGTTTTACAAATTGGTTACGATTCATAATGAGGTGCTGTTATCATTATATATGGATTCTATGAGTATAAAGTATTGCCTATGAGGGTTTATACCTACCTTTACGCTAATTTCTATCAAACTTATATAAAACCATTTTATGAAACATTTCCTAATAACACTTCTTTGTATTTGCTTCAGTATTTCTGGGCAAGCACAGATTAAGGACTTTTTGAAAAAAGTTGATGAAAAAGTAAATGAAGCTATCGAAGAAATTGACAATTCTAATTTAGAAGAAAAGCTGGAACAAGCTGTAGAAGATTTAAGTGAAGAAATAGAAGAGGGATTTGAAGAATCGCAAGGATCTGAAAGCAATGATTCGTCTTCAAGTAGTGATGAATCTTCTTCTGATGAAATGAATGTGGAAAAAGAAAGCAGTTCTGGAATTAATGGACTATTTGGCATCTTAGGCGGTCCTCCAGAAAATGTAGAACCCAATCCTGAAACCATATCCTTCGATATGCGTTCTGAAATTGTTTCTTCAGAAAACCGAAGGGTGAAAGAAGGCGATGGACATATTGCCAATTATGCTTTTGACACCTGGAAAACAGCCATGCAATTTGAAAGCTATTCGGCCGATGATGCATCCAAAGCTAGTGAAGCTAAATTCGTAATGGATTTAAAAGAAAAGACAAATGTTATCGCCTTCAAAGAAGATGGTGATTGGACAGGTATGAAAATGTGGATGCCTAACTATTCAGTCTCTATTGATAATGAACTTAGTGATGAGGATAGTGCCGTCAGGGCAACTGGTAATACTAAAATGATCGAAGGCTATAATTGTGAAGAGTTTGAAATAATAGATGATGAATTAACAGGTACGATCTGGGCTACAAAGGATATTGATATCGATATGGCAAAGTTAATGCAAAGCTTGTTGGGAAATATGGGTATGAAATCTAAGTTAAGCGCAAATACGCAGCAATATTTTGACAGCTACTTTTGGCTAGAAAGTGATGTTACCAATGATGGAGTGCGAACTGTATCCAAGATCCGAAATATAAATAAAGGATCAGCCATGGATTCTTCATTGTTTAATCTCGATGGTATTCCTATAAAAACTGATATGACGAAATAAAAAAAGGCGCTTAGGCGCCTTTTTTTATTTATACTCTTTTAAATATGCTTCTCTCTTTTCCTCAGGTATGAAATCCAAGGAGACCGAATTAATACAATAACGTAATCCTGTGGGATCAGGACCATCTGGAAACACATGTCCAAGGTGACCACCACAACGATTACACATTACTTCTGTCCTAGCATAACCCAAATGATAATCCGTGTCCTCTCTTATATAAGACTCGTGTAAAGGTTCATAATAACTAGGCCAACCTGTACCCGATTTGTATTTAGTTTTTGAGTCAAATAAGGCCAAACCACAAGCAGCGCATGTATATAATCCCGCTTCCTTATTATCCCAATACTGGCCTGTGAAGGCGCGTTCCGTTCCCTTTTCTCTGATCACATAAAACGCCATCTCAGAAAGTTCGGATTGCCATACATCTTCACTTTTTTCAACAAATTCAAGTTCTGTTTTCCCCTGAAATAAAACCTTCGACAGCGCTTCTTGTGCCGTCTTTACCTCGCTTGTTTTATTCGGCATCTGTTGTGCATTACAAGCCACTACAAAAGGAATTATAAATACTATTAAAAAACGCATACTTATTAATTTAAACAAATTAGACCCACTACAAAGTAGCAGGTCTAAAGGTAACTCAATTATAAAGGAATTGTTTTATCTCTTCTAATGCAATTAACGGCGTGCAGACATTACAAATGGGTAAACTAGCAAGAGCGCTATTTGCGTTAGGATCTTTTGATTTACTTTTTTCCATGTCTTCATAACTTCAATATTTAGATTTAAAATCACTACTAAACTATCTCTTACCCAAGGGTGATATAGCAACAATAGGTAGAGCTTGAGAAACATCATTTACATTTCGTAAAATGAATGGTTAATTATTCAATATTCTTTATGTATATTAAAATATTGAGACCTAAATTATATGCAAGCTGACAACCAAACCCAATTTTTCGACGCGATCAAAGCACGGAGCCTTAATGGTAAGCTGAACATTGAGGAACTTTCAGAATTACTTTTTCTTCAGAAAGGAGCTGTTTATAAACGGATAAACGGCACAACCCCTCTTAATTATGGAGAAATTGAAACCCTAGCAAAGCACTATAGGATCTCATTGGATGAGGTCATGCAACCAAATAGGTACATTTCTATGTTTCATCGCTTTCTTAAAAAAGGTGACGCTAACACGCTCGATTATTTTGATCATTTCGCTTCTGTACTTAAACCCTTAGCAGAAGATAAATCTCAATCATTTGTCTATCTAGCTAATGAGCTCCCCATATTCTACTATTTCAATTTTGATCATATTTTCAATTTCTCATTTTCTCTCTGGAATCATTTACATTGGAAAGAAGGACGGATTACCATTGTAAGAGATGAATTAATTGATAATAAGATAAAGGATTACAGGAATCAAATAAAGAATCAATATTACGCGTGTCCAGTAAGTGAAATTTGGAATCCTTCTATGCTTCAAAATTTATATCAACAAATAATTTTTTGTATTACACTTAGAGCTTTCGAAAAGAAAGAATTTATAGAAGCTTTAGTGAAGGACATTGAAGCCTTGATTTCCCATCTTCAAGACTTAACAAAACAGCAGGATGAAGAAAGCAGCAGTACAATTAATAAGCCCAAGATTTACATTAATGAATTCGGCAATTACCTCAATATCGTTTTATATAAATCTCAACTAAATAAGGCTACATTCATTGGGTATGATTATCCTCATTTTGCTATGTCGATTAGCGATCGTTTCTATGACTTTTCAATGCAATGGATAGACAAAATTAAACGTAGATCTGTATTGATTTCAGGTGAAGGATATCAATATAGAGAACTGTTTTTCCACAGATTAGAACAAGACTTTGAAACCTTTAAAGACAGAATAAGTAAATTGATTGCTGTATACTACGATTAAAACAAAGCTGAGATATCTGCCTTTATTTCATCTACCGTTCGATCTGCTTTGATCACTTCTATGTGGTGATCATCCGCATATTTTTCGAAGACCTTAAGATAATTATTTCTAACCTTAGTAAGGGTAGTTCTATTTTCGAATAACTCAGTTTCTTCTCCTCTTGTGCCGATTCTTTTCATTGAAGTCTCCACATCTATATCTAAGAAAATGGTTATGTCTGGAGGGTATAGATCTATTATTCTTTGATGAATGGAGATTACCCATTCCATGGGTAGACCCAAAGCATGGTAAGAAAAACTGGACCAGAAATAACGATCACAGATCACAGTTATGCCTTCCTCTAGCATCTGCCAAATTCCATCTTGTCCTTCTAGGTGATCAATACGATCGGCCAAAAATAAAGCGGCTAATGTTGCTTCTGTAAAGACAAGTTCCTTGCGCAATCCTTTACGAATCAATTGACCTATATTGCCTGGACTGGGCTCTCTTGTAATAAAGACTTTTTTACCTAAAAGTGTAAGATAATCAGCTAGCAGTTGGACCTGCGTTGATTTCCCGGAACCGTCAATACCTTCAAAAACAATGAATTGGCCGCGATGATCCGATGTAGAATTAGGCATTTTTATATAGCACTTCTTTTACGGCTTTAATGACTTTGCTAGCATTAGGAAGAAATTCTTCTACAAACGTAGGCGCATAACCTAATGACGTATCTGCAGAGTTCACTCTAGTCACTGGTGCATCCAAATAGTCAAAAGCATATTTCTGTATTTCATATGCTATTTCAGCTGACACACCTGCAAAAGGCCACGATTCGTCTACAACAACTAATCTATTTGTTTTTTGTACTGAAGTGACAATGGTTTGATGGTCCAATGGCCGTATCGTACGCAAATCAATTACTTCAGCTGATATACCCTCTTTTGCTAATTCATCTGCTGCTTTCTCAGCCTCCAAAATCATTTTATTGAAAGAAACTATCGTAACATCTGTACCTTCTCTACGAATTCTTGCTTTACCAATAGGCACTAATATATCATCACCTTCAGGCACATCTCCTTTGTAACCATACATGATCTCAGATTCCATTACACAAATTGGATCTTCATCTCGTATAGCAGACTTAAGTAACCCCTTGGCATCCGCAGGTTCAATACAAGAAATCACTTTTAACCCTGGTACGTTTGCCATCCAACTTTCAAAAGTCTGGCTGTGTTGTTGCGCTAATTGGCCAGCAGCTCCAGAAGGCCCTCTAAAAACAATCGGGCATCTATATTCACCAGCACTTTGGGTAAGTGTTTTTGCCGCATTGTTTACTATTTGGTCAAAAGCTAGCACAGCGAAATTCCAGGTCATAAATTCTACAATAGGTCGCAATCCATTCATAGCTGCACCAACACCAATACCCGCAAAACCTAATTCCGCGATAGGGGTATCTATAACCCGCTCTGGACCGAACTCATCTAACATCCCTTTACTTACCTTGTAGGCACCATTGTATTCTGCTACTTCTTCACCCATCAGAAATACAGTATCGTCTCTCCTCATTTCCTCAATCATGGCTTCACGCAGTGCATCTCTAAGTGTTAGTATTCTCGACATATTGCTACATTTTGCGCAAAAATAAATGAAATAAAACCATCACTTGAATTTGACCTTTGATTTTTCAATAAATATTATCACTATGTATCTGATACAAGTATTCGTTCTGCTAATGGGAAACCAAAAAGATTACCTGAACCAAAGAAAACAAGGACATCCATTTCCTCATGTAAAAGCGTGTTTACTTCTGTTTCAAAAGTTTCTGCGTTGTCGATTACAGTAAGGTCTTCTTTTCCAAAGGCACTATATACTTCATCTTTAGATAAGGCTTTTAATCTTTTAATAGCGACCGCTTCAGGATCGTAACATACTATAGCTTTGTTCATCATGTCCAAAGCCCCTTTATATTCAGGCAAAAAATCTCGATTTAGGCTACTGTAGGTATGCAATTCAGCAATGCAGCCAATCTTTTTATCTGGATACCTACTACGTATAGCTGCAGCTGTGGCCTTCATTTTAGAAGGAGCATGAGCAAAATCTCTATACACAGTGGCACCGTTTATTTTCCCTAAAACTTCCATCCTCATTTTCGCGCCTTTAAAAGAACCTAATGCTTTCAAAAAATCAAGTTCATCTACACCTAACTCTTTACATACCTTCATGGCTGCGTTACAATTCTTCAAGTTATGCTCTCCAAAAAAATGGATTGGGAATAGATTACCTTTCCACACTATGTGCCCTTCTGAAAATTCAAGCGCATCGTATTCTTTAGCCTTAATATTTGAGTTCTGAATCATGGAGTGCAGCAGATGATCAGAACCATCGTAAAATACGAGCGCTGATTGTGTTAGTGAATGGATATATTCCTTAAACACGTTTTCGTATATCTCCTTTGTCGGAAATACATTCATATGATCCCAAGCTATACCCGTAATGATAGTAATGGAAGGCTTGTAATGCATAAACTTTGGCGAGTTATCAAGGCAAGAAGAAAGATATTCGTCTCCTTCTATGATCATTACAGGTGCTTCACTCAAATGAACCATAAGATCAAAACCTTCTAGTTGGGCTCCAACTAAATAATCACAAGAAATATGTAAGGTAGTTAGTGCATGCAAGATCATAGAGGTAGTGCTTGTTTTACCATGACTACCGGCCACAACTATCCGTTTTTTCTGTTTAGCATGTTGCGCTATGAACTCCGGAAATGATTGAATGGGAATACCTAAAGATTGCGCTTTGATTAACTCCGGGTTATCTTGTTTAGCATGCATTCCTAAAATAATCAAATCTATATCCTCCTTGATTCGTTCTGGAAACCATCCAAACGGGGGAAGCAAACCCGCTTTATCCAGTTTATCCTTTGAAATACCATAAATGATATCATCACTGCCACTTACATTATGGCCTTGCTTTTGCAAAGCTAATGCGAGGTTATGCATTATACTTCCACCTATCGCGATCAAATGTATTCTCATTCCTTATATTTCATATTAAAGATACATTTAATATGTCAGAGTCCGACATTGAACCAATTAGAGAAATTATGCATTATAAATACGTATAATAATATTACCTTTGTGGCCGTTTAGTTTTAGAAAATTTACCTAAATGAAAAAATTCAGAAAATCTTTAGCTGTATTATTTGCTGTGTTAACCCTAGCTTCTGTTATGACTTCTTGTACTAAGAAAGGAACAGGTTGTCCTAACAATTTTAGCATTTCTATCACAAAATAAGCAAGCTCTTTGCATTGGATCGATCTTGTTTCGGAAGAGCAAGTGTCTGATATAATTAAATCAAAGTCGTTCGATAAGACTTGCATTATATTCAAACACAGCACTACATGTTCCATCTCTGGAATGGCTAGATACCGTTTGCAAGATGATTGGCAAGATGCATTAGACGATACCCACTTTTACTATTTAGATTTATTAGCGTATAGGTCGGTATCCAATTTTATTGCAGATGCGCTTCAAGTGCATCATGAATCTCCCCAAATTATTATTATCAAAGATGGTGAAGCTATATATGATGTTTCACATCTAGATATACAGGTTTCTGATATTATGACAGAAATTTAATGGACTCCGCTAGTATTCAAAAAACAGCTGACGGAAGTCATACCCTTTACTCCTCTTTTTTTGAAGCTAGTTATCATTCCATCCATGGTGCTTTGGAAGAGTCTATACATGTTTTTATTTCTGCAGGCATTGACTACTTCCCAAATACCCAGCCGCTGACAATATTAGAAATGGGCTTTGGTACCGGCTTAAATGCTTGGCTTAGTTATTTGCACAGCACCCGATTTGGTAGAAAGATACATTACGAAACCATCGAGCTGCATCCTGTCTCTGAAGAAGTAGTTTCTCAATTAAATTATACATCTGCACTTCCTTGTACTGCTAAAGAAGCGGAAAACTTTATTGCCCTTCATTCATCAGCTTGGAATCGCTCGATTTCCTTTGATAACCATTTCACCTTACACAAACATCAAACAGATATATTGAGCATGGACATTCCAGAATCAATAGATCTTATTTTCTTTGATGCTTTTGCTCCAAATTGTCAATCGGAATTGTGGGAGTCCGAGCTACACAAAAAACTTTTTGATAGTTTATCTCCCAATGGCATTCTTGTTACCTATTGCGCAAAAGGTACTTTTAAGCGGATGCTTAGATCCATAGGATACACCTTAGATCCCCTAGCTGGACCTGGACGCAAACATGAAATGACCAGAGCCATAAAGATGGTATAGAATAGCTATATTTAAGCAAATATCTTACATGAGAAGACTGGCTTTGCATTGGCAAATTTTAATCGGCATGATCGCGGGTGTCCTCTTTGGTGTTTTAATGGTCCAATTAAATGCCCAAGAATTTGTAAAGGATTATATAAAACCGTTTGGGACAATCTTCATTCGATTGTTGAAACTGATTGCAATTCCCTTAATACTTGCTTCTTTGATTAAAGGTATAGCTGATTTAAAGGATATATCGAAATTGTCCTCAATGGGTTTAAAAACTATAGGACTCTATTTGGTTTCTACGATTATTGCTGTTACCATAGGGCTTTCTATCGTTAATCTGGTTAATCCAGGTAGTTCTATTTCTGAACCTGATCGTCAAGAATTAATGGCCAGTTTTGAAGGAGACGCCAATAAGAAAATTGAAGTGGCCACTAAAACTAAAGATAATGGTCCCCTGCAGGCATTGGTCGATATGGTTCCAGAAAACATTTTTGGTGCTGCTATGTCCAACAGAAATATGCTGCAAGTCATCTTTTTTGCTGTATTCTTTGGTATTGGTATGATCCTTATTAAAGAAGAACAAAGTCGGCCATTAAAAGACTTTTTTGAAAGCGTAAACCACGTAGTACTTAAAATGATCGACCTGATCATGTTAGCTTCTCCTATTGGTGTTTTTGCCCTTTTAGCTGCTTTAGTAGTAGATTCGCCTAGTGCTGACGTTTTCATCGCATTATTATGGTATTCCTTATGTGTTGTCATTGGACTGGCACTTATGATTTTAGTCGTTTATCCATTAGCTGTAAAAGCGGTTACGGGTAAATCAATCCCGTTCTTTTTCAAAGGTATTTCACCTGCCCAATTACTAGCTTTTTCTACCAGTTCGAGCGCCGCCACCTTACCTGTCACCATGGAGCGCGTTGAAGAGCATTTAGGGGTCGATAAAGAAGTGAGCAGTTTTGTATTACCTATTGGTGCAACTATTAATATGGACGGCACTAGTTTATATCAAGCAGTAGCAGCTGTCTTTATTGCAGGTGCATTAGGTATAGATTTAAGTTTTTCAGACCAATTAATAATTGTAATGACCGCAACCTTGGCATCCATCGGTTCTGCAGCTGTTCCCGGTGCAGGCATGGTTATGTTAGTTATTGTTTTAGGTGCTATTGGTGTTCCTGAGGCTGGTTTAGCTTTAATATTTGCGGTAGATAGGCCTTTAGACATGTGTCGTACCATGGTTAATGTCACAGGTGACGCAACCGTTTCTATGATTGTGGCTAAGTGGGAAGGCAAACTAAATGAGCCAAATGTAAAAGATTGGGATGACCACTACCAAAAAGCATAATACTGCTTTGTCAAATAAGTTTATTTTTACATATGTAACCAAAACAATTTATGTATGTCAAATCAAATTTTAGGTACAGGTTCCAGAGTAAAACATCCTGCCTACGGTGATGGAGTAATCATTGGTGCGGAAGTCGCTGCCTATAAAGTTTGCTTTATTACCTATGGGATAAAAAATGTAGGAAAGAATTATGATGCATGGGAGGTAATTGAAGCGATTGAGGCTGATGCATCTGTAAGCTTTAGCGAAGCGGAACGATCGCTGATAAAAATACTTAGAACATGGTCTGGTATTTCCGAGGAAGTACGACTAGGAGATAAATGGGATGGTGGAATGCTTATTATTAAGCCACAAGATTCGGATATGGCCGCCAAGGAAATTCCAATAGACACATTTTTCCATAAGATTGTAATGGTACGTGATAGATTGAGGGTAATGGAACAGCGCATAAATAGTTCCAAGCTTTCAGATGAAGAAAAAGTTAATTTGCAGCAATACATTACCCGGATATATGGTAGTTTGACTACGTTCAATGTCCTTTTTAAATATAAAGAGGATCACTTTGTCGGAGAACGATCAAAAGGCTAAAAACTACTCGTAACTTCTGTTGTTAATAAACTAAACCTTACCATGAAAATTGTTCTTAGGCTACTCTTGCTATCTTCTGTTTGTCTTAGTTGTATCGATATGCCAGATAGATATCAAGGTCTGCCTCCTGGCGAATGGCGTGCTGCTTTAAAAATTTATGATGCCAATCAAGGCATTGATGCCGCTTCTGATCAATCCTCCTCCAATAGATCTTATCTTGAATTACCGTTCAATTTTGAAGTGGTTTATGATTCTCCAGATTCTTTTCATTTAGTCTTTAGAAATGCTGATGAAAAAATCGTCAACACACATATCCGATTTGGTTTAGATCGGGCAACAGCTTTTGATACCATCACGATTGACTTTCCCACGTATGACACCTACTTTAAAGGTATTCTGGATGAAGGCATCATAGAAGGGACTTGGCATGTTAATTATAAAGAAAACTATTCGATCCCTTTCATTGCCTATCATGGTCAAAACCATAGATTTAGTACTGTAAAAACAAATGCGGCTGACTTTAATGGACGTTGGGACATAACCTTTGATTATGATACTGACAACCCATACAAAGCAATTGGCATATTTGATCAGGAAGGAAATTATGTAGAAGGTACCATAATGACCGAAACTGGCGATTACCGTTTTTTAGAAGGCGAAGTGCAAAATCAAAAAATGAAACTGAGTGTATTTGATGGAGCTCATGCTTTTTACTTTGAAGCTAAAAATACCGGAGAAGAACAAATCACTGGCTTCTTTAAAAGTGGAAAGCATTATACCTCAAATTGGATTGCAACAAGGAACGAAGATATTGCCTTAGCAGATCCTTTCGCACTAACCACGGTGACTGATGAGCCATATCGTTGGGATATGGAATTTAGGAACCTAAACAATCAATTAGAGCCTTTGAGCAATATTGAGTTTCAAGATGCCGATATAAAAATCTTTAATATAATTGGCAGTTGGTGTCCAAATTGCAAGGATGAAACCCGATTCTTAATTGATTTTTTGTCGCAGCCAAGGGATGTAGATATTTCTATGACCTCTATTTGCTTTGAGCGCTACAAAGATGACATTGAACGAAACCTAAACCAAATACAAACGTATAAAGATAATATGGGCATCCCTTGGAGAATGCTGTATGGCGGCTATGCAAGCAAACAACTGGCTTCTGAAATGTTTCCATTTCTAAATAAAATAATTTCCTATCCCACCATGGTGATCATTGACAGGCAGGGAAAAATAAAACATATTCATACTGGATTCAATGGGCCCGCTACACCCGAATTTGAAAGTTTTAAAACCACGTTTGCGAATATTATAAACGAACTTAAATGATAGTGTGCATAACCGGGTCTACTGCAGGGATTGGCAAAGCAACGGCTGATGTTTTTGCTCAAAATGGTTACGATTTACTCCTCATTGCTAGACGAAAAGAAAGGCTGGAGCTTCAACAAAAAGAATTATCAGAAAAATATGGCATAGACATACACACTATTCAATTAGATGTTAGAAACTTTGAGGATGTATCTAAGCAAATAGATGAACTAGATGCCGGATGGGCAGCTATAGATATTTTAGTAAATAATGCTGGATTAGCCAGCGGCCTAGACCCTATACATACAGGCGACATCGAAGATTGGAATAAGATGATCGACACAAATATCAAAGGTCTGTTGCATATGACTAGAGTAGTTTCCCCAGGAATGGTGGAAAGAAGAAGTGGACATATCATAAATGTTTGTAGTACTGCTGGGCATGAGGTCTACCCTATGGGCAATGTCTATTGTGCGTCAAAACATGCAGTAGACGCTTTAACCAAGGGAATGAGGATCGATTTGCACAAACACAATATAAAGGTGAGCCAAGTCAGTCCCGCTCATGTCGAGAACACGGAGTTTGCTCGAGTCCGATTTCATGGAGATCAAGAAAAAGCTAAGATTTATGAAGATTTCAATCCACTCACGTCCCATGATGTGGCAGAGATCATTCACTTCATGGCTACACGGCCTTTTAATGTAAATATCCAGGATGTATTAGTTATGGGAACGCAGCAAGCAAATAGTCTGATAATCGATCGTAGTGGGCGCCAAAAAGTCGATTGAGAATAAATTTATAGTTTCCTTAACGCAGCGTATGCTTAGTAAGAATTCGTTTCTATCTTGATTGTAACATTCCGACATTGGTTTTTTATATATCAAAAATAGCGACCATGGGAAAATCTGTACTAAGTACCTTTCTAATACTCTTCAGTAGCCTACTACACTTCACTCAGGCACAAAGTAAATGGGACCTTCAGTTTCAGGCCGGGATTATGGAGCACGGCAGTGATGTGCATAGTTGGGGAAGACATGGTCAAATGATTACTGATCAGGCCAAATTTGGAGGCGGTGCTATAGTGGGATATTCATTGAATGAGCATTGCCAATTACGTGTAAACTATTGGCGATCGAAGTTGGAAGGAAATGACAAGAATATTGAAAATGAATATGCATTAGGGCATGAAATAAGAGCTTTTTCATTTACTTCTCCCTTGCATGAGATAGGTCTGTCCATAGAATATCATTTCTTACAAGACCCTATGAATATAGATGTTCTAAAAAGAAAAAGTAAATGGTCTCCTTATGTGCTCGGAGGTGTAGCGCTAAGCTATACAGATCCAGCCGTAAATTTTGCGCATTATGTACGTAAGGGTAAAATAAACCAGGACAAGGAAAATGTCCGTAATTGGTACATGCAGATTCCTTTAGGACTTGGGGTAAGATACCCTATTTCTGAAGTGGTCTTTCTTTCTATGGAAGCAAGAGGCGTTTTGCCATTGCATGATTATCTTGATGGAATTAGTGTTTCTGCCAATCCAAACAAAAATGACGCCTATCAAGTCTTGGCCTTAGGATTAGGTATTAATATTGGCGCAATGCCTGACTTAGATAAGGACGGTGTGAATGATGATGAAGATGAATGCCCTGATGTCTTTGGTTTAAAATCACTTAACGGCTGCCCGGATACCGATGAGGATGGTATTGCAGATTATAAGGATGAATGCCCATTATTGCCCGGCTTACAAACATTTAAAGGTTGTCCTGATTCTGATGGGGATGGCATTGTAGATGCTGCGGACCAATGTCCAGAATTGGCTGGATTGGAAAAATACTTCGGTTGTCCAACTCCTGATAGCGACGGCGATGGTATTAATGATGATGTAGATCAATGTCCAAATATAATCGGAACCATTAATGGTTGTCCTGACTCCGATGATGATGGTGTCATAGATATGGAAGATCCGTGTCCATTAGTATTTGGGTATTTGAATGGTTGTCCTGACGCAGATGGTGATAGCATTGCTGATCATTTGGATGCCTGTCCATATGTAGCTGGGGTAGCTAGTAAAAATGGTTGTCCATTACAAGAGAAAAAATCAGCTAGTCCTGCTGTGCGTTCATTAGTTTTGACAGATTTGTACTTTGAAACAAATTCAACGGAACTTATTATACTCAGTAGGCCTCGATTGACGCAAATCAGGGACTATGCGAGTAAATATCCGACAGCCCACTTTAACATCACTGGTTTTGCAGATAGTAGAGCTGATGATGATTATAATATTAATCTGTCATTCAAAAGAGCCGAGCGTATCTACAATGATTTAATCAAAATGGGTATTGATGCTCAACGATTACATATAAATGCTATGGGTGAGTCTGCTCCTTTAGGAGATAATAGTACTGAGGAAGGTAGACAAATGAATCGACGTGTAGAGGTCAGGTCCTATGGTCAAAATTAGGACCGTATAGCAATAACGGGATCTAGGCCACTAGCTAGGGCTGCTGGAATAATGCCTGAAATTACACCTACAAGAACGGAGGTGCTGATGCCAATTAATAAATTGGTAACACTAAGATGAAGTGGGAAATCCAAAAATATTGTAACAGCTTTAAAGAGTAGAAATACGAGACCAATACCGATCAATCCGCCGATTAGACAAAGAATAATCGCCTCCATCAGAAATTCTAACATAATAAAGTAACGCTTAGCGCCTAAAGCTTTCTTTATTCCGATCTGGTTCGTGCGTTCTTTGACAGAAACAAACATAATATTGGCCACCGAAAACATACCCACAATCAATGCAAATATGCCTATCAAAAATCCAGCAATATTTAAAACGCCAAACACATCCTCCAAAATCTTGGTTAACATGGATAGTTCGTTAATAAAGAAATTTGATTCCTCTTTGGGTCTGAGTTTGCGGTGTGCTCGCAAAATACCCGTGATCTCTGCTTTTGCATCATCCATTTCTATGTCCGGTGACTTACGCACGGCTAACATTCGACCATAACTGTCTTCCCTAGTATTCATATACTTTTTGAGACTAGAATAAGATGTCCAAACTAATTCATCAAAATTCATAAAATTGAACATGTTATCCCCTTCAGCCTTAAGCACACCAATAACCGTATATTTTTGGCCCAGTAATTTTACTTCTTGATTAAGGGCTTCTTTATTACCGAACAAATCAGTGGCTATTTTATGCCCTAGAATTAATACGTTTCTAGATTTATCATATTCAAAGGGACTAAAAAAACGACCTTTATCTAATTCACTGGAAGAAAACTCAATATACTCAGGTGTGCTCCCCAGTACTGTGATGTCTTCAAGGTAAGCAGATCTATACTTTATTGTATTTCTACCTTTGAATACGGAATAAGAAACTCGGTCAGCTAATTTAATTTTCTCCTTAATTACTTCATAGTCTCTGAAATCTGGTTTTGGCCATGATAAATACTTCCACCAAGGCAAATCATCTTGGTTAGACCAAGGCATTCGTTCAATATAAACGACATCAGTACCCAACTCTGAAAACCCTTCTTGAACATTATCTTCTAGGGAGTTTACTGCAGATAATACAGCGATTATGCAGAAGATGCCGATCATTATCCCAAGCAATGATAGGAAAGTCCTTAATTTATTGGCTGCCAGTGAACCAAATGCTTGATTTAGACTTTCTATTAATATCTTGGAAATAGCGATCATAGATCAGTAAAGCTAAATAAAAGACCCTGTACATTACGAAGGGATTAGATAAAAGACCTTCATTTTTCTTTCAATGCAAGTGAGGAATTGAAATAAGGAAAAAATTCTAAATTTGCACTCTTAAATTTTAGTAGCCCATGCGGACAAAATTATCAAGCTTCGATTTTGAATTACCTGAAAAACTAATTGCAGAATATCCATCTAAGGAAAGGGATGAAGCAAAGTTGATGGTAGTCCATCGCGAAAGTGGAAAAATCGAACACAAGATCTTTAAAGATGTCATTGATTACTTTGATGATGGCGATGCCATGATCTTTAACAATACACGTGTATTTCCGGCGCGATTATATGGTGAAAAAGAGAAAACCGGAGCAAAAATCGAAGTATTTCTTTTACGGGAATTAAACAAGGATGCTAAGCTTTGGGACGTTTTGGTGGACCCTGCTAGAAAGATTCGAGTTGGAAATAAGTTATTCTTTTCGGATGAAAATGGAAATGTAGAGTTAACTGCTGAAGTTATTGATAATACAACTTCAAGAGGTCGAACGATTCGATTCATCTATGAAGGTGGAGAAGAGGAGTTTAGAGGACTTCTAAAAAAATTAGGGAACACGCCGTTGCCTAAATACATTAAGCGTGAACCTGAAGCCATGGATACGGAGAGATATCAAACCGTTTACGCTAAAGAAATAGGTGCGGTAGCGGCTCCTACGGCTGGTTTACACTTTAGTAAATCCTTGTTAAAAAGGCTTGAAATAAAAGGTACCAACTTTGCTGAAGTAACGCTTCATGTGGGACTAGGGACTTTTAGAAGTATTGATGTGGAAGATTTATCCAAGCATAAAATGGATGCTGAGTACTATTTTGTTCCTGAAAATGCCGTAGACATAGTCAATGCTGCCAAGTCTAAAGGACAAAAAGTCTGCGCTGTAGGTACCACATCTATGAGAGCAATAGAATCTTCAATTTCAGCAACTAAGACACTGAAAGAATCTGAAGGATGGACAAATCTTTTTATTTATCCTCCGTATGATTTTTCCATTGCGAATTGCATGATTACGAATTTCCATACACCTAAATCAAGTTTGATGATTATGGTATCTGCATTTGCGGGATTGGAACTCATGCAAGATGCGTACGCTGAAGCTATAAAGAATAAATACAACTTCTATAGCTACGGAGACGCAATGCTTATTTTATAGGAATAGCAGCTATTGTAATTAGGAAACTAATAAAGTTTCGTTTCTAGGAACTAAGCTTTCTGTTTTGCGAGTTAGAAAGAAAAGTTAAAAACTTTGAAAATTGACTGTTTTTAATACTTTTGCGGAAAATTACAGTCATATATGACTTTTTTTTATTTGTTAAATAACTATCGATGTATTGGACACTTGAATTAGCTCATCACCTGGAAGACGCCCCTTGGCCGGCAACTAGAGATGAATTAATAGATTATGCAATTCGATCAGGTTCGCCTATGGAAGTGATCGAAAACCTACAAGCCATGGAAGAGGATGAAGGAGAGGTTTATGAGAATATGGAAGATATCTGGCCTGACTATCCCAGAAAAGACGACTTCTTATTTAATGAAGATGAATATTAAATAAGATATAAGGTATACAGTGATTTATGAAAGCCTTGTAAATATATTTACAAGGCTTTTTTTATCTTCCCAGCCCAAGCACAATGACAGAAGCTAAGATAAATATCGCCATTGATGGATTTTCTTCTTCCGGTAAGTCTACCCTTGCCAAGTCACTGGCTGCTAAACTAGGATACATCTATATTGATAGTGGAGCCATGTATCGTGCCGCGACCCTTTATATTCAAAGACATAACATAAATATTGACAATACTGAAGAGCTATCAGAGAGCCTTCATTACATTAATATAGAATTTAAGTACATAGACGACCAACTTCGAATTTTTCTTAATGATGAAGACGTAAGCGACGAAATTAGGAGCTTACAAGTATCATCCTTTGTTTCAGAAGTGGCTGCGGTTTCAATGATTAGAAGAAAACTCGTCCATATTCAACAATCCTTAGGTGTAAACAAAGGGGTTGTTATGGACGGAAGAGATATCGGCTCCGTAGTTTTCCCAAATGCAGAGTTAAAAATATTTTTAACGGCAAACTTGGAGGCTCGAATACAACGAAGACTAAAAGATCTATTAGCGTCCGGTTCAGATGATGTAACCGCAGATCAAGTTATGCAAAATCTAGAGCATAGAGATCATATAGACTCGAACAGGGATGATAGCCCTTTAATACAAACTAGTGATGCTATTCCAATGGATAATAGCTCTATTTCTTTTGAAGAATTATTGGAAAAAGCGCTCCGTTTAGCAAGGCAGAAAATTAGCGAAGTAACGTAAGGTCTCCGGCCTCTCGGACAATAGAACCATTCTGGTCTCGGTACTCGATAACATAGACATAAACACCCGAAATGGCTTGAACTCCGTTACATGTACCATCCCAAATTTCAGTTTGGCCAAGAATCATGACGTTTTCCCGAAACAACATTCTATTACCCCATCTGTCATAAATATGCACTTCATCTAAAATAAGCTCCTGGTCATTAGTACCTATAGACCACGTTCCATTTATTCCAGAGGTAGTTGGGCTGAAAATATTAGGGATATAAACTTCGGTGAAAACTTCGGCATACAAATCAATGCATACTTCCTTAAAGCACCCGTCGCTAAAGAAGCATAAAGCACACAGCTCCATTATATCACCTTCGAAATCCGTTATATTTAATTCTTGACAGGCTACTCCGGAACATAGAAGTTCATCATTTAAGTACCATGATATAGAATCAATCGAGACATCACTGGTCACAGAAAAGAGGTTGTTGTCTCCGACCAAAATTGTATTATCACCTACAACTATAATATCCGGCTCATTTACTTCAAAAATTTCTATTGAGAATATTTGATTACAACCGTTCTGGTCATATAATACAATTTCATGCTGTCCAATACTTAGGGGTATTTCTGAAGCCCATGATATCATTGAACCATCAAGCTCTAAAGAAGCCTGCATAGTAGTAGGAAGCTCACCTAGCAATAACAAACCAGTTTCTTCCAAATAACAGCTCGGTTGAATAAGCGCATATTCATGGCTTGGTATAGCTAAGATTTCAATGTTAATTATGAGGACGTATTCACAAGTAGCATCGAAGGCATAATTAAACTCATACGTATGGACACCAACCGGTAGTTGGTCTATCTCAATAAAGCCCATATCATCAATACCCTGCCCTTCCCAACTACCTACATCATTCATGACATTTCCAAGCTGATCAAAAGCTTGTAATTGAAGACTAGCAGGTAAGGCATTAATACAATATGCTGTATCATTTATGGATCCAATTAGATCAATAGTTGGGCAATCATCGGTCGTGCATTCAGTTTCTAAAGCTTCATATGGGCAGGCACAATCACCTAAGGGCAAGACCTCAAAATTTATCGTAGTTTCTGAAGGAATGTTTTCCAGAATATAAAAGGTATCCGTTACCATTCCAATAGACGTGCCGTTTACAAATACCTCATAATTTTCCATACAAGGAATAGCAGGCCATTGGAATAAAACATCGTCTTCAATCTGATCACATGCAATACTAAAATCAATGCGTTCTTCCACCTCTATGGTAATGCTTACTTCATTAGATGGACAATCAACAGTATTAAAACTTACCAAGCTGATTTCTTTAGTGCCTGGTGTATCCCATGACAGCACTATTTCTTGATCTGAAATGGCAAGAATATTATCTAACTCTCCAGAAAGGTCATACTGACTCGTAGGGATATTGGTATTTATTAAAGGAAGTATATCAATTTCATCGCCTTGACAAAGTGTCTTAGGCTCTTCAACTAGTATCAATTCAGCTTCAATTATCACTTCTAAATCCATGCTTGCCTCTTTATAACACCCATTTTCAAAGATGGTAAATAGAATCGTATAGCTAGTATCCGAAGAAGCTTCGGGCATGAAATTATTAGAAATGAGATTATCTCCTTCATACCAATTGACATCGGCATCTGTTCCAATCAGTGGTGTCGTAATATGCTCTAGAATAATCGGACCTTGATCAGGGCTCCAGCAAATAGGTTCTTCGTACTCTACCAGAGTAATGTCATAAGGAACACAATCTAGTGAACAATCTATTTGTAAGGTGTCCGAAATACAAACGCCTTCGATTACACTAAAAAGCTGTATTGAGACTTCATCATCTTCTGTCATTTCTGTAAACAACCAACTTCCCCCTTGATCTGTAAATACATAATTGGAAATTTGCTCAATTTGCAAGGCAGGATTTTCATCTTCTGTGAATGCAAAATTGATGATGATGGTATCATTTGAGGTATAGCATTCGTAGTCAGGTATAGATAAATTACCATCCTCAGGGGCCGCCCATTGGAATTCTGAAGCTAATACATGATCACATGTTCTAGTGCCGTATTCCATTCGTAATACGACAGAATACGCCTGAGAAAGGCCCAATGTAATGCTTGGCCCTGTACCCAATTCATTAGCCATATCATCTAACCAAACTATAGTTGATGCTGAAATATCCGTTGGAATGCCTTCTATATTTACGCTGACTAAAATGGAGTCAATAAAACATTCTTCAATTGTAAAATCAGCATTGATTTCTCCATAAATGACATTGAGATACACACTACTATCACATCCCTCAATACTATTCTCTATAGTCTGAAAAAGCTCCATTTCGACAGGTGCGTTGACTTGGGTCCCTTCAAACATAAAAGGCGTAAACGAATTACAAATCAGTGTATCATACACGCCAGAAACAACTTCTTGTCCCACAAGAAGTTTTATTTCTTCTGTATATCTACATTGGCAACTATCTTGATAGGTATAGCTAAGAACCGTATCTAATTCTGCATGCCAATCAATGGAAATACCAGACCAATTTGACGGTAGTTCATATAAACTGGTATCTTCTACACAAATAAATACTGAATCTATTCGCTCTTGAGAATCCGGTTCAATTATGAATGATCCTGCTAAGTCAAGCGTATCGCAAAGATGGTCGGCATGTAAGGTATAATTGTAAACACCTGGACCTAAGGAATTTGTGGAGAATGTAAAATTAGGTTCCTGTATATGTTCTATAATGCCATCATCATCCCACAACATAAAATCATAGTCAACACAACCCCAATTGGCTAATGAGTCTAAGACAAAAGAAATGTCACTACTCTCACAAAATGTAGGTGGTGAATCGCAATCAACATCAAGTGTACAATCTTGATTTTTAAAATCGAGACACTCTATGGGTGGGAAACTAGCTAATTCTTTAAAATTCAAAAACTCAATTTCATAGTCACACCCGGAACCTCTAAATCCATCAAGGAGGAGTAAATATTGACAGCCCACTTCGAATCCAAAAAGAGTTCGAGTTAAATCCGCATCACCTGGTACATAAGGTTGAAAACCAACACAGAAATTATATTGGAATACTGCTGAATAATCATCACAGCTACTTAAGATAGCCACCTGGCCTCCTTCTTCACCCATATTATTAGGTGCCCATGTGCCTGGCGCTATACAATTAGAGATCTTAATAGACATCTCTAACATTGTATCATAAGCTATAAAAGGGATGTATACAGGATTCTCTATAGAAAAATGATCCACGTCTTCTCCGCCACAATCTTCAAAGTAATCTATTCGTGTGAAATCTGCTGCCCAATTTGGGTTTGGGGTAGTCGAAAGCTTAATGCAATTATATTCGGATAAATCCGCGCATTCAACTAAAAAATCCTCTTCAACACAACTTCCGTAGGTATTAATTTGGGAAACAGCATGTAAAAGGGGAAAAATAAAAGCAACTACTAAAACGTACCTCAGCATGCACTACATTGCATATTAAAATAATATGCAATATAGTGCATAAATCTTACCAAACTTAGCGAATCAAGGTAATATCTTGGGCAAGTGTAACAACCTGACCTGAGGCCTTTGTATATTCTACCAACATGACATAAACGCCACTTGGCAATTTGTTTCCATTCATAGTACCATCCCAAGTGATGGTTTCAACAACAGGGTCCACATTTTTCTCCACAAATACTTGATTTCCCCATCTATCATAGATCGCAAATGTATTTACTTCTGTGACAAATGCTGCAAACCATGGTTGAACTACTTGGTTCTGTGCATTACTGGCTATAGGTGAAAATGCATTAGGCACAAACACATCAGATTTTTCTGTTACAAATATTCTAATCTGTGCTTCGTCTTTGCATCCATTTTCGTCGGTCACAATAACCGTAACGGTTTCGTTAGTAAATGGAGTTAATTCGACTTGATCGCAATCACCACAATCTGTTATGTATTGACTTAACCATTCATACATGGCATCATTACCAGAGAAATCAGCGTTAGCATCAATATAGATCGTTTCTCCTTCATCCACCTCGATAGTCTCTACAGGATCAACTGTCACGAAGTTTCCAGGTTCTAATTCAACTAATGTATCTAATTCACAACCAGAATCATCTATGATAGTCAATGTATAATTTCCTGAAGTCAAACCCGTAAAACTCGCAGCTGCTTGGAAAGAAGCGCCTTCATCCAAACTATATTGATAGTTTCCTGACCCTCCTACCACAGATAATACATTGATCGATCCAGTAGGTTCATTATTACATAATGGATTGTTTTCTTCAAAAGCGGCACTATCCATAGTTCCGTTTGCTTCCAACAATACACTATCTACAGTAACACAATGATTATCTAGATTTTCTGCTACTACGAAATAGTAGCCGTTTCCATTTGCAATAATTTCAGCACTATCCTCATCACCGCTCACTTCACCATCTTCTGACCACCAAGAGTAGCTTACATTTGCATTGCCCACATTATCCGATACAAGCACTGGCGTATTTACTATATCACAAGCTGATCCTAAAATATCAAAGGTGAAATCTAATGAAGGATAGATTGTATCTACTGCTAAAGTGATGGTATCTTCTCTTACACATCCGTTATCTCCTGAAGTTGATAAGTAGATGTCCTGCCCCCAAATATTGGCAATCATTACTTCATTATCTACTTCACCATCTGGCGTGGTCCAAGTAATATTTAATCCAGTAGTTTCTCCATCTATGAAAATTTGAGGCTCTGTATTTGTACACGTCAATGTATCTGAGCTAATATCAAATTCCGGTAGACTAAAGTCAGCATCAATAAATACTGTATCCAAAGAAGAACAGCCATTTACAATGTTAGTACTATGAAGAACAAAGAAGCCTTCATCTTCCGAAATGAACGATAACTGATCTTGTGCTAGCGTATCCGTAGTATTGTCCGTCCAGAGGAAGGTAAATTGATCTTCGCCGTTGTTATCTGTCACCTCAAATTCAATGGTAGCCTCATTATTAATACAGTTGATGCTTGCTGAAGAAAGATCGGTGACCATTGGTGGGTCTTTATCTTCTTCTACAAAATAGCTTGCTTCATCAGTACACCCATTGCTAGCCGTTACGAGTAAAGTATACTCACCAGTCTGCGCAGATCTAATGGTATCATTAGTCCCCTTTAGAACGCCATCAAGTGTCCACTTAAATTTATCGCCATCTCTATCTGTTTTTGCAATCAATTTTGCTTTATCACGCTTACAATTTACAGTAAACGTTGCACCTGCATTTGTTAAGTTGATCTCCTCAATATCTTTATTTAAACTAATACTGTTTTCAAAATCACAACCATTACTTGAGGTGATACCTGAAATAGTATACATACCATCTTCGGAAACAGAAGGATGAAATTCACCCATATTACCATTGTCAATACCCGGACCTGTCCAAATAATTGATTCTAGATTGTTCTCTGGATAATTATAATCCAGAACGACTGAAGGGTTATTACAATCAATATCCGGCGCTTCAATAGTAAAAACAGCACCAATAGTATCAACATTAACCTTGAAGTAATAAACAGCGTCACAGCCATTTTCATCTGTTACAGTCACCGTGTAATCCCCTCCTCTATCGGTTTGTGGGTTTATTTCATTGAAAGGTCCCCAACCGCCATTCGTTCTTCTCCAATTATAATCATAATTTGGATTTGGGTTAACTGCAAGATTAACCTCTCGTTCATAACATGTTATTATTGGTGCGCCAAAATCTACATCTGGAGCTGTAGCTACATAATCCACATCAACTGATTTCTGGACTACACATTCATCCTCGAAGGTTACTTTGGCCGTATATTTTCCAACGGCAAATACTGCTGGATTCTGAACATCTGTATCGAATACTGTGTATGGAGGTCCCGTCCATTTAATA
This sequence comes from Saprospiraceae bacterium, assembly GCA_020629315.1. GTDB lineage: Bacteria > Bacteroidota > Bacteroidia > Chitinophagales > Saprospiraceae > JAHDDO01. Next base: position 2,011 of record JAHDDO010000027.1, on the reverse strand, counting down.
TTCTTTATGTCATCATCAGCTGTCAAGAACAATTGACCCATTTCATCACAAGTCAATGGATCTACAGTAATATTTATCGTGTGAGGGGTGATCATTTGATCGACAATGATCATTTGAGAATCCATGCAACCTGCCGCATTAGTAACAACTGCAATGTAGGTTCCGCCACTAATTATTTCCAATGTAGCTCCTTCTCCTAATGGGTTTCCATTTTCATCCGTCCAAAGTATATCATATTGATTTACCCCTGTCAGAGTAGTACTTAACTCAGCCGTCGGATCAACACAGGTAATCAAATCATTATTTGTGTTTATAGTAAAAGCTGGTACTGGATCTTCAAGGACTTCAATAGAAGTAACCACAGCCTCAGATTCGTCAGGACTATTTATAGTAAGTGTATACGTACCTGGGCCTGTTACTTTAGGCTCCCATTCTGTAGGATCTACAAGGGATGGGCCACTCCAATTAAAACTTTCTATACTTAGTGTAGTTTCAACAAAAATTTGCACGGTATCAGTTGTACACAAACCATCTTCAGTGGATAAAATTACTGATCCACTTACAGGTGCTGCTTGTATGTCAATGGTATCTATAGCAGAACAACCATCTTTAGAAATGGTCAAATAATATTGTCCTTCACTATCTACTAGAGCAATGGGACCGTTTGTCGCACTTGCAAAACTGCCATCATTGGTTGTCCATTCATACGTAACACCATCGCCGTCGGTAGATAACGATGAAGCACTGATGGTGACAATTGTATTTGTCTCACTTATTTCATCAAAAACATCAGCAATATCACTGACTACTATAATTTCCTCAACAAGGATCTCATTCTTAGAAACACAACCTATAGTATTCTGATAATTAAAGATTAAGGTGTCAACAGGCACACTTAGGTTTTCGTTATTAAATTCAAACCACTCGCCTGAACATCTTACATCCTGAACTAGCTTATCCTCTTGAGGTGCGTCAATTTCGACATTTCTACAATCCTGTGTTAAAACAGCACATAGGTTATTGTCGTTTATTCCTGCTCGCAATTCTGTCAAACTGCTTGCATTGCTTATCGTATTATAGTCAAATAAATCACTAACTAAAGCGCAAATTTGGTACGTGCCAGCCCCTAATTCTCCCAAATTTATCTCATCACTAATTTCTAGGATATTGTCATTTTGAACTAAAATAAGTTTCTCCTCATTTTGATCATTCTCTGACTGGTAGTTTAAATCTGTAGCCGTAGACATTGTTTGATAAATGTCGCCTTCGCAGATAAAACCATCTGTATCATTATAGTTATCAATAGTAAACTCACATGTTCTACAAGACAGACCCGCAGGGTCGCAGAACACTAATTCCACTGATTCAATAAATCCGTTAGCTGGACTACCTAGGTCTTCAACTTGCAAAGCCCAGTTACCATTTGCGGTACCTGAGTTAAAATCCTCAAGACATCCTTGCGTAGGATAATACGATCCAGAGTAATTGGAAAATCCAGCCCAATTGTTGGCATTATCCCAAGTATCACTAAAATTATCATCTGGAGATACAGGGATTCCACATGGTCTAAAAGAAACATCCCAATTTATAAATTGAGTATTCGTACCATTTACAGTGGCTGGCCCAATTAGGCTAACTGAAGTACCTGCTGGTGATATTAAATTCATTCTCATTACTTCCACTGCACTGTGGTTAAACGAGATATTTACTTCACATAATCCTTGTGAAGTAGTTGCTAAATTATTACTTAGTAATCCGTCAACTTGAAGAATTATACTCTTCTCAGTGTCGGATAAAACGGCAGAATTGACTAACTGTTCACAGTTCTGTGAAGTCAGCTGCAGTGTTGTAAGTATGAATGCAACAATTGATAATGTAATTGTCTTACAATTCATAGGGCTATACTATTAAAATTAATAAAATGAAATCAATTTGATCATTAAAATCATTCGCTCTCCCTATATAGACACATATAAAACAAAAAAGCACTACGTAATGCAGTGCTTTTTTT
>JAHDDO010000068.1 GCA_020629315.1 Saprospiraceae bacterium | reverse complement strand
TAATCGCTGCATTTTCATCATCACAATCTTCTGCTAATACAAATCCATCTTGGTCTAGATCATCATCAAGTGTCTCAGGATTACAATCATCATCTATGCCATTGTAGGCAACCTCTGTTGCTCCTGGATTCACTGCTGGATTATCATCATCACAATCATAGGAATTGTCATAACCGTCATTGTCATTATCTACTGCTTCGAAGGCATCGAACCCATCACAATCTTCATCTATATTATTATTAGGAATGTCTTCTGCATTTGGATTGATTTCAGAATTAGTGTCATCACAATCTTCTGCAATCGCAAATCCATCTTGATCTAAATCATCATCAAGTGTCTCAGGATTACAATCATCATCTATGCCATTGTATAGAATCTCAACAGTACCGCCGCAATATTCTTCAAAGCAGACATTATCCAAGTAAACGGCACTTTCGTTTTGTCTAAAGTTTAATTCAATTACTGCGCTGTTTGTACTAGGTTCGTTCATCGTAAAGATATATTCATAGTTCGCCTTCGATGTAGTGATACCTATGTTTTCCAAAATCAAAGACTCCTCTGAGTCATCCTCAAAATATATGATTAATTCTATGCTTCTCTCTTCATCGGCGTAAGCGTCAAAGTTCACTTTATAACTTTCACCTTGATTCAAGGAGAAAAAACCCTGCGCCATTCCTGCATCATCGAAATCAATATTACCAATATTTGCTTCTGCATTTACTATGCTTATATCTGAACCCCAAGTCCACCAATTAACAGTACTTTCTTGAAATTGACCATTTTCAATAAACCCACAAGGTTCAATAAGTTCACCTATACAATTGCAAAAACCATCTTCTACGTCATTTACCGTCAAAGGATTGCCATCATCACATGGTGTACCTGGCTCAATATATCCTGGCGTACCAGGACAGTTACATGAGTGATCCAAGTTAGCCATAAGCACAGCCTCATCCATAAAATTAGCCGCAGTAATATTTTGACTCGGATCATTAATATTGCCAGGTTCCTCCCCAAATTCATCCTGAACGATAAAATTCCTATGAAACATTTCAATATTACACAAGAGTTTGTCCCCGGGTACTGAAACTGAAAAATACGCTGGCCTTGGGTTTTCATCTGGAAAAAAATAGGGTCTATCAAAAGACTGGAATGGCACCAAAACGTGACTTATAGTACCATCAACATACGTCAATTTTAGCGTGATATCCCGCGCTCTACCATAAAACTCTGGAGCATCATCATAACTCATATCCTGAAGGGTAGCGAACATTTCTGGATCAGTTGGATCTATGACAGGCAAGATAGTTCCCTTATATTTGATAGGTTCATATACAATATTTGCTTGTTCATTAGTCGGATGTGCGCTCCCATAAATGAAGTATGCCTCTTGTTCAATTTTTTCTTTTCCCGGTAGCCTAAAATCGTTCTCTTTATATGTGTTTTGTGGTTGAGAAGGATGTCTGGTAAAGACTCGTTCACCATTGACTATTGAAGCTATAGGATATCCATCATTTTCTCGAAAGTGAAAATCTACCAGTTCACCCCTATCTTCGATTTGTCCCCCATAAGGTGAAGAACCTAAGAGATAATTACTCATAGCCATAGCTGAAAAAGCACCAAACCCATCCCACGGTCCTTTCCCGCTGGTTCTACTTTCTGCACAATAGAATCCTCTTTGCATAGCATCACTTCTTTCTGTACCTATTACTCCAGAAGAATCTTGGCAAGTAGGACTTACAAATTGATAGGTCGCCTGATTAAAACTCCAAGTAGTTCCTCGTCCTGATGCCTCTTGCTCTTCTCCTGCAAATGGATATGCATATTGGTCAGGATTTGGATTGGCTCTTCGATAATCTTCTACCCAATGCGGGAGTGATAAAGCATGTCCCAACTCATGAATAAATACATCATTATATTCAAAACTTACAAATGAGCCGTCACCGCCCCATCCTCCAGGATCTAAGTTCAGTGTATTTCCAAAATAGATAGTATTAGGCGAATCCCCTACTGATAAGCGCATGGCGTCTACCACATAATTGGCCTGAAAATTTATCATTCCTGTATTGACACCATTATCACCGGCCATATCATTGGTACTTATAATTACTGTATTGCCATCTAGATTATTTAATGCAAAATCTGGCATCACAATGGTACCTGGAAATTGGCCAAATCGGATTGTACTAGCCGGTATAGCTGAAGCAACTTCTTGCAAGAAATTATCAAAGATAGGTGTACGATGAGGTTCATGATTATAGTCCATGATATCCATGTTTACCAATACCAGATTGAGTTCTGTATAGGGTCTTATTTGTAAATCTTCTTGTGTTAGTGTTCTGCTATCGTCACCAGCCATTAGTCTAAGTTCTAAACCAATAGTCACCCATGATTTAGGTAATGTCACAGAGAAGTACTCTTCAAAATTTGCAGTTTCAAGGTCAATGGTTTCTCTAAGATTTGCAGGTCCATCCAGACAAAGGACACCGAGACTCTCACCATTTAATATTCCCTCTACTTGTATGTCAGGCGCAGGACCAATTCCTGTAACAGCCATTTGAAATAAAGCAGGTCTTTCACCGATCGTAAATTGCAGTGGATGTCCAATGGGATGCCTGTGTGTTTGTGAAATAAATACTTCTTCTATCCTTGCAGTAGTATTCTGAATACCTAAGCAAACACCTTGATCATCGGGCTCCGGAAATACATATTCTTGATAATTATAGGACGAAGGCAATGCTTCATTTGTATTTGGTATTACAGAACCAAGACATGGGACACTAACATGGGGTATAGAGTTGGATGAAGGGTCATAGGTCAGCCCACACAACCCACAGCTACAAAAAGTAGGATCTTGATTTCCCTCATCATCATCATTTTCAAGTTCACCTCCAAGCAGTTCAAACATAGCATTTCCCAATCCAGCACCTATTCGTAAAAAACTCTCTGCATTATTATACCAATGGAAACCAAAATCTTCTTCAGGTGACTCATCAGCTTCAGGCCAAAAATCTCTGGTTTCTACATATGCTACATTATCGTGACCCCCATTTTCGATAGCATTTATTTGGGCGGGCAAGACATATCTTTGGAGATTCCCTAACCAAGTGCCCTCAGGCTCAAGCTGATAGCCGCCATGACCTGTCAATGCAACCACAAACGGCATATCTGGAGCATTTAAATCTACTCGTACATCCCGAATAAGATTATTTAAGTTCTGTTCATACTCTTCTCCAGCTACTTGATCACCATCATTCCACCCTTGAAACCAACAGAACCCAGAAATTTCTATTTCGCCTCCAGTCTCAAAAGAAGGAAAATCTACCTCTATATTTTCTATAGCCTCATAAACATCAGAGATCATTTGTTGATAATAAAACCCAGTGTCTCCGCCTGAACTAGGTGGTCTAAAATCCACAGCAAGGCTTTTCCCACCCCAAGCTGTTTTAACTATTAATACCCTACTATCAGATTCTTCACTTATAATATGCCCAAATGCAAGTTCCGGCCCAATGTGATTCTCTGAAGTGCCTAGACCTACTGATAAATTTTCGGCAAGCACAGCTCCATCTTCTTGCTTATATCGAACCCAGACGTCATCTCGTTCTACCCATTGACCGTCATCATCTTGAATGTACCAGAACTCTTCTGGGTTTGTTGACATAAATTGAGAAAGTGTTCCTGTCACACTAGTTGGAAATATATCGCCTTGTCCTTGCATATTTGACTGTCCTGCTAATATGAAGACTTTCACACTTTGAGCATTGAGAGATGCTGAGCACAAGGTCAAAAGAATGAAACATATCAATCCAAATCGAGCATAGGTTTTATTTTTCATATTCGTTTTTTTTAAATTATTCGAATTATTTCATCGTTCAATAATGAAACAACTGTACTTTAATTTACCCTATACTTGACCTTAGATAATTCTATATTGCTCCAGAAGATCTAATTGAAAATTTTATGTGCCAAGAAATATTTATACGTCTAATCGTTAAAGGAAAATGCGAGATACTTTTGCAAAAGTATGGTAGGAATGTGCATTGGAGAAAATAAGATTTAGCTATATATCACTTGGCTCCCATTATCATAAAAGATGGATACCTGAATCATAAAAACTTCACTATGTTTTAAATCTTGCTGAAATCAAATATGCTTACATAGTATAGCTTTTATTATTGTGCATTCTAAACAACACCCTTATACTTCTCAATTATTTATTACCTTAAACTACAAACACAATTATGGTTCTCACTACAATGCAATCAATAATTATCAAAAATGAGTTTCATTGAATTTTCCAAGTAATAAATATATTATACAATTGCTTTCAGATTTTGTCCCTATTTCAAAAGATATGGAAGAAATCATAATTAAGCATTTGGAATTCAAAACAATCTCAAAACAAGAAAATGTAATTAGGGAAGGTCAAATAGCGCAAGAATGCTTATTCATACTCAAGGGTTGTATAAAAAAATACTACCTAGTCGATGGAGAAGAAAGAATAACAAATTTCTATACAGAAGGCCAAGTTGTAACACCTAATAGCTACACAAATAAAAAACCATCTAAGTATTTTCTGACTGCTTTGGAAGAAACCATTGCTCTTGTGGGAGATCCTGATACTGAACAAGAAGCATTGAAAAAATATCCTCAATTAGCATCTGTAACTGGAATAATAACAGAAAAGCTAATGGTCAAATTATCAGACGAATTTGACAATAGGATCAATCACAGTCCAGAGGAGCGATATCTTCAACTAATAAAAGAAAGACCCGATATTCTACAAAGAGTTCCACAATATCAAATCGCAAGCTATCTAGGAATTAAACCAGAATCATTAAGTAGAATCCGAAAGCGACTGAAGAGTTAAGTCAGTTTCTTATTTTCTTAACTCAGGTCAATGATTCTCACATTATACTTGAGGTACTTTGCTAATAATTATTCATAAAAAATTTTAGAATGAAACTTAGCAAACTTTTTATTTCAATCTTGATCCTTCTCAACATTGTAAAAGGCTACTCTCAAACTATTGAATCTGAACCTCAATACAAGTATTCCGTATTTTCTCCTTGGTATACATTCACCAATTTTGGTAAGCCGGAAACAAATACAAAACATTATGAATTCCAATTTAGATATTACTTGACAAATCATGACGCCATCGGTTTTAAAGTAGCAACTTGGAAACTATTTGCACCAATGGGAATTCCTATTTGGCATGATTCATTCTTGGATAGAGATTCTTTTTATCCAGGTCGATTGAGGGAAACTGGAATTGGGTTAACCTATCAACGCAAGCTTTGGAAAGGACTCTTTACCACCTTGGAAGTTATGCCAAAAAAGACGACGTATCTAAGTGAGCAAAATATAAAAATAAGTGATGGCTTCAAGCTATACAACTCATACCACTTGGGTTATCATATCCCTTTATTTAAAAAGAAAAGAGTTTTTCTGGAACCTCAGTTACATGTTAATCACTGGCCCATTAATACAAATGTCCCTGAAGCTTTTAAAATAGAAGAGGATAAGTGGAGTAACTTCTTCTTAATCGAACCAAATGTATATTTAGGTGTAATGTTTTAAATGCAAAAATTAAAAAAGTCTGTCTTAATTTTTACTAAGATCAATAAGCTATTTAAAGGAGTCGCGTCCTTAATACCCTATGAACAAATAAAATGAAAAGCCTTTTAGAAAATCAAGAGGCTTTTCATTCTTATCTGATCGAATTTTAAATACTTAATTAAGTATACATGCGCCACCGATTTGCAGGTAAGCAGGCACTATGGCATCTACATCAATTCCTCTTGCATTAGTTGCACCCATCCTCATATATAACTCCACTTTCTGTCCTACTTTTTTACTCGCTTCAAGTCCATAATGCCAATATCCTGCAGTATTGAAAAACCAAGCATCTGTTATGCCAGGGTAAACATGACGTAGCACGTCTGAATGTCCTAATTTATTTAAAAATGTATGTTCATAACCTACATTAAATGCGACAGACCATCGTGACTTATATATTCCCATACTTAGAGCTAGATTGTGTGAAAGACCTAATTGTCTGACAAGATTTGACTCATATTTATTTATAGCTCCTACATATTGCACAAATGTCCGAACATTATTTCTGTTCCACACAGCCATTTGCATTCCTGCTCTGAATTTAAAATCATTAAATTCATTACCCTGAGGAACAGAAATGTCAGAGAATAATAAAATCGGTTTCTGGCTCATGCACTTATATGCAAAACCTAGCTGAGTGGTTAATCCAAAATTATACCCTAAACTAAAGTATACTTGACCGTTTACATTTTGTTCTTCAGTATTCCAATTTAAACTTTGAGCCATAGAATTAGTAAGGCTGAATACGAGTACTGTTATGATTACAACTATATTTTTCATGTTATAATGTTTTAATTTTTTTTGATTTATTCTACAAAACTTCATTTAAGTATTCTGAAACTATTGGGTAAAAATTACTCCACCCAAATTCAGGGATTTCATGCCCACATCCGCTTATTTCTTTTAACTCAACATGTAATAATTCATCAGAAAGTAGTTCTGCATGTTCTTTGCCATATGCAAGATTTCTTTCACTGTAAGCAAAAAGGATTTTAGATACGTGATCTTTGATGTTACTTGTAAAGTCTAGCTGTTCTGGATTATTCATAACCAATTCAATAGATGCACTGTTACATACCGCGCCATATCTCCAAAAAGATGGAATATCATCATCACCAGTCTTACTATCTCCTGCAAGTGACAGTGACAATTTATAATCCAAGGTATTGTGATCATTTCCTGTTATAAACTGATCTTGATAAACAAAATCATTGGTAGATTCATCTAATAATTTCAATGCTCCCGATCGTTTGATATACGCTTCTGTTTGCTCCCAGGTAAATCCCCCCGGTTCGGCTAGAATGATTCCTTCTACCTCATTTGGATTCTGATTAGTGAAGGCAATTGCAAGCATTGCCCCCCATGAATGACCAGCAAGTACAACTTGTTGATCTTGACTACTCTTATAGTATTTAATGACCCCTTCTAGTTCATCGATATATAATTGCACAGAAGAATAGGCATTAGCATCTAATCTTTCAGATAGCCCTGATCCCATTTGATCATAAAACACCACATAGTAACCATCATCTGCTAACATTTTAAAATTAAGCTGAGAACGGTGGTCAGCTCCAGGACCACCATGGATAACCAAAATCATGGGATCTGAAGGGTCTCCATAGGTGATTGAATGCAGTCTAATACCATTTATCTCTATAGAAGGCATGGATGAATCTTCTATGACAGTAGCAGGAACAAGAGCTGAAGTATCGCTAGTTCTAAGTGTATCATTACAAGAAGAAAATATAGCGATGCAGATAAGACTAAGTATTACATGTTTCATCATTTCATTATTTTTTGTGATTAACGATGATGTAAACTTATGGTGACTTCCAGCTTGAAGCGTAGCAGCTTTCAATGTGATACGTTCTTTTATCGAATTAGAGGTATCAACCTACATGTAGACACTATAAAACTCAATAAAATAGGGACTTGACGAAAACAAATACAAAAGCAAGAATCTTATTAGTTAGCGCTACTTTTTAGTGAATTGAGATGGTGTCTGACCTGTTATTTTCTTAAAGTATCTATTAAAGGAAGACTTTGAATTAAAACCACATTCGAATGCCAAGGTCATGAGGGTATACTTAGCATTACTTTCATCCAATGCCATTTTTTTAAATGCCTCAACTCTATAACCATTAACAAAATCGTAGAAAGATTGCCCACCCTCTTCATTGATGATCTGTGATAGATAATTTGGGTGAAGGTCTAACATACTTGCTAATTCACCCAATGAAAGACTAGCATCCTTATAGACTTGATCTGCTTGCATGAGTTTAGTCAATTCCTTGAAATGTTCTTCAGCATGTTCCTTTGACAAACCAGAGTTTTGGTATTTTTCTTTTTCTACTTTTTTTACCGGAGCATTCACTCGCGTATCCTTAGTATTCTCGCTTATTTGTTGATTGAAAATATTTTTTTGTTGCACACCAAAAAAGCCAATCAATATGACAAATACAGCAACGGCTTGATAGATTATCTGATCATTCATCGTAAAAATGACCAAGGTCCATACTACTCCTAATCCTCCTACCAAAAATTGTAACCAAGACAAATTAATTTCTTCAATGTCCGAAAATTGAGACCTAATATTCCTCTTATGTTTAATTAATAACCAACTGCACCAAATAATGTAAATGACACCAGAAATTAATACCGCCAACTGAAGAATGGACATGAAAACAAAGTACTCTTCACCACCTCTCATTTTGAAAATTTCAATTTTTTCCGAAGCGGGAAGAAAAAAGAATCCAATTAAGTAGACATAAGCCAAAATAGCCGGTAATAAGTGAAGCAACAAATGCCATCGCTTCTTTGGACACTGATTAGTAACAGCACATACATAGAAGTAAAGCATTACACCTTGAAACAATGGAAAAGGTAATTGTATACCTAGCAAACTAGGGTAATCATATAGCATTTCAGTTACACTCAGGTAATGGAAAGCTAAATGGCAACTGTTCAATAACATCCAAACAAATAAGAAATAGTCTGAGGAAGACTTGTTTTTTTTTACCAACAACAATGCTGAAATAAAAAGAGCGATGCTAAGACCTGCAATGAATAACATATAATACTTTCGGTCTATAAATGTGAATTAAAAACAGCTATTTAAATGCTAAAGATAATAGAACTCAAATGGCAATACAGACGTAAGCACGGATTACATCAACTAAAGAGCTATTCTTTTAGCAAATTTCAAATCTACCAAACATAGCCTACATGTAATGCATAATCTATTATAGGAGAAACTAAAGGAGTTAGTCAATTATAAATTTCGAAGATGTTGAATCTTCATTCATAATCACCTTTAGGATATATAGACCTGGATGCAATTGATTCATATTCATCTTCGTACCAATGGCATTACTCTTTTTTAAGACTCCAGAAGTGATTAATTGACCTTGTATATTATATATTTCGTAGTACTGGCTACTGCTTCCATGCTGTACCCAGAATTCGCCCTTAGATGGGTTTGGGAATAGATAAATTTCATTGTCGTTTAAAGGATCAAGGGAAAGATCAAGTTCATTATTAAAGCCAAAAGACGGTGCTTTTACAATGAAATCTCCTATGCCATTGGGTACTCTTGAATAGGATTCATCAGGTAATAACATGTCGAAGGACACTCGATTTGTTACGATCCCTTCAGGGTTTGACAAATACAGTGATTCCCCTTTTGAAGATAATTTAAAATTAGTGTGAAGCTTTCCTTGCACTTCGTCATTATCTGCCCATATTAGAACATATTCATCTGGAGCAATGAATGCTTCGTTAGGAAATTTCCACTTATGAAGGTGATTCACATCATCAGAAAGAGTATATCCTGATAAATGGATAGTCTCGTCCGTTGTATTATACAATTCAATCCAGTCATCATATTCGCCAAACTCGTCACTAATAGTTTGATCATTTGATGCCATTAATTCATTAATAACAATCTCTGAAGAGATTTCTTCTTTACCTTCCACTTGCAAAATGAAAACATCATGTTCTGCTCCTTCAGGGAAAAAGGAGCATGTATTATTACTATCATTGGCAATAGCCTCTATGTAAAAACGAACATAACTTGATGCCGGAAAATTAGGAATGAACCCTGAATAAACACCATCGCCATTATCATCTGTCATATTCGAATATTCGTAAACGCCTTCAAAGTCTTGACTATAATGCAGACGAACTTTTTTTACACCCAAAGAATCTTCGTCTTTAATTTCAACACGTACTTCGACCATTTCACCATACGCTGGCTTTTCCATAATACCGTTTGATGAAGAGTAGCTCATGTTTTTAACGCGTAGTCGATCTCTATTTATTTCAGTTTCATTTATCAAGAAGGTATGGCGATTGGCAATGAAATTTTTCAAATCTTCAATGCCTGTCAAATAGCTGGGGTAACTGTATATTTTCTTAGGGTCATCTTGAACTCGCTGATCGAGTAATGCTGCAAAGGTATCTATGCGGTCAAACATGTCAGAAGGAACAAAATGCTTTTCTAAAATGGTTCTTACATGTGCTAGATAGCGTTGCCGGATTTCATTATTTGCTAAAAGTCGATGAATAAGTGGAAAATTAGGGTTGTCTTCATTCATAAAAATTCCCCAATCAAAATAATTATCTGGCATTACCGTATTGCCGTCTACTTCAAGTGGAATAATTCGTTGAGTCGCTTCATGCCAATAGACATAGTAATCCATTCCCCCTTTATAGATATAGCTGTCGTCGTCCATAAAGATGTTTTCTTGTGCAAGAAACCAAAGAGCTTTATCTACATCTAAGTGATACTTTAATTCATCATACAATAGATTAGTTGGCAAATTATTTAACTGATCACAGACATTAACTAAGGCATTCCAAGGATCCAGTACATTTGTTTTTTTAAGTGTGTAACTTCTATTATAATCTGAGGGACTTGCGCCATTATAATTCAGTGTAGATTCTCCTTCTCCAAATATGCTACCATTATCTGGAAAACCACTCGGGCTAACTGCTCGCCATCGCGTACCTTTATTTTTTATAAACCACTCGCTTAAATATGTACCTTCAATTTGCTGGATGTTACTGTAAGGACCCCAATATTCTCCGTTAATGTATAAATCAACAAAGGCACCCTTAAGTGCAGGAGCAAATCCCCTTGAAATATCATAATACAGAATTTCTCTCATCGAGGACTTATCCAAAAACCCACAATTCAGATTTAGATTGTCATAGCCCATCAAATCCTGATCCTTTATAAAATCCAAATCAAGACTAAAAGACTTTTTAAAAGAGTTGTTCAAAAAATCAGAGGTAACCCCTTTAATATTCACCGAAATACTATCTAACACAATCTCATCATTAAAGATTAGCTTGGCAACCAAACTTCTGGGTTCTGAAGCGAACGGTCCATTCCCTCCATCCAATAAAGTAAACCAATTGGCCTCTTCAAACTGCAATTCTACTTTATGGATAATAGAAAGGTCATATAAACCTGCAACCTCATTTCCACCTGTAATTAGACGATTGTCATTAGAAATATACATTTCTAAAGGAAGGGACTGACCATGAAGCAAGGACAAACTACTTACAATTAATATAGCCAGGTAAACTCGTATCAAAGGTGATGATTTAATGAAAATTGACACTCCAGAATATACTGCTTTAGTCTATCAA
>JAHDDO010000067.1 GCA_020629315.1 Saprospiraceae bacterium | reverse complement strand
GTACATTCAAGTATGATTCGATTCTTTATTTGGTCCTTTGGCCTTTTATGCTTGCTTTTTTCTGGACAAGTTAGTGGTCAAAACAAAGTGCTGATCATAGGCATTGATGGTGTTCGTTCAGATGCTTTGCAAGCAGCAGATACACCCCATATCGATGAACTTTGTGATAATGGGACCTATAGTTACGATGCGCTCAACGATGACATAACAGTCAGTGGACCAGGGTGGTCAGCCATGTTATGTAGCGTCTGGTCTGATAAACACGGCGTTACGGATAACTCGTTTAATGGTCAGAATTATGACGACTATCCTCATTTCTTCAAGTACGTGGAGGAACACGACGCTACCTTACTAACGGCATCTGTCAGTAATTGGAATCCCATAAATGATCAAATTGTAGGTCCACATGCTGATATAAAGATTAATGCGTCTAATGATGATCAAGTGGCAGAAGAAGCCATTGCGCTTATTGAAAATGAGGATCCCGATGTATTATTTCTTCAGTTTGATGAAGCCGATGGTGTAGGACACTCTTCCGGTTTTTCACCCACCAATAGCGCCTACATTTCGAAACTTGAAGAAATCGATGCGCTGGTCGGCGATGTAATAATAGCAGTCACATCTAGACCTGATTATGAAAACGAAAACTGGTTGATTCTTTCATCAACGGACCATGGGGGTCTTGGGTTTTCTCATGGTGGCACCAGTATAGATGAAGAACGAATTTTCTTTATCGCTTCAGGAGATGAAATACCTAAGCAGCAAATAATCAAGGATTCCATAATTGAGCCTGCCCCTTTTAATTGTTTATCAGATAGTGTTGAAGTGTATCTGAATGGACTGGGTGACTACATCGAAATCCCCTATGATTCTATTTTTGATTTTGGCGAAAGTCAAGACTTCACGATAGAGTGCCGCGTTAAAACCACGATGGCAGGCGATGTAGCAATAATAGGAAATAAGGATTGGGATTCGGGAAATCTGGATGGCTTTGTGTTTTCATTCAAGTTCCCGTCTGGACCCGAATGGAAAGTAAATGTAGGCGACGGTTCGGCACGAGCAGATTTAAATGTAGGTGGTGAAATAGCTAATGGCGAATGGTATACCTTATCTGTCAGTTTTGATAGAGATGGTACCATGAAGATGTATCAAGATGGCGTATTTATAGCTGAAACAGATATTAGCTTCTTAGACAATATTGACACAGGCAGTCCTATTCGATTGGGCGTAGATAGTGATGGTGAATATGCTTTTAAAGGTAATGTAGCTGAAGTGCGAGTCTGGAATCAAGTAATTGAAGAAGCTGAGATAAGCGATTGGTTCTGCCAACCCTTAGATAATTCGCATCCAAATTATTCTGAGCTATTAGGCCATTGGAAGATAAATGAAGGAAATAATAGTACAGTAATTACAGACTATTCAAGCTATGCAAACGATGCTACCTTAGTTTCAGGAACGTGGGAAGAACCTCAAGAAATGGTAAGCTACGATTATAGCAATACGCCTAGAATTACCGATATAGGTAGTAGCGCATTAGCACATCTATGTATTCCTATCGATCCAGCCTGGGATATGGACGGCGTACCGATGTATAGTTCGTGTCCAGAATTTGAAGACCCTTGTGTGCAGGATACAATACTTATCCCATTCATCAAACAATCAAGCTATCATGCAGTGGAACACTTGTATTCAAAAGCTATGATAGATCATGATTCTATTTTCTTCAAATCCGAATTAGACATATTATTGGATGCTGGTTTCGAATCTAGTTCAAATACATATTTCGAAGCTGAGATTGTCCCTTGCAATAATTAATTAAACAAATAGCTGCACGTTTTTGAATAGGAAGAGTCTAGAAGACCTTACTTAATTTACAAACGTAAAAGGGAAAACGCATCCACAACGATTAAAACCAAATATGATAAAGAACAAATTATTTTAAACTAAATTCTACTTTACTCTAATTCAGAAACAACTGGCATATAAAAATATGATTGGCCGAGAATAGAAAGATAAGTGTAGCTAAACAACTCTAATTTTCATTTACGTTGGTAATATCTTTATAATCTATAAATTTTAAATTTCAGAAAAACAGGAGAAACTCATCGATAGTACTGCGAATTCTACTGAGTAGAACTAAAACTAAAATAATGTAACTTTGAGAAGAATATTTGAAAGATGTCAACCGCAGAATTACGAAAGAAACTAATAGAAAAAATTCAACTAACTGAAGATCAAGAAATCTTGAAGGAAGCCACAAGATTACTTGAAATCCAACTACACGAATTAGATGAACCTTTCCAGCTAACTTCTAAAATGGAAACTGCAATTGATGAATCCGAAATCCAATTTCAAAACGGTGAATTTCTAAACCATGATGAAGCCAACAATCAAATCGATGAATGGCTCGAAAAATAAAATGGTCGAAGAGAGCACAAAAGGATAGAAAGTTAATCCTAGAATTCTGGATCAACAAAATCAAATCTAGAACTTACAGTATCAAGTTAAATCAACTTTTTATCTCTTCTGTAGAGTTTGTTTCAAAATATCCCCATACTGGAAGAAAAACGACTCGAGAAAATATTCGAATTAAATTCGTCAGTCATTTTGCTATAATATATAAGAGTACAGAAAAAGAATTGCTAATTATGGGTGTTTTCGATACAAGACAAAACCCCAATAAATTAGTTAAGATATTAAAAGAAGGCAGCTCCTAACAACAGATGATGTTGGCATGCCGTTTCCTTAGTCGAATCCCACCATTATAATACCATCATCCGTTAAACAAATAGCTACACGTTTTTGAATAGGAAGAGTCTAGCCTTTTCACGTGAAACGTTACAATCCTTTTGATACAGATACTATCTCAAAATCGAAATTTTTCTCACGAATCTTTCTTGGCCTAGCTCAATCTGGAGTATATAATTTCCAATTTCAAAAGATGAAATATCCATTTGATGAATTGGGTCCGTAATGTTCATTTCTTCCTGTACGACTTGGCCCATTATATTATAAAATGTAAGGGTCCATGCGCTATTGCTATTATCTAGATTTTCAATGGTCAGCACGTCGAAAACTGGATTAGGATATACATTAAATAAGCCATTACCTACCACATTCACAGTATTAGACATACTGCCATCATTGTTTGCCCCAAAGGTCTCCGTCCTAAATTCAAAATCTCCTGTTCCATTAGGTATTCGTGCATAGCTTATATCGCTTTGTTGTTCTCCAAACTCAACATAATCAATGACATCACCATTTACATTGGACAACACAATAGACTCACCTCCAGCCGATAATTTAAAGTTTGCATGAAGATGGCCGTCTGCATTCTGCTCATCATCACTATCAGCCCAAATGATCAAATAGTCATCGGCTGCCAAGCTAGTACCTTCTGGGATGGACCACTTATCCATTTCTTCCAAATCATCCGAAAGCATATATCCACTTACATCAATCGCCTCACTACCTTTATTATACAACTCTATCCAATCATCAAATTCACCTTCGTTGTCAGCTATACTTTCTTGGTTGGATGCCATGCATTCATTTATAACAATATCTTCATTGAGAATAGTTACCGGCGTCACTCTATATATAAATACATCATGTGTGGCTCCAGCCGGAAAGTAACTGGCTGTATTAAAGGCATCATCCTTAATGGCTTCCACATAATACCGTACATACGTACCCGCTTCAAAGCCTGGAATAGTAGCCCCATATACATTATCATTTGAGTCACCGTCATTATGCATCCCATCATCTTGCATTTCAATGCGATCAAACTTTCCATCTAAACCCGTTCCATAATAGAGCATTACTGATTTTGCCCCTGAAGCTACTTCGGTCCTCACAGTCACTTCTTCATCCTCTAACGGCGCTTGTCCAATCCCATCCGTACTTTCCATTTCTACCATGCTTATCTCGACAGGATCTCTATCAACCTCTTCATCTGTAAGTAGAAAATTATATCGATCACTTACAAAGTCTTTAAGATCTTCTAATCCATTTAGATATTGATTATAGGAATAAATCTTTTTAGGATCGTCTTGAATTCGCTGATCTATCAAAGGGGCTAATTCATCAATGCGCTCATGGACCATTTCGGGTCTAAAATGTTTGTCTAGAATGGTACGGAAGTGAGCCAAATATCGTTGTCTAATCTCCTGATTCTGGAGCATCCTATTCATCAATGGAAAGTCGGGATCATCCTCTCTATAAAATGGACTCCAAAAAAGATGTTCATCAATCATAACCGTATTCCCATCAACTTCCAGTGGCATTAATCGGCCGGTAAAATCATCCCAGTAAACGTAATAGTCCATCCCTCCCTTATAGACATAACTATCATCATCGGAAAAAATGACTTCTTGCGCCAAAAACCAAAGGGAACGATCAATATCAAAATGATCGACAAGAACATCATATAAATCGTCTATGGGTTCATTATTTAGCAGATCACATACATGGATGAGATCCGACCAAGGGTCTTCTTTTTCTGTTTTTTTCAAGGTGTAATTTTCATTATAATCGGTCGAATCAGGACCATTATAATTTAAGGTTGAAACACCAGTACCAAAGATTCCTCCAGGACCGCCAGGGCCACCTGGGCCACCCCCACCTGTCCCATCTGGACTGATCGCTCGCCATCTTGTGCCATCATTGTTTCTAAACCATTCGCGTATGTAAGTGCCTTCTATTTGTTGGATATTATTATAAGGTCCCCAATAATCTCCATTGATGTATAGATCCGCAAAGCATCCTTTTAGAGACATGGTAAAATCCCGGCAAATATCATAATATAGAACCTCGCGCATACTTGACTCATCTAGAAAACCACAATTCAGATTGAGGTTATCGTAGCCCATCAAGTCTTGATCCTTCAATTCATCAATTTCGATTTTGAAGGATTTTTTCTGGCTGTTATTTTGAAAATCTGAGGTTTGTCCTTTTATAGATATTAACACACTATCTAGTGTGATTTCATCATCTACAATCAAGGTGCCTATCAATGACACGCCGGGTGTAGAATTAGGTCCTTGTCCACTTCCATCCATGAGTTGAAACCAATTAGATTCTTCAAGTAGAATCTCGTACTTCCGAACTTTTGAAAGATCATATAATCCTTGTGTTTCATTACCTCCAGAAATAAGCCTGTCATTTTCAATTCGTACTTCTAAAGGAAGATCATGCTGGGCAGTAAGTGCTGTACTTATGAGAAAAAGCAAAGCCAAGCCCATAAAACTACTGTGTTTCATAGTCAATTAATTTGTAGATAAACAAATGAACGGAAATCACTACTAAAGGAAGCCTTACCAAATGTGTAAAGCAAAGCTAATGTACAGGCTTTCAAACGAAAATGAAAAGAAAATATTTGCTTGACCTACCCTCAGTTCACATTTCCCCAACACATATACTTCAAGCTGACATATTCTTCGATTCCATACTTTGACCCTTCTCTGCCAAAACCACTTTCCTTTACGCCACCAAAGGGTGCCAAGGTAGTAGAGATCATACCTGTATTTATCCCTACCATTCCGAACTCCAATCCTTCGGCAACTCGCCAAATTCTCGCGTAATCACGACCATAAAAGTAGGCGGCTAGTCCATACGGTGTGGCATTGGCTGATTGGATAACTTCATGTTCTGAATCGAAGGAAATCAATGGAATTACAGGACCGAAAATTTCATTGGAAAATATATCCATATCTGGACTAACCTTAGATAATAAAGTTGGCATATAGATGCTTGGATGGTCCTCTGAAACCGACGCACCCAGTTCAAGCTCAGCGCCTTTATCAATAGCATCTTGAATCAATGCGTCTACTTTGTCAATAGCTTTTTGCTCAATCATCGGTCCAATATGAACACCCTTATCCAGACCATTGCCTATTTGTAAGGTCGCGATAGCCTCTTTCAGTTTTGTTGAAAATTCAGTGAGTATGCTTTGGTGTACAAAAACGCGATTTGAACAAATACATGTTTGGCCAGCATTTCTGAATTTTGTTTGAATTAAGCCTTCTACAGCTTTATCAATATCGGCATCTTCAAAAACGATAAATGGCGCATTCCCACCCAATTCCAAGGTCACTTTCTTAACGGTGTCGGCGGACTGTCTCAATAGCAATTTCCCTACTTTAGTCGAACCTGTAAATGAAATTTTCTTGACCATTGGATTATTACAAAGCTCTATACCCACTTGTGACGCTTGAGTAGTCGGAATGACATTTAAAACGCCAGATGGAATACCTGCTTGATGGGCTAATTCAGCAAGAGCCAAAGCAGACAACGGAGTCAGTTCCGATGGTTTAATGACCACTGTACAACCCGCCGCTAAGGCAGGCGCTACTTTCCGTGTAATCATTGCGCTAGGAAAGTTCCAAGGCGTTATAGCTCCTACAACCCCAATGGGTTGTTTGATCACAGTAATGCGTTTGTCTGAGCTATGGCCCGGTATTACATCCCCATAGATTCGTTTCGCTTCCTCGGCAAACCATTCCACAAAGCTGGCGCCGTACCGGATCTCACCGATTGCTTCCCCTAGAGGTTTCCCTTGTTCTATAGTAAGAATACGGGCTAATTCTCGGGCATGTTCCATTTGCAATTGATACCAGTTTTTTAATATCCTAGACCGTTTGCTAGCTGAATATCCTTTCCATATTTCAAAAGCTGATGCTGCTTTTTCTATGGCTATTTTCGTTTCAGATTCTGAAAGATCTGCCACTGTAGCAATAACTGTATTATCAAGAGGATTGACTACTTCAAAGCGCTTACCATTTTCTGCTTCAAGCCATTCACCACCTATATATGCATTGGTTCGTAAGAGAGGCGATTCAATCATAATGAATGTTTTTTAATAGAATCTGAAGGTACAATTTTAGCCTGTATGCTTGCCTTCCATTTTACGATGAACCCTTATCTTTAATTATTGTTATTTATAAAAATGATGCATAATGGATAGGAAAGATTTTATAAAGAAATCATTATTAGGTACTGCAGCTTTATCTGCCGGTTCTAAACTAAAAGCCATTAATGTAAAACCGAAAAAGTCCACGTATGATGAATTAATGGATCAAGTAGGCTTTAATCATTTACCAAATGAGGAAATAAAAACAATGAAAACAGTTCTCCATAAAGCAAGCACTAGAGGCCATGCTAATCATGGTTGGTTAGATTCACACCACAGTTTTAGCTTTGCCAACTATTATAATCCAGACCGTATGCACTTTGGTGTTCTACGAGTTTTGAATGATGATGTGGTGGCTCCAGGTAGAGGTTTTGGAACACACCCGCATGATAATATGGAGATCATATCCATACCCTTGGAAGGAGACCTAGAGCACAAGGACAGTATGGGTAATGTAGCCATTATCAAACAAGGGGATGTACAAGTCATGAGTGCAGGCACAGGGATCATGCATAGTGAGTATAACAAAAACAAAGATGCGGATGTGGCATTTCTTCAAATTTGGATGTTCCCGAATGCTAAGGATGTGACGCCTAGATATGATCAGATCAATATTCAGGATGAGCAAAAGCCCAACAGTTTCCAACAAATTCTTTCACCCAATTCGGATGATGCAGGTGTTTGGGTTCACCAAAATGCGTGGTTCCACATGGGAAGCTTTGATCCCGGACATTGTGATAATTATATTATTAAAGATGTAAATAATGGTCTCTATGCCTTTATCATAGATGGTAAGGTGCGGATAAATGGTCAAGAGCTCGAGCGTCGAGATGGTTTTGGTGTATGGGATGTGGACAACGTGGAGATGGAGGTTCTTGAAAAAGCTACCGTACTTTATATGGATGTTCCAATGCGACTCAGCTAAGAAAGAAATCGTTTACTTTTTCGTGTAATTTTTCGATAGGTTTTAGGAAGACTAAAATGCTGTTTTCTGCGCCACGGTTTATATTCATTAATATACCAGGTTCCCCAATCATAGTTTATTGATTCTATGAACCTGAATATTTTGACATGTCGTTGTTGGAAACTCCTAGTAATATTACCATGTGCTTTGTTTTCTTCCACTTTCAAGAGCCATTGGTCACAAATTTCGTACTTCAATAACAGGCCTTTTTCTGCAAAGTCGAATAGCACTTTGTTCGCTCCACGTTTACTATCTGTCTGGTCTGGCGGAAATAGGTAGGCCAACTCAAGATCATCTATTTGCACACTTTTTACTATTATTTCCTCTCCGACCTGTATACCTGCAATAGAAGCCCCACAGGAAGCCCCTTCACCATTAACAAAAAGTAAGGTATCTGCGTCTGTTTTGCCAGCTAAAACCTTTATTCGTTCTAGATAGGTATAACTTTTAATATTGAAGCTTGTGGGTTTGGCAGCATTATGAGACAATACCTTAGCATGAATAATGACATGCTCTTCTTGAATGTTCGTGACAAATCCTTTGGGAATGTTTACACAGGAACAAGCCCACGACAAATTATAGACAAGCATTGCATAAAGAATGAGAATCATTCGACGTTTACTAAACCTTGCGCTCATTCAGATAATCTTTTGCCTAAGCTAAGTAAAACTCAGCATTGATGCTTGCATTCCTATAATCAGATACGACACTTTCTGAAAGTTTTAATTTTAAAAGGATAGCATTGGACCACAAGAAAAAGCGCATCACCATCGCAATGCGCTCACTATTCATTTCGATGGTTCAATGTTATCTCGTTTGATACTATTAAACTCAGAAACTAAAAATTGCCTCTTTTATTGAATGAACCTTTTAGGATCTTTCTAGTATTTATATTATCAGATTTATATCGCTTTTGAACAGTCTAGAATTATGGTCAGCATATAACAACCATACGTTACCATATGCACAAACTTAAATGGCATAGTGCTAAACACTCAAAATTTATATCCAGATGTTACGAATGGACTGAAAAATGTTATGAATGAGGATTTTTTAGTAAGTACGCTCAAATAATACCTACCAATATGGACATTGGACCATAAAAAAAGCCCTCTCAAAAAATGAGAAGGCTTCTAAACTAATTTATTTAACTAATTACAGTTCGAAGGTATATCGGTATCCTATATTAATACCTAACGTACCTAATGACTTGTCAACAATGGCTGCCTCATCAATCGTGTATGCTAATGGTACTAAGTACTGTACACCAATGAATAAGCCACCGAAGTAAATACCTGCTTCAGGCAAAATACCAAAAGTACTACCTGTACTTTCTGGATACACTGTTGTCTCTGTTCCTGTAGTAACGGAATACTCTGGTGTCAATAAAGTAGAAAGTCCTAGCGCTAAACCCGCATACGGAGATACTTTATTTTCGAAGAAACGGTATTGCGCTTTTGCTCCGAAGAAACGCATACCGAATAAATCGATATCGCCACCTCCAGCACCTGCCAATACAGATCTGTTAAATTGTAAACCAACGCCCAAGTTTTCATTTAGATGATACATTGCATCCAAACCATAGGTAAGGCCACCATCTAAATTAAGATCTTCTGGTTCGTCACTTACTCCAGATCCACCGGGCACAGCCCAACCTAAAAAACCTGAAGCACTTACTGCTTGTGCTTGCACACCAAGACTTAAGCAGATGCAAAAACATGCAGCTGCTACTGTTAGAATTGTCTTTTTCATACTGATTATTTTACTCTAATGTAATGAGTTTATATTAACTATTCTCACATATAATAACCTTAACATTTAGATGTGACATGCTATTATCCATTATTTTTTGAATCCCTTTTGCCGTATCCACTATCTCCGTGAAACACCGAGCCATGTAAGGGCAAAACTCAAGCTTATAAGCCACACAAAGGGTTCAAATCCAAAGGCCAATGACACTGGGATCCAGCCATAATGAAAACCTAATAATCCCAATAAACTCAAACAAATTCCTATGATCGCTAGTATCGGTTTATGCAGCTTGAAGCGAGTAACGGCAAGAGATACAGGAAACAAAATAGCAAGTCCAGTGAATGCCATTTTTCCCATATCGAATATGGTATCAAATGGGGTAAAAGCAATAAGCAAACCTATCGACGCGATTATCCCTACAAGGCATTTGCCTATAAATACTTCTTTTGAAAAGGATGGTTTTTCTTTTACAAAAGGGTGATAAAAATCTCTAATGATCATGGTTGACAATGCTAATAATTGTGAGTCGAGCGTGGACATAAATGCAGCAATAGCGCCTGTCATAACCAAGGCACTTATCCATGGGTAACTATGTTTGGCTAGCATCATGGGAAGAATCTGGTCCGCTTCCTTACCTTCCAGCCCTGGAAAGCTAATATGACCCCATACCCCGATCATAACGGGTAAAATGGAAATTACTAGAGGTACGCATGCATATAACAGGGCTGAGGTTCTCAGATGAGATTTATCTTTAGCGATATAAAAGCGCATAAACAATTGCGGGAACATTGGAATACAAAAGAACCAGAATACAATAAAGCTAAACCACTTTTTAGGTGTAAAATGTTGATCGACTCCTTCATTGAGGAATAAAGCCGGTTTTTCGATAAAGGCGCGTTCATTTGCCTCGGAAATTCCTCCTAAATCAAAAGCGATAGTGGCTACGGCCAGGAACATGAAAATGATCATCAACAACCCTTGCTTAACATCCGTCTTACTTACTGATTGCATGCCTCCTAAAATCACATACACGATTGTAAAAAATGTAAGCAAACATATGGCCAAGCTATATGAAATCTCACCATCGGTTACCCCCTCTAAAATATAGCCACCTCCAATGATTTGCAAGGCTAAATACGGCAAGGTGAATATGATCATCACTCCCGAAAACAACATGGCTAAGGGTCGATTCTGGGTACCCCCATAAATCAATTCAGCTGGCGAAAAATAGTTATGCTCTTTAGCTAAAGCCCAGGCTCGTTCGCCAATAATAATAAATGCTAATGCTGCTATACTTCCAATGGCCATCATGCTATAATGTGCATAACCGATACGATAGCCTTCGCCTGCAAAGCCTAAGAAATAAAACGCAGAAAAGTTTGTGGCCAAGATGGTAAAGAATAAACGGATGGTCTTCACATTTCTACCTGCTAGGAAATAAGACTCTGGCGTATTTTCTGAAGACGAGCTAGTCCATAGACTACTCCAAAAAACAAGGACTATATATCCAATGAGTATTGCGTAAATCATTAGTCGTTGTCTTTTGCTTGTTTATTCCACAGATAAAAGACTACACAAAATAATATATGGAGCCCAGCATAATACAGTAACCAATTGGGGAGATAAAATAAGCTTATGCTATTACCTGTAAAGAACATTGGGCCAACAATGGCAAGTACGATGATCAATAGTATTACAAGTAAGAACTTTACTGACATAGGCTTATGCTATGTTGCTAAAATA
>JAHDDO010000026.1 GCA_020629315.1 Saprospiraceae bacterium | reverse complement strand
TTAGTTTACACCGTTTTCAGTACCAAAGGAGGGACTCGAACCCTCACGCACGTGAATGCACTGGATTTTGAATCCAGCGTGTCTACCAATTCCACCACTTTGGCAAAGGACTTCAAAAGTATCTAAAGTTTCTTTTAATTCCAACTATTTGAAATACCCAAAAGAAACCTAATCTATATCCTTATATACTATCGACTATTCCATTCAATGTAGCACTAGGCCGCATCACAGAATAGGTCATATCTCTATTTGAAAAGTAATAGCCATCAATATCAGCAGCCGAACCTTGTACTTCCACTAATTCTGATGTAATAGCCGCTTCTTGCTCAGCCATCTTATCATAAATAGACTTGAAAGTAGCCGCTAAATCAGCATCTTCCGTCTGTTCAGCCATAGCTTGCGCCCAATACATAGCTAAATAGTAATGACTACCCCTATTATCATGCTCATTAACCTTTCGCGATGGGGCTTTATTATTGGCAAGGTAGGCTTCCGTCGCTTTATCTAAAGCTGCACCTAAAAGGATTGCGCCTTTATTTTCATAGGCATTGCCTAGATGATCTAGGGATACAGCTAAAGCTAAAAATTCACCCAGAGAATCCCACCGTAAGTGATTTTCTTCTAATAATTGTTGAATATGTTTAGGAGCCGACCCACCAGCGCCTGTCTCAAACAAACCACCGCCATTCATCAATGGTACTATGGATAACATTTTAGCACTTGTACCCAATTCTAATATTGGAAATAGGTCAGTATTATAATCACGTAATACATTTCCAGTAACCGAAATTGTATCTAATCCATCTTTAATCCGATCTAAGCTAAATGCAGTAGCTTTTATAGGTGACAATATTCGATAATCAACACCACTCAAGTCATGCTGAGGTAGATATTCATTTACTTTTTTGATTAATTCGGCGTCATGTGGCCGATTTTCGTCCAACCAAAATACAATGGGTGTATTCGAACTCCTCGCTCTATTTACAGCAAGTTTAACCCAATCTTGAACCGGTGCATCTTTTACCATACACATTCTCCAAATGTCTCCTGCCTCTACATCATGTTGCATCAATGTTTCACCACTATCGCTGACCACAGCTACAGTACCATCTGCAGCAATCTCGAATGTTTTATCATGCGAACCATATTCTTCTGCTTTTTTAGCCATCAATCCTACATTAGGGACAGTACCCATAGTCGTCGGATCAAAAGCGCCATTCTTCTTGCAGAAATCAATGACTTCTTGGTAAATACCTGCATAGCTACTATCAGGAATGACTGCCTTAGTGTCTTGTTGGTTCCCGTCTTTATTCCACATCTGGCCACTAGAACGTATCATCGCTGGCATAGAGGCATCAATAATTACATCACTCGGTACATGTAAGTTGCTTATGCCTTTATCAGAGTTTACCATAGCTAAGTCAGGCCGCATAGCGTATGTCTCAGCAATAGCCGATTCAACGCCCGCTTTTAGCTCAGGAGATAATTCATCTAATTGAGAAAGTAAGTCTCCAAACCCATTTCGTACATTGACTCCTATTGCGTCCAATTCAGCACCATATTTATCAAATACTGGCTTAAAGAATACCTCAACAGCGTGACCAAAAATGATAGGGTCAGATACCTTCATCATAGTTGCCTTCATGTGCAATGAAAACAAAAGACCCTTGTCCTTGGCATCATCCACTTCTTTTGATAAGAAATCGAGTAAGGCTTTTTTACTCATATAGGTCCCATCCAAAATTTCACCCGCTTCTACGGCAATACCACTTTTTAAAACCGTTTTATTTCCAGCAGCATCCGTGTGAATGATGTCAACCGTACAGGCTTTATCTGAGGTAATAGACCTTTCGTTTGATTTAAAGTCTCCTTGATTCATGGTTGCTACATGCGATTGAGAATCAGCGGTCCATGCACCCATACGGTGCGGATTTTTCTTTGCAAAAGCCTTTACTGGCTTGGGTGCTCGTCGATCGGAATTTCCTTCTCGTAAAACAGGGTTTACCGCACTTCCTTTCACTTTGTTATATAAAGCCATGACCTTCTTGTCTTCTTCTGTAACTACATCTTCAGGAAATTCAGGAATGGCATATCCTTTCTTTCTAAGCTCAGTAACAGCAGCTTTTAATTGAGGGACTGAAGCACTGATGTTGGGTAGCTTTATAATATTTGCCTCTGGCTTTTTGGCTAAGTCCCCTAAATAAGCAAGGTCATCACTGACTCTTTGCTCTGGGGTTAGGTATTCTGAAAAGGTGGCCAAAATTCGACCGGCTAATGATATATCCCGAGTCTCCAAACTAACCCCTACTTTTGAGGTAAAGGCTTTTACTATCGGTAGAAAAGAATGAGTGGCTAAAAATGGAGCCTCATCGGTAATCGTGTAAATAATCTTTGCTTCGTTCATACGTTGAATATTCGCTAATTGGACGGCAAAAATAAAGAATTATACGTAGCAAAAACCATAAAAAAAAGGGAGCATTTGCTCCCTCTCTATTATTTGACTAATTGTATCTTTTTTCGAGTATTTCCTTTTTCGTGAATTATATCTAGATAATACATGCCATTTTGGAAATATCCTAGATCAAGTACACGATTATCACTCGGTAAATGTTGCACCTTTTGACCTAATTCATTTATGAGTATAAGGTCAAAAATTTCATAATCACTGTCTATGGTTACCTGCCCTGAACTTGGATTAGGATACACAGCAATATCAGATATGATTTCATCTTCCGTATTTGAAATGAATTCTGTAACGATGTTATCAATATAGATCATATCACCACCGCCCACTTCAATATTCCATCGCATGGATACACTCTCGCCGGCATAATCACCTAGAGACACCTCTGTAGTGGTCCATTGATCTGCAGTTGGTACCAAAAAGTTTACGCCATCTCCAGCAGCAGTGGTAGCTAGATCAGCACCCGATGCAGACCATAATGTTTCAGATGTATCAAAGCAATCTGTCGAAATCTCAATACTCAACTCATCAGTAGAATTGCCTAATTGCCTATGAGCATGGTCAAATCGTAAGACCATAGTCTCATTAGGAACATTTAGTTTCTTCGTAATTAATGTGTTAGCCGAACTCGTTTCTGCAAATACTGGATCCCAAAAGAAGGTATTTATAATCATGGACTGACCAGCTACACCTCCTTCTTCATAAGCGCCTACATTGCCACCACCCACAGCTTGGGACGTTACGATCTTAAAAACAAAAGACACACGATCTGGACTGTCAGCAACCATATCCTCTGGATCAGCATTGGCAAAACCATTTTGGAAATCATAGTTAAAGGCTTCGACAGGCGTTTTTTCAAGTCGCAATACATCGACTACTTTAGATGTATTATTTAGTTGTCCAATGTCATCTGCGGATTCCAACTCAAACTGGACATTGGTCATCACACTTTCTATTAAGAATCCGGAGAAGCTAATGTCTCTCGAACCACCTGCTGGAATAGGATCATTATCTGTAATGGTCTCTACTGATGTACCATTTACTAGCATAGAAACAGAAAATCCATTATAGGCCTCATTGGCTAAATTGCTTACGGTAACTACAGGATTTGAAAAATTAGCATCACACAAATTATCACTATCAGGCATCGCCATATTGGTCAATGCAAAATCAGGATGACCCACTATCGTTTTAGGTGCCGAAAATGCGGATTGAGTAACAAAGCTAGTGGCATTATCTTGTAAGAAAGCGACTACTGAAATTTCATTCAAACTATAAATGTAATCAGGCACTTCTGCCACTAAGGAGCCTGATAGGCTTTCCCCTGGCTCCAGCGTGATAGTCATGGTTGACATCTGGAGTTCTTTTCTAAACACTTGGTAAAAATCAGTTTCAGCATTGGTGCCGGGCGCACTTCCAAAAGCTAATTCGTCTTCCAATAAATAAATATGGAATGAAGATTCATCTAAAGCTATAGCCTCCATCATTTCATTGGTAATTGTGTACTCCACAAAAAGTGAATCAAGACTAGCTAAAACAAAATGATCAAGTGTCATACTAATGGGTGAGCCCATAGCAGCCTGCGCGTCTAATATTTCTTGTGTAACATTTGCGGGTGCACCATCGTACCAAAATCCAGCGGGATCGATCGGTTGCTCTGTACCACCAACGATAGCTGCAGGTACGCCTTGCACTTGGTAATAATCTACTCTGGTTTGAACCTCTGTTGGGTTATGACTATTCATAGGGTCATTCCCTGGCCAAGAAGTCTGGTACTTGATAGGTACTGCAATATCCAAATTCGCAAAAAGTAGTTCGTTGAAATCAGGATTTTGTATGGCGCATGGAAAGCAAGAGGCTTGCGTAAATTCTTCCACTAGTACCATTCTAGGAGCTTGTGCTTGTCCTATCACTAGCATCATAGAAATAAATAAAAAGGAAAGTAGTGTTCTTTTCATTATACTGTTTTTGTTATTCGTAGTAAGATAGTGTTTAGTTTTATTCTTTCGATATTTAGGCTGTAATAAGTGCTCTATGAAGCCACAAATTTCCATACTGATGCCTGCCTTCAATGCGGCAAGCTTTCTTACAGAAACCCTTCAAAGTATAGTAGGGCAGACCTTACAGGAATGGGAGTTGATTATCATAAATGACTTTTCCAATGATGAAACGCAAAGCATTATTGATCAGTGGCTCCGTAAAGATCTTCGGATAAAAAGCTATCCCAATACAGATAAAGGCATCATATCCGCCCTTCGATTAGCGTATGGTAAAGCGCAAGGCGAATATATTACCCGGATGGATGCGGATGATGTCATGCCACCCAATAAGCTTAGTGTTTTGCTATCCCAAATAAAGACCAAAGGACTCGGTTATGTGGCGACAGCTTATGTCAAATATATTGCACAAGACAAGCTGGGTGATGGCTATAGAAAATATCAAAACTGGCTTAATGAGCGTGTAGATAAGAATGATCATTTTGAGCATATCTACACGGAATGTGTAATTCC
The DNA here is from genome assembly GCA_020629315.1 of Saprospiraceae bacterium. Classification (GTDB taxonomy): domain Bacteria; phylum Bacteroidota; class Bacteroidia; order Chitinophagales; family Saprospiraceae; genus JAHDDO01. The sequence continues at coordinate 53,576 of JAHDDO010000026.1, read as the reverse complement.
ATCTCCTTGTTGGTTAATGCATCGTGATGACCTAGATCGAATAGGCGCTTTTGATTTTGATATCTACCCAGAAGATTATGATCTCGTTTTTAGAATGTATAAGCATGGATTGAAAGTATGGCCAGTGAAGGAAACATTACACATTTGGCGAGATCATGATGAACGCAGTTCTAGGAATGATCCCAATTATGCAGATAACCGATTCCTTGCCTTGAAGATGTATTATTGGTTGACTTTGGATCACGATGAAAAAAGTCAATGTGTTGTATGGGGAGCCGGTAAAAAAGGGAAATATATTGCAAAAAGGCTAGCAGCAGCAGATATTGAATTTACCTGGCTGAGTAATAACCCTAAAAAGATAGGCCATAATATTTACGGTTGTATAATAAAAGATGCAGCCAAGTTTGTTTTCACAAAAGATCAGCAAGTTATTGTGGCAGTGGCTGTACCCTCAGAAAGGGCGCATATTATAGACCAATTACAGGTGGCGCGCACCCCATATTTTTCATTTTGTTAATGGTAAATAGCCCAACTAAATACGGGATGTATTCAAAACAAACACATTACATTAATATGTAATATGTTATAAATTTTTCCTAGCTTTTATCGCTTTGTTGAGTGCATCATAATCAATTTTGCTATGGTGTCGTGGATCGCGTGGAATTTTAGATACGGAGAGTATTTGGGCACCTGGGACAATAGAGCTAATACTGGGAGGGATTTCTTGATCCTTATCGTTTAATTCTAAAACACAATACAAGCTATCATCCAAAATTATAAAAGTACCCATCTCGATCTCTTTATATTCCTGTAACACATTTTCTAATATGAAAGGCGAATATTGTTTCCCTTCCCATTCAAAGATTTGTTGGCATCTGCCAGTCAAATACAGTCGATTTCCTATGCGTCGACCCGAATCGCCGGTGCGATGCCAGATCGTATCTTTTGTTTGTATTTTATTTTCTGAAAACGCTTTAGGACTATTGTAATAGCGTTTTAATACATGATCCCCAGCTACTATAATTTCGCCTAGTTCACCTTCATCACAGGATAAATCATCTAGATGCTCTGCTTTGATGATACCGTCGATAATTTGTACAACCTTCAATTGTGTTTTAGGGTCTATGGTACCTACAGGTAAACCTAAATGAGCTATTCTATCCTTTTCTTTCTCGAGCTCTTCGGCGCTAATCATACTTATGGGTTCGGCTTCCGTACTTCCGTAGACTATGTCTAATGATGCAGCGGGGAAGGTCCCTTTGATATGCTTTGCTTGACTTGGGAAGACAGGAGCCCCACCCGTAATTATTCGGCGAGGGTAGGACATAGTTTCAAGGCATTGATCAGCTACCCTTATAACAAATGCAGGACTGCATAGTAAGGTGTCGACTGCTTGCTGTTTAAGCTGTTTCTTTATGCTTTCAAAGTCTGTTTTCTCAGGTTTTTTTGACGAAAACGAAGGTATAATGGAACTGGCACCCGTAGCTAGATTACATAGTAAAACGATAGGCAAGGTTACCATACTAATATCCCCAGGTCCTTGATTTATCTTGTCACGCAGTATTTCGAATTGGGTTCGTAAAAAGAGGTGGGTTCTATCAGCCGCTTTAGGAATACCTGTACTGCCTGTAGTAAAAGTGATGAGTGCACTTTCATCAGTATGTAGTCCAATGGCCTCTCCAGTTTTTTGTACCGATGTATGAGGGATTATCCGATGGGTAATTCGGGCAAGACCGGGTATACATCTACTTAGTAAGAGTATCCATCGGGGTGCAATCATGGCACTTAGCTCCACTCGTTCACAACATTGACGTAATCGCTGTATACTAGCCCAATCGTCAACAAATACAGCGATAGCACCTAAACTAAATATGGCCAGTACATTACTATAAAGGGCTACACTCATCGGTATAAAGACTAATACTTTGTCCCCTTTTTTAATGCCTGCTTTTTCTAGCTTGTAGATGCATCGCTGGACAGAAACAGCTAAATCTTGATAGCTTATGGTCTCTTTGCTATCCATGATGGCTATATTATCAGGATATTGCTGAGCAGCTTGAAAAAATAAGGCGCTTACATTATAGTTCATGAAGCTTCCACTATTTGCTTGATTCGGGAAAGGTTTGTTTGGAAGATCGACTGTACAACATAGGCGCCATACTTCATTTTTATACGATCCCAAAGACTAATAGCTTCATTATTTTGTAAGGTAAAGCTAAGTGTGCAACGCCCATTATCAGGCGTAAAGATCTGTTCTGTTACCATGTTAGGTGCTTTAAACCCTAATTCCTTATAGTTAAAACAAGATAGTTTACGATAGTTGTTTTGACGTGTTTCTAAAATTTCTTCATCCCAAGTAAATCCTGTTTCGTTTGCCTCTTTGAAACAGCGACGCAGTGACCCTTTTTGACCATCTACAAACTCCCTTGGATTTAAAGGTTTTATGTGGTCTACATAGGATGACCAATGTGATGCATTGTTTGAATTACCTAAATAAGCATACACCCTAGAGCATGGCTTTTCAATTTCAGTTTGACCAGTAAGTGTAAGGGTCCCAGAACCTGATCTTCGAAAAGGACTGAAAATAAATAAACCGATCATGATAAAACAAGCAAAACCAAAACTGATTCTAAATACATTGATTTTCATAGCACATAATTTAAGTCATTGGATATCTCCACTCATAGAGGGCGTATTCGCTTTGTGTTTGTAAACTGAATTTTTCAGAAATAAACCTTGAGGTATTATCCTGGAACATAAGTGCGTGTATAACCTTTTCTATACCCAAGGAATAACATTGGGCCATAAAACAATAGGCCATAGCCGAAGGCATACCTGAGATACTACACCCAGGATCGCGGGCAATAGTCTTTACTATCATGGTTTTCCCACGCTGATCAAGCAAATCTGGAATAGCAAAAAAGTAGGCCAATAGTCGATCATCTTGTTTAGCAAGCCATAACTGTCCGTTCTTTAAAATAGCTTTCATTGGGGCCATTAAAGTGGTAAACCTATCTATAGATATCGGACTATACCATTGATTATTCTTGAACGCTTTCAAACTTACTTCCGCAATGTCAGTAATCAAGTTATCCCATTCATCTAATGATGCCATTTCGATGGATACATTTTCTGATCGCAATGCAGCTACTCGATGTGCGCCCATTTCGACATAGGCTTGCACATCAATATCTTTTGCACTCACATAGTGCCAATTGGGCTTAAATCCGGCTTGACTCCATAGCATAGGATAATACTTGGGATGTTGTGGTTCCAAGAAGAACGCAGGATCATTACCTGTAAGCTTAAAGCGGTATGAGTACCAAGTAGAGCCATTCATAGGCCCTATAAAACCGGCTATATTTTGTGGTTTGTAGTGGTCTTTTGTACACTCAAAAAGACATTGCATTACGGATTCTTCATACACACTGGCAAAATACCCTAACGCAATGTATACTTGAGATTCGATCGTATGATATGGATTTTTATAAGCTAACCATTTTGCCAAGGGCAGGTCTCCGCTAAAAACAACAAATCCAGTATCTGCCCATTCGTTGTTATAATTATCAACAGAAGGGATGCCTTCGATGTAAATGGATTTCCACTCATCTAATGTATCTATGGTATATAGCTTACAATACATACTTATTGCATGGATAAATAGAGAATGGCTAGACTGATAAAAGGTATGGATAGATTATCGGTGCCGCTGACAGAAACCGATTCAGCCAAAGTAGCAAAAACGCTCAGCACAATCAAAGTCATGATGGGAATAGATATGTCTGAAAACAGCCCATTTATCAATAAACAGATAAGGATCGCAGAAAGAAGAAAAGCAGCAGACCCACTAAGCGTCTTTTTATTGCCAAAAACTTGATAGGGGCCCTTTCCTAAGGCTTGCCCAACAATACTGGCTAGTGGATCAGAAATGGTTAAAATGGCCACTGGAATCATGTAGAATGCAAGTATATCATGCTGCTTGAACATATAAAAACAGCTTCCAACTGCTAATGGGAAAAAAAGACTGCCATAGGTTCGACGATCCACTTGCATTATCGATGGCAGAATATTGTATTTTTTAATGAAAATTAGCATTACAAAAAATAACACACAAAGCCCTACAACCTCTATAGTCTGCTCTAAATAAAAAGGGAAACTCAATGCGACTATACCCGTGAAAACATGCACAAATTTTCGTGTATGTTCAGCATTTACATTGAACCGCCTAAACAATACTTCGGCTATCCCAAAAAAGACTAGATAGACCAAGCAATAACTAAGCATCATTACAATATTCATCGGTGGCAGTCTATTTGAAAGCGTTGGTAAAAAAAGCCTTGATCTTCTTTTTTTAATGCTGCGCCTAAAGGATCGGAACGCAAAATGGTTGGAAACGATTCTGACATAACCCTATGTACCAACAAGTTCCAATACGCATAGATAGCACCTGATTCTCCAATTTCGATCAGATTCTTAGCGGTATGTTCGAAGGTCTTCTTATCCATATACTCAAAAATATTGGAAAGATTGAAACGGTCAAATTTTCCGAACTTCTTTGCTGCATCTTGCGCATAACCTTCAAATAAGTGAAGCCTTTCTATTTGTGATTGAATGATGGGGTATGTATCTGTTTGTAAAAAGAAAGGCCGAGCATCCCCAAATGAACCGGTCAAACAATAACGCAAGATAGGATTGCTTTGGGCCTCTACCGTCTTCATATGCTGGGCGGCTCTTTTCATAATGGACAAGCCCACTCTTTTTTCAACTTCTTTTAGAAAAGCAGGATCTCTACCAAATAAGCCCATCACCCGTTTGCTAAAAAAAATCCTGAAAAAGAATGACCATCGTAAGCTGTGCCATTTCTTATTATAATATTGACGTTGTTCCGCGGCAGACTTTGGTCTGAATAGCTCTTCCACAGCCGAACTGGAATGAATATAAGGTAGGATCTTATTCGCAAATCCGCGCAGATATCTTTCGAACTTGCCGGCATCCAAAACACTGCTTTCATTCCGTGCCATAAAGTCATCCCAGTAGATCTTTGCTTCCTCACTTAAGCTATCCTTTATCGAATGATAGATAGCATGCACATCCCCAGGTACATAGCCTAACAAAATTTCAGTTTGAGCTAGCGGTAGATGCTGAACGGCTTTTAACTTCAATTCAGTCAACCAAAGTTGTACCTTGTTTAGGTCTACAGCAATCACTCTTTTAGGTTTGTAGTATAAAAGAGCTAAGGCATTATCGCCAGCAGAAGCGATGCTTAACACATTGCTATCTGGTTGGATATCAAGTCCTTTACCCAGAATATTCGCATCCTCCCATACATTGGAATATCGAATTAAATTAAAGTTTACATTATCTAAATGCTGCTTTTTAGCCATTCGATTTTTTTTCTATAACGCCAGTAGCGCCATTCATTATAACTACATCGCCCGATTTTAATTGCTGGGTAATGTGGCTAATACTGACTATGCATGGAATGCCCAATTCTCGCGCCACAATAGCCGAATGGCTTAAGAGACTCCCTCGTTCCACTAAAATGCCGGAAGCGGTAGGAAATAAAGAGACCCACCCTGGATCGGTGGCGGTGGTTACCATGATCTTGCCATCTAAGCCTTCCACTTGATCAGGCGAAGAAATTACCATAACTTCTGATTCCACAATGCCTGGGCAGCAAGGAATCCCTTTTAGATCTCCTTCCTTGAATTCAATTTTTGTATGGCGAAGTCTTTCTACCGTTTCGTCAAGATTACCATAACTGGTGATTCGCTCAGGCAAGCTCTCTTCCTCAAAGGCTTTATATTCTTCCTTTCGAGTATCAATTGTAGATGTAAGATCTACGCTGCCTTTTAGCTTGATCGCTTCGAATATTTCTTCTTTGGTCAAGTAAAAAATATCGCGCTCATTGACGATCCAGTTTCTGGATGCGAACGCTCGGCCCATAGAGGAAAATAGCTGACGTACGATCCCAAATCCTCGGGTGCGCTCGAATCGCAAATTTTCTCGATTACTAACCAAGTCTCTCGCTTGGCGAAGTAAGAAGGTACTTTTAAACCTAGACAATAGCCCTTTCTTCGTAAGCGATGTATATTCTTTTTCAGCTTCGTTTCGCAATTGATGATCGGAACCTGAATCATTCTTTCGAAGGAATTGAGGCTCCTTTATATAGCCTTGCAAAATCTTTATAAAGCGACTAGGATCCTGCGTATAACTAATGGTTTCTAGCTTTAATTCAGCCAAGCAGCGTTCACCAAAACGATCCAAGTAGGCACAAATAGAGGAATAAATAGATGGTAATGCACCATTTTTAAGCTTGGACCAAACTTGATTAGCTTCTCCAGAAAATAGTTGAATGGCTTCAGGATCTTCAAGTATACGGTTAGCAATATCAATACTGTGCCGCATGGGAAGAACGGATACAATGTCGTCACTTCCAATTAAGAGCTGATTAATCAGTTGCTCATGATTTTCAGGCGCAATAGTTTCGACATGTTTTTTGAATAAGCCGAAAAAAATCATGGCAAAGAAATCATTTATTAAAGGGGCCTTCCATTCCTTAGTCAATAATTGCTCAAATTGAGAATAGGCTCTTTCTAATGCCTCTGGTTCCATCGCATCAAAATCCATTTTCTTGTATTGCTGAATGGTCGTATCTACTTTCTTTAAAAACGATTTTCTTTGGCGACCCAAACCTATAAATGCGGTCAACATTTTGGTGATGCTGATGCCAAGTCTGGATATGGCTTTGATTCGCGAACTCTTGAACCGTTCATCTAATTCAAAAGAGCTTTTTACACCCATCATGGTTTCCATAAATCCAGCATTCAAGGTATATCCCGGCAACATGGCTAATGCTTGATACCAACTTTTAAGGTTGTAGTATACTCGACCTCTTAAATGACCAAGCATATTTTCATACACGCCAATATTATTGCTAATATCTTTTGGAGATACGCCCATAAGTTCGGCAAATTGTACGTACACTTTCTCGTACATTTCTTTAATGAATGAAAAGGTGAGGGGAGAGCTTACGCCAGGATATGATTCAATGATATTGCTGTTATCCCAAACAATCTTAGCGCTCAAATCGATATTCATAGAACTGATGGGTCTGGATTGGAGTATATATAGTTCTGTATTCACAAACGCAAATTCCACATCTTGTGGCGCCCCATACATTTTTTGAATTTCGTTTAAGGTATCCGCCAGTTTTAAAATTTGGGTGTCGCTAAGACTGGCTATATTCTTTTTTTTGTGGTCCAATGTCCTTTTTTGGAACCCTTCATCAGTATAGTTATGAATAAATGATTTGGTTGCTATTTCATGTCTGATGATTCCCTCACGGACATAAAAGTTATCAGCATCTAAACTCCCATCGACCAAACCATCTCCAACACCCCAAACCGACGAAATACAATATTCTTCCGGGTCCTGAGTAACTGGATTGGCAGTGAAGGCTACACCTGCACTCGTTGCTGGTATCATTAATTGGATGATAATAGAAAATTGAGGCGATGCATCTAGTTGATTCATCTCTCGGTATTTTTGAACGCGGTCAGAGTAGCCAGAAAGCCAGACTTCTTTGATAGCACTTACTAGCGTTTCCTTAGAGACGAATAGTTTAGTTTCAAATTGACCGGCAAATGAGGCATCCGTTCCATCCTCATCACCACCTGAAGATCGTACAGCAAAAAAAGACCCTTCTACATGGCCTTTGGGTAAGAATCGGGCAATCTCAGCCTCAGAAAAGTGTACTTTATTAATAGCAGATCGAATATCTGAAGAAGGTGGATGAAGCTTCTTTGATAAATAATCGCTATCCATCACAGTGAACGAAGGGACATTATATCCATGGTCTCTTAATCTAACAAGATTTGCTGCTTTACCACCTATATTTTTGTCCAATGTGATCATAGTAAATATGCCAATAATCCTGGTAATCCACCAATAGTTGCATACATAAGAAGGGTCCATACGCCTGAGACTATTTCCAAGCGCTTTGAGTTCTTAGTATTCTGATTTTTAAGGAATACAAACGCAGAAAAAGCACATAGAACAAAAGCAGAAATAATGATGATAATGGACCAAGTAGCTAAACTAGCATAAAGTATGGCATATATGGCTACGCCTGCCGTTACACATAGGCAAAATATCCAAAGCGCAACAGCCTTATTTGGACCCAGTAAAGCAGAATAGGTTTTCACGCCTACCGATTCATCTTCAGGTTCTTTTATTTTTCTACCTATTTCTAAAACTAGGCCATTGAAAAACGAAATAATAAAGAATAGAATCAATCCAAAATGTAGGTGATGCCCTTCTAGTTTCCAATCTAAACCGCTTATGTAAAGATCTACAAATGGAATAATTAACATATGCGATATGGCATATAGGATTAGTCTTTTCTTCATGAATGCTGGTGCAAAAAATTCTTTGCTCATCAAGAATAGCCAAGCTAGTACAGCTAGGTACATGACTAGCATAGAAGCTTGGAAAATTACAATAAGACTACATTGAATTAGAAAAACAATGATACCCAATATTCGTAACTCTGAAAGGCTGACTAGTCCTCGAGGGACAGGTAAGTGAGATCTATATAAGGCGTCTTCTTCTTGATCTTTAAATTCATCCAAAATCCGAAGCAATAGAAATAAGCTGAAACTGGTGTAGAAGCCAATTAAAAAATCAGTCCAAGAAATAAACCCATCAGCTCCTCTACTTAATCTAGAATAGGAAATAGCCGAAAAAGTAAAAATCAAAATCAAAGGACCATGACCAAAAATGGGAAATCGTTCCTTTTGATAGATCCAAAGTCTAGATAATATGGAGGCCGATGATTTCATTATTTACGACCTAATTTTTCGTGTGCAGAGACAAAATGATCACAAGAAATAGCGGCGGCAATGGATAATTCGCCAGCCAGTGCTATGGCAGATGCTATCTCTGCAAATTTCTGTGATTTACCAGCGCCGTAGCAATCCAGCATTTCTAAACATTCTTTTTGTGTAGGTAAGCCGGTGCCACCACCTACGGTGCCTACTATTAGATTTGGCAAAGTCAGAGAGGCATACAAATGACCTTCAGGTGACGCTTCTAACCTTGACACACCAATACTAGCTTCCGATATACAAGCCACATCCTGACCACAAGCTATAAAAAGGGCAGTGAGACCATTTGCGATATGACCTTGTGCGCCGATGCTGCCTAATTGGACTTGAGATACCGTTGAGGTCTTCCAATAGTCTTCAATCTTTGCTGCATCTGCTTTTAGTACCCGTTGCACTATGTCTTTTGATAGTTCAATTTCTGAAACCACTTTTTTACCACGCACATGTTGGAAGGATTTGTAATTGGCTTTTTTATCACCAGAGAAATTACTTTCGATATACCATTTGGCTGGTTGTACTGGTGCATTTTCTAAAATATATTGGCAAATATCGTAACTGCAGAAAGTGACCATGTTTTGTCCAGCGGCATCGCCTGTTTCAAATTCTAAAACGACATTTAGATTATTACCTTCCACGAAGGTGGTCATTTGTTTAAATTTAGCGTAATTACTACGTTGCTGGGTGATGGCATGAAATATAGATTCTTGCTGATGTAACCATTTTTTAAATTGGAGTAGATCTGAGATATTCTTGAATTTGAAAATAGGACTTCGTTGAACCCCTTCGTCAATACAAATAGACTGAATACCGCCCGCCAAACTAGCGGCTTTACTACCTCTGCTGTAAGAAGCTACGAGGGCACCTTCTGTCGTGGCTAATGGTACATAGAAAGTGCCTTCTGCAAATTGTCCTCTGACGATTAAAGGCCCTGCAATACCAATGGGGATTTGAGCAAAACCAATCAAGTTTTCAATATTTCCCTTAACCTGATCTGCTTCAATATGTTCGTATACCCCGCTAACAAATGGAAAAGTCCCATTCGTTTTTTCTTCTAAAAATTGGATTCGGTCCCTTTTCCCTTGTTCACCATAAGGGTCTTTAGTTGGCACTGTATCATTATTCTTCATAGTAATTGGCTGAGGTATGGATGGATATTGAATAGCTGTTTTCATAAAAATATTTCTTTCCAGTGAATTACTACCTCAAATTTCTAGCAACTACAGCTACATTGTGTCAATTTTGCATGAAATTGGGCGACGCCAGTTTACCGTTCGTAAACATAGTTCGTCATTCTCTTGCCAACTAAAAGATGCTTAGCTTCGTAGGTATGCATAATTGTCCTAAATGTGGTAGATCGAACACATGTCAAGCTGGTGAAGTTACATGTTGGTGTTTCGAAGTGCCTCATATCTTAAAAGGAGAGGAATCAAACGCTTGCTTCTGCAAGGCTTGTTTATTGACAGAACTTGTGCATGAAACGGAAAAGTACGCTCAATCCGTTCGATCAGGAGCCCGTTTAAATGATATCCCCAATATATACAAGGAAGGGGATGCGGCACTTATTGAAGGTATTGATTATTACAGTGAAGGGGAGACGGTGGTTATGAAAGCGTGGTACCATCTTAGACGTGGAACCTGTTGTGAATCTGGCTGTAGGCATTGTCCTTATCCAATATCAGACAATTCGTCTCCCATGAAAGAGTGATGTTTTTAGTAGCGCCTTATGTTTGCTGAGATTATCTTTTGTGATTTTTCCTGCGGCAATAATTTTTACATTTGGTTGCCCTACTGTAATCATTTTATTCAAGACCTCCGCTCCTTTGAAAGCCGTTTCTTGAGCACCCGAACTAAGAACAAATAACTCTGAATGAAGGCCTTTTAGTCTAGAAACTTCTTTGACCGGGTCAGGACATTGATCTATAGCCTTATGAATGGTAACCGAAAATCCGTCACACAAAGAAAGAAGATGCCTAATAGCTGGCAAATGAAGCGATTTGTTTTCATCAAGAATACCAAATACGAATCCATTGACATTTTCCTTTGAAAACCTTTGAATTTGATTTTTCATAACTTCAAAAGTCTTAGACGTATATTCAAAAGAATCAGGCTCAGGTCTAATCATGATTTTAAGCGGAAGGGTAATATGCCTCTGAATCTCTTTTACCAAATCGATACTAGGACTTAATCCATCTAAGCTAAGATCACTACAGACTTCCAAAATGTGGGCCCCCGCTTTTTCGGCATAAATGGCTTCATCAAGACTTTCAATACAAGCTTCTAGAATCAAATTTTACAAGATTATAGTTTGATAAAACTATCCCACTTTTGCTTCCCTGATAATACGACTCTTATAGAATACACGCCTGCTGGAATGTCTTTCAATGAAATGACTTGTCCGGCTAACACATCAGTGAGCGAGAGCATACGTCTTCCTTCCTCACTATAAATATCTACAGTCATGGTACCTCCGGCAGTATATGATATAGTCAAAACATCAGTTGTTGGATTAGGATAGATTACTAATGAATAGTCATTTTCAACGTTTACATTAGAAAGTAGATCTTCGCCATCACAGTCTTCGTCAATACCATTATTGGCAATTTCCTCTGCATCTGGATTTATATCTGCATTCATATCATCACAGTCCTCGTCTGAATTAAATCCATCGCCGTCTTCGTCTATAATCAACGCTACTCCGTCGCAATCTTCATCAATGTCATTATTAGCGATTTCTTCAGCATCTGGATTGATAGCAGGATCAGAATCATCACAATCTTCATCTGAGTTAAATCCGTCACCGTCATCGTCAATGACTAGCGCTTCTCCATCACAATTTTCATCAATATCGTTATTGGGAATTTCTTCAGCATCTGGATTAATGGCCGGGTCAGAATCATCACAATCTTCATCCGAATTAAATCCATCGCCATCTTCATCGATGATGAGTGCTTCTCCATCACAGTCTTCATCGATGTCATTATTAGGAATTTCTTCGGCGTCTGGATTAATACTAGAGTCAGCATCATTGCAATCCTCATCTGAATTAAAACCGTCCCCATCTTCATCAATAATGAGTGCTTCTCCATCACAATCTTCGTCTATATCATTATTAGGAATTTCCATGGCATCAGGGTTCACGCCAGCATTCGAATCATCACAATCTTCATCCGAATTAAATCCATCGCCATCTTCATCGATGATGAGTGCTTCTCCATCACAGTCTTCATCGATGTCATTATTAGGAATTTCTTCAGCAGTAGGATTAATATCCGGATTGCTGTCATCACAATCTTCATCTGAATTAAACCCATCCCCATCTTCATCAATCATGAGTGCTTCCCCATCACAATCTTCGTCTATGTCATTATTAGGGATTTCTGTGGCATCAGGGTTCACGCCAGCATTCGAATCATCGCAATCTTCATCTGAATTGAACCCATCCCCATCTACATCGATGATGAGCGCCTCCCCATCACAATCTTCATCAACGTCATTATTGGCTATTTCCTCGGCATCAGGATTAATAGAAGGGTCAGAATCATTACAATCTTCATCCGAATTGAACCCATCCCCATCTTCATCGATGATGAGTGCCTCACCGTCACAGTCTTCATCAATCGTATTGTTAGGAATTTCTTCAGCATCAGGATTTACGCTCGCATTTGAATCATCACAATCATCAAATGAGTTAAACCCATCCCCATCTTCATCAATGATGACAATGTCACCATCACAATTTTCATCTATGTCATTGTTTATAATCTCTTCGGCTCCTGGGTTAATAGAAGGATCCATATCATTGCAATCAACTGAAGCAGGAAATCCATCCCCATCTTCATCAAGATCCACATACTCAATGCTTGCTATTTTACCCAATCCTTGATTATAATAGCTGCCACTATTTACCATTTCTAGATTTACCGGTCTGACCATAAAATATATGACACCCTCCTCAGCTGTTGGAAGCTGCAAGAATACACTGTTTTGGTCAGCGTCTACTTCTGTAGCTTCTTGCCAAGCCGTATCATTTTCATGTCTGTAATAAATATTGTAATGGTTTATGGTATATGATACAGCTGGCATTTCCCATTCTAAGCGTACGACATTTGATTGAAGTTCAGCTTCAAGTTTTGCCAATGGTTCAGGGTAGATCATTCGCAAACTAGGATCTCCCATTAAAGCAATGTGAACCATTCTATTAAAACCAGCAAAGTAGGTTACATTATCGCTCTGGGTCAATTTTGCCTGTAAACCAATCGGCGTTCCTAAACCCATATGAAAGAAGGTCCAGTTAGGTCTGCCACTCCATGCATTCGTTAATACGGTACCACTGCCTAAGGCAGATCTGAGAAAATTGTTTTGCGTATCCCAATCACCAAAATAACTACCAAACAAACAGGTGAAAACGGTCTGCAAAGAATCTAGAGACATATTTTCTGTATTGGATACATTGCCTGCACTGGTGTAGCTTCCAGGACCGGCACCATATGACCAGATGTAACTATCAGCCAATAGAGTGTTCCGATAAGAAGCTTCGCTATAATTTTCAGGACCAACTATGGCAGGGAAGTTAATGTCAGGACCTGTATCAAATCCAAAACCAAAATTGTCTCTGGCAAAAGCCTGCATGTTCGCATTAAATTGATTATTCCTAAATGCGTGATCTTTATCTAAATATTGGGCTAGTAATTCAGTTTCACTTTCAGGAAATTGTGGCATGTTAAAGAAATCTACTCGACCTAATTCTAATTCGGCTGCTACAATTGTGTTTTGATCAAATTTACCATCGCCAGGAATGTTGGTTGTTCTAGGGGGCTGGCCGCTTGTATTCACAATAGCATCTGTCCATGACTCATTCATTTCGGCATAGTATACATCGGCAGCCCAGGCGCCATAATGATTGTTTGTATGGCCATCTGGTACAATATTGCCACTGTATGGAACAGGGATATGCCCGAGCAAGAATACCGAACTCAGACTACCTGGCGCATTATATTCTTCTTGTATCATGGCTTTTACGGCTGTAACGGCCATGGTCATTGGGACGGTCTTGCTGACCACAACCCAGCCATCCGCTTCCGTATCTAATATCCAACGATCTATTTTGTCTTGTAAAGCGGCTGCTTGCGACTCTTCTACTAATAGCAGCATACGCCCACGATTCACCACCGGGTCCACTTCGAGGCCTGCATAAATCATGTAGTAAGCCGTAGCATTACCCGTTCCATCAACCTTGAAAAGTTGATATTCATAAGCGGATCCTTTCTGCGTTTCATTGTCTATGTATTGGCCTTCATCAATATCCAATGCGATGGTGGTCCATGCTGTCTCAGTTAGTGTCTTTTTGTTAAGTGCGTAGGTAAACCCAGGTTCGTATTCCCAATCTAACTGTACATAACCATCCACTGATTCGGACACAGATAATGAACTTAAGAATTGGTCAGATTGACCTATCAAGGAAAAGGAGAAAAGTAAGGTAATCAAAAGTAGAAACCCTTGTTTCATAAGGCAAGATTTTTTTATACGGAATCTTGCCAAAAGGTACTAATAAAAATTTATTGCTTTACTAGGGTTTTCCTTGGTTTTCCAATTTATAATTTGGCAATCTTTTGACTAAAGGTATGGCCCTCCTCATCGACCATTGTTAAAATATAAATGCCTGTAGACAATGCCCTGCAGTCTAAGGTAAGATATAAATCATTCGTCGACTCTCTTTTTACTTCGATCCCTTTTGCATCATAAACGATTATTTTTTTTCTGGATAAAGAAGGACATTGGACCGTCAGAAAATCAGTAACTGGATTAGGATAAAGTTTATATAATGGAGCCAATTCGGATTGTGTGCTACTGATTAAATCTTCCCCATCACAGTCCTCATCAATGCCATTATTAGCAATTTCTTCTGCATCCGGATTTATGTCCGGATTCATATCATCGCAATCCTCATCTGAGTTGAATCCATCGCCATCTTCGTCAATCATGAGGGCTTCACCATCACAATCTTCGTCAATATCATTATTGGGAACCTCTTCAGCATCGGGATTTATATCCGCATTCATGTCATCACAATCCTCATCGGAATTAAACCCATCCCCATCTTCATCAATGATAAGAATCTCTCCATCACAATTTTCGTCTATGTCGTTATTGGGAACCTCTTCAGCATTGGGATTTATATCGGCATTCAAGTCATCACAATCCTCATCCGAGTTAAAACCATCGCCATCTTCATCAATAATGAGAGCCTCCCCGTCGCAATCTTCGTCAATGTCATTATTTGGAATTTCTACGGCATCAGGGTTAATTTCCGCATTCAAGTCGTCACAATCCTCATCAGAATTAAAGCCATCGCCATCTTCATCAATGATAAGAATCTCTCCATCACAATCTTCATCAATATTATTATTGGCTATTTCTGGAGCTTCTGGGTTGATATCTGGATTCATATCGTCACAATCTTCCTCTACATCAAAGCCATCTAAGTCGAGATCATTATCTGGCGTTGCTGGATTGCAGTCTTCATCGATGCCATTGTAAGGAATTTCTATGGCCATCGGATTGATATCTGGATTCGTATCATCACAGTCGTCAACTAAATTGAAGCCATCCATATCCAAGTCGTCATCTAGTGTTTCAGGATTACAATCATCATCTATTCCATTATACGCAATCTCAGTTGCTCCAGGATAAATATTGGGATCTTGGGGGTTACAGTCTTCTGCATCACAGCTTCCATCGCTATCCGTATCTTCAAACTGGCCACTACACAAACAATCATCAGATAGTGTATCATTTATCGTACAAAAATCGCCATCATCACAAGCAGCACCTGGAAAGATAGTAGCGTCCGTATCATCGCAATCGACTTCTTCAGAAAATCCGTCCCCATCCATATCTATGATAGCGACACCGTCACAATTGTCATCAACACCATTTGTAGGATCTTCTTCTTGCCCAGGATTTATCTCAGCTACAGCATCATTGCAATCACACTGTTCTGGATCTTCATTCCAGGTAAAATACCCATCGCCATCTTCATCTAAGATAGGGTAGTGATGTAGTCCAATGTCCCCTATGGTTCCATCAGGATCTATACTCTCATCCCAGCCCATATTAATTAGATCATACGAGGTTTTAGTGGGTCTATAATCGTCATCTCCAGAGACGGATGGTTCCAGAAAAAAATTGCTATTATCTATTGCACTGGAGTCTATCCCGAGCTCCTCGACACCCGATGCAATTATGTTATTAGCAAAAAACATCGAGGCCGGTAATCCCGATCCGGAAAGGAAAAAAAGTCTTGGGCCTTTAAGGAAAATATTATTATAAAAAAGGAATGTTGCCGAACTCAGAAATGTACCGTTTATCATTCTATTGCCGGCTTTATAATCGAACATGCAGTTACGCACAGTAATCTCATTGTTAGTGCCATTTAGATTTAAGGCACCATTGGTATTGTCGATAAATAAACATCGTTCTATGGTGACCACACCGTTGAGGTCATTGAATAAACTTATGGCCGTGTTCGCGCCTACAAATTTACAAGCACGGATAGTAGCATTGACTCCATTTCCAAATTCAACGCTATTACCAAAAGAGGTCCCTGAAGACTTTATGACACTCAGGTTTTCTAATGATGCTGACACAATATTGCCGAAGGTAATTTTAGAATCTGCGCTCAGATTAAATACACAACTTTCTCGATCTTCGCCTAGGACGACTAGGTTTTTAGTGATGTCAAATGCATCAGCATATTCACCGGGTAATATTAAAATCGTATCACCATTAGTGGCTGTGTTAATGGCCTCTTGGACCGTCGGATAATCTGTTGGGACAGTCCATGTCTGTTGAGAAAATAATGAAAAATTACATTGGAAGAGTAGAACAAAGATTACACATAGTGTATGAAGAAAAGTTTTCATTCTTAGGCATTTGACGTAGCCTAAGGTAATAAAATTACTAGGGAAACAGTATAATTAATGAAGAGGGACGATTTACAATTTTTGCAACACAGCTTCTAATTCTTCAAAGTCACCCGTTCGGTATCTTTTATTATTGTAAACCAGCTTTCCTTTTTTATCGAAAACAAAGGTTTGCGGGTAGCCATTTAAGTTGCCGGGTAGCACTTGTCGAAATTCTCGATTCATATCATTATATGCAGGCCAATCCCAATCCTTCTTTTCCACTTGTGAAACAAATGATTCGTAGTTTTTTGCAAAGTCGCCTGAAATGGCATAAAGGTCAAAGTCGTATTTTTCTTTCCATTCAGGATATACAGATTCAAAGGCAGCCATTTTTCTGTGACACGGTGCACACGTAGTTAACCAAAACATGAGTACTGTTGGTTTCTTCTTTGAAAACAGATCATCAGATTTAATGATATCGCCTGAAGCATCTTTTAAATCAATATCAAATGGAAACTCTTGCACCATCTCATTGGCTGGACGACTAGTTGACTTATACGGATTATTGGTATTACCTTGTCGTAAAGCTGGTGGTTTTTGTTGAATCACCTGGGTAGATTTTTCTTGAACCTGCTTTGTATCTGCTGCTTTGGATACCTCTTTAGCTTCTTGTGCTTGTGTGCATGAAAAAAACAGAACAGAGAATATAAGTATCAAAAATCTTGACATGCCAATTAATTATTAGAATGCAAATGTAAGGGAACTAAGCTTTAGAAGAAAGTCCAAAATCAATATTGGAAGTGGAATTCTACTCGTCGGTTATTGGCTTTACCTGCTGGGGTTTCGTTACTGTCTATAGGTCTTTTTTCACCATACCCTTTATAGATCAATCTTCGTTTACTTACTCCTTTAGATCTTATATATTCAAAACACGATTGGGCTCTAGCCTCTGATAATTTTTGATTTTTTAATGCCTCGCCCTGATTATCGGTATGGCCTTCGATTCTCAATTTGTATTTAGGATACTTTTCCATAATACTCACTATCCGATCTAATTTTGATAACGAGTTTTGCTTTAAGTTGGCTGATGCCGTTTCAAATTGTACATCTTTAGCAGCTACATTTATAGCTTCTAGATCTTTTGCTTCAATTTTTACATCTGGACATCCATTATTCTCTTTCTTACCCGCAAGGTTCGGGCATTTATCAGCATCATCTGGAACGCCATCTTTATCGCTATCTGCTAGTACTGGACATCCATTCGAAGAAATTGGTCCGATTTTATTCGGGCACTTATCTATTCCATCATGTACGCCATCGCCATCAGCATCAGCTGGACACCCAAAGTTGTCTTTAGTTCCTGCATAATTTGGACATTTATCGCTATTGCCGTAAATCCCATCACCATCTGGGTCAGCTGGACAACCATTGTTGCCAATAATACCTACTAAATCTGGACAGTTATCTTCACTATCTACAATGCCGTCACCATCTCTATCTGGCATCTCCGCGGCAATCGCGATTTCTGGTTCCACTGAAGGTAAAAGTTTGTCTGATGAAAGCCACCCAGGCATAAAGCCTAAGTATTTTAAGAGGAATAAAACAAAAAGCAAAATGACAAGAATTGCTATCCAAAAATCTTGTCTTTCTCGCTTGTTTTCAAATACAGTAGGTTGATCGCTCATAAGTGCTCATTGTTATACATATCTATTGACGTCAAATTGTGAAAAAGACACGCCATTTCTTAAAAAAATCTTAAAAAACCTGATTCGACAGATATTAATCGTAATATTGCGATATGGGTAAGAGTAAAGAATCCTTATTTACAGCTCAGCAAATAGAAATGGCTCGATTAGCGAAGGCTATTGCTCATCCAGCAAGAGTGGCTATACTTCAATATCTGATTGAAAAAGGAAGCTGTGTCTGTGGAGATATAGTGGACGAAATACCTTTATCCCAAGCTACAGTATCACAACATTTAAAGGCATTGAAAGAGGCGGGGATCATTAAGGGGAGTGTAGATGGAAGTTATAGATGCTATTGTGTAGATAATGCTTGTTGCCAGCAACTAGGCAAGATGTTTAGCGGCTTGATTTCTAGATTGGTAAGTTGCTGTTGATTTTTTTTTGGCTATAGCCATCGTAATATTACGATATAAATATATTGTTTAATCTTAAATCTTAAAAAATGAAGACGATCATTTCGATAATGTCCATTTTGACAGTGGGTGCAGCTTTGTGTTGTGTTATCTGTCCTCCTGGATGTTGCAACGGAGTATGTTGCTAAAAACATGGGGTGCGGCTATGGCCGCACCTTTTCTGAATATACCAATAGCCAATGATTGAATTCTACTAGACGGCTCGTCATTTCCTTGCCAAACGAGGTTAATTTATATTCAACTTTTGGTGGAATTTCTGCATATATTTTCTTTGAAACTAATTGCCTTTCTTGCAATTTCTTCAATGTTAATGATAGCATTCTAGCCGAAATACCAGGAATTCTTTTTTGGATTTCACCAAACCTCATAACAGTATTGAACCCTAGATTATACATACACAGGAGACTCCATTTATCAGATATCGGGGCAAATAAATCTTTTGTGGCACATGTATCCATAGCCATCATTTCTTTAGATTCTAAATAAAAATTTCGAATTTTTTCTTTAAGCTCTTCCCCTTGAATTATTGTATTAGGTACATCCATGTAAGTAAGTGTTTAATTAGGTATCACTAGATCTCTAAGTAATAATTGCTAAATTAGTAATTATTATTTAGTTAGTTACTAAAAGTAAGTAATATGGAGAAATCAGCTTTGGTTCCCTTGTTGAACAAGAGTTTTGACGGGGTTCAACAATGGTATGCTAATCAGAATGACCTCAATTTTGTTTACAGACCTTCACCTGAAAAATGGACCGCTGGACAGCATGCTTTACATTTATTAAAATCAGCGGCTGCTTTAGAAAAAGTACTGAGAATTAATAAATGGTTTTTGTGGTATAAGTTTGGAAAGAATAACAGACAAGAACGGGATTATATAGGATTGCAAAAGAGGTATAAGCAAAAACTTGAAAAAGCATCCCCTAGCTTCTTGGCTAATAATGATTTTAGTCCTGATGAGGTAACTGTTGAGGATAAAGAGATTATCCTAAACAAACTTGAGCAAAAGCGAGAACGTATTATCAAAAATATGAGTCGATGGAATGAAGGCCAGTTATCAACTTTTGTCGCACCCCATCCGGCATTGGGAAAAATGACCATAAGAGAGCTGATATACTTTATTGCTTTTCATAATGATCATCATGTCGACGTCTTAAATAATGGCTATTTGCAAAATAGCTGACTTTAAACCATGCAAGGATTATGGCTCCCATTTCGTTTATATTTTTGTAAAAAGAATGGATATGAAATGTGTAGTCATAGTTATAATCTTATTTTTTCAAACGACAGTTTCCTTTTCGCAGCAAGCCATTGAGTTAGGTACGGTTTCATGGATACGAAATTATGATGAAGCGCTGCATCTTGCTAAAGAAAGCGGTAAAGACATTTTAGTCTTGTTTCAAGAAGTGCCAGGATGTGCTACTTGCCAAAAATACGGCAATGCAGTTCTACGTCATCCTTTACTTGTAGAAGCATTGGAATCTGAATTTATTCCCTTAGCTATTTACAATAATCATGGGGGTGAGGATAAGAGGATTTTGGATAAATACGAAGAACCAAGTTGGAACAATCCTGTCTTGAGAATGATAGATGCTAAGGGAGCTAATATACTTGATCGGTTATCTGGCGACTATTCATCTTTAGGTTTGGTAAATTATATCATACAAGGCTTACGGAAGCGATCGAAACCTGTGCCTGAGTACTTAGCACTTATGCAACAATCACTTGACGGAAAGGCGCAAAGACTGGAAACAGATTATTTTCAAATGTATTGCTTTTGGAGTGGCGAAGCTGCTTTTGGTCAATTAGATGGGGTAGTAGCGACGACTCCTGGTTTTATGAATGGAGCAGAGGTTGTTGAAGTTGTGTATGCAGATGAACTGATTACAAAGGATCAACTTACTAAACAGGCAACAGCTAACAATTGCACGTATGTTTCTAAGCGTGGGCACTTTCGAAAAGATAAAGACCCTCAATATTATTTGAAGAAAAGCAGTTACAAATATTTACCACTAACTGACATTCAAAGAACACGCATAAATAGCGTACTACAAACAAGGGATGATCCAAGGAAGTATTTGAGTCCAAAACAACTGGCATACCTTGATATCATCTCCAAAAAAAGGCCAACAAGGCCAATGTACGACTTGCCTTTTGAAGAAGCTTGGCAGTATATGTTAGAAGCCTTATAAAATGCCATGGAGTGGCCCTCCTTTGCTAAAGTAGCCATTCACTTTCTCTTCCACTTGGGCATCAGCTAGTAATGGGGGAGCATGATGAGGTTTGATACGGGCATCTATTATCATTGGCCCATGACATCCCCAGTGTTTGAACTCTGTAAAGGATTTTACACCATAGATATCATGTGATGGGTTAGCTCGAGTAAAACTTACCCATAAAAAATTATTGAGTGTTTCAGAAAGAAAATGAGCATCATCGCATACAATGATCATTGCTATTTCACTAAGATCTTGATTAGCTATTTGTTCAGCTAGTTGTCCAATGTCCTCCTTAGCCGAACCATAATCTGTAAATGATAATCCATCTATAGCCATTACACCAGGAATACTGATTGCAGCCTGGTTCCAAGGCTTGGATAATTGAAGCGACCGTGGGACTGTCTTGCATAATTTTCGCTGGATTGGCCTGTTACAAGCGATGGTGACCTTTGACCCAGCATTCCACCCACTGCCTGAATAGTCAAGCGTATCAATAGTTGTTTGTGTTTGGAAATGTAAATCAAAGCGCCAATCTACTCTTCGTAATACATGATCAAAGAAGCCCTCAATATTGTCTGCATCTAAATTATCATGCTCTGCAGCTATCCATAAAAACTTGGCCAATGAGGTCTGACCAGAGCCTAGAATTCGATTAGCAATGGTTAAAATTTCTTCAGGTTTTTGATCTCTAAACGGCATATATCGTTCGGAACCTACGGCGAGTAATAAAGGGTGTACACCAGCGGCATCCACGGCATTAATACTCTTTAATCCTGGAAATTCACCTGGCGTTAATGCTTTGACTAGTTTATGTATTAAATATCCGAAACTGCTGTCCTCTTGCGGTGGTCGACCCACGACACTGAAATGCCATATAGGGTCTTTCCTATGATACACCTTATGGACCTTCATAACAGGAAATGGGTGTTCTAAGCTATAATATCCGAGGTGGTCACCGAATGGTCCTTCAGGTTTTGTTTTATGTTTAATGATTTCACCGGTGATGACGAAATCAGCATCATTGGAAATGACGTTTCCTAATTCGTCAAAATGATAGCCAAATCTCCGAGCAGCCAGCATACCAGCAAAAGTTAATTCACTGAGTCCTTCAGGCATAGGCATAATAGCAGAAAATGCATGTGAAGGAGGGCCTCCAATAAATACGGAGGCTAAGAATGGATCATTGTGTTCATTATATGCCTTGTGATGCACACCAATGCCGCGATGTATTTGATAATGCATGCCTATCTCCTTATTCATCTCATAGTCATTACCACTCAATTGTATTCGATACATGCCGAGATTTGACTGCATGATTTTTCGGCTATCTGGTGGCAGGGTTAGTACTTGGGGCATAGTAACAAATGCACCACCATCATCTGGCCAAGACTTCACTAAAGGAAGGTCAGAAATAGAACATTCTCCATATCTAGCTGCAGCATTAAACCTTCTTTTTTTAGGGAGGGCTTGCAAAGCAGTAAGGGGGCTTGATATATAGCGAAAAGGTTGCTTTAGGAAATTAGTAGGATCAGCCTTCAGTTCCGTAATTTTTTGAACCTTTTCTAGCGTCTTTCTGAAAAGAAAATCAGTCCTTTCAAAAGTGCCATAAATATTGGAAGCTGCTTGGAATGGGGAACCTTTTACTTTTTCAAAAAGAATAGCAGGACCTTTTGCATCAAAAATACGTTTATGGATCTCAGCCATTTCCAGATTTGGATCCACTTCAAAAGGAATTCGTAGCAAATCTCCTCTTCGCTCTAAATCCAAAATACAGTCTCTCAATGATGCGTACATGACTCTTTTATTCGAAAGTATAAACCCTAAAACTAAACTAAGGTTTATATAGATTATTTTTTAATATTACTTTCGTTTCGAAAAGTCTAGTTATGCGGCAATATCATGATCTTTTACAACATATTTTGGACAATGGAGTTTCTAAGTCTGATAGAACAGGCACAGGAACAATAAGCTGTTTTGGGTACGCGATGCGTTTTGATTTATCAAAAGGCTTCCCAATGGTGACTACTAAAAAACTCCACTTAAAGTCTATTATTTATGAGCTCCTATGGTTCTTAAATGGAGACACCAATGTAAAGTACCTGCAGGAAAACGGAGTTAGAATCTGGAATGAATGGGCGGATGAGAATGGCGATTTGGGACCGGTATATGGCAAGCAATGGCGCAGTTGGACGTCTCCTAGTGGCGAGACTATCGACCAAATTACTAATGCTGTTAATACAATAAAGAATAATCCTGATAGCCGCAGAATTATTGTTAATGCATGGAATGTTGGTGAGTTATCAGATATGGCCTTAACACCTTGTCATTGTTTGTTTCAATTTTATGTGGCAGACGGAAAACTATCGTGCCTATTGTATCAAAGATCAGCTGATGTATTCTTAGGTGTTCCGTTTAATATTGCTTCCTATGCACTTTTGACCATGATGATGGCACAAGTATGTGGCCTCGAAGCCGGAGAATTTGTTCATCATTTTGGGGATGTTCACTTGTATAACAATCATCTTGAACAAGCAAAATTGCAGCTAACTCGTGAACCAAAAAAACTACCTCAAATGCTAATAAACCCTGAAATTAGGGATATTTTCAAGTTTAACTATACAGACTTTAGCCTAACAAATTACGATCCTCACCCACATATAAAAGCCACAGTATCAGTCTAATATACATTAATTGCGTATACGACGTCCCGTTCGGAAAAAACTTTGGCAATTTTGGATTGATTTTGGTATATTTATATATCGTCAATAAGTCGACGGTAAGCGTAAATAAAAGAAAGTTAGGGGTATTGAAATCGACATTTAGTCTCTCCTCACCGGTATCTTATTTTTCGCGCCCTGAATGAGTTGATATTTTTTAACACTGTAACCGCTGAGAATGTCCTTAATAGTAAAGGAACTGACTCGTGAGTTGGACTTGATTACATTTAAGTACCAATACGAGAAACGTTCGTCCCTCACTATTCCATTATCTTATCTGTATACGCAGAAGGTATTTGGATTTTATGATCACACAAACCATGTTGTAGGTGGATTTATTTTAGGTTTTTCAAATCCGTACAGGACGATTACATCGTTCAGTTCTGATCGATTTCATAATCGATTGCATGAGAGAATAATGTATGGTGAAAATCTATTCGAGATTTGTTGTTTTTGGTTAAGCACTAGCTTAATCCGCAACAAAGAACTTAATAATGAAGCTTGGCGTTTGTTAGGAATCACTATTGAAAATCAAGAAAATTACGACTATATCATTTATGGAACGAATAGCCGGGGTTTAGCGCTTATGTACTCATACCCTCGTAACTCCTTCCTGTATCATCAAGAGACCTTAAATGGGAAGTCTAATTACATTTTTATTTCTAAGAAGCATTTCTTTATTGATGGATCAGAAGAAATCATCGCGAATAAAGAAGGTCTAAGAATAAAAAGTGAGATTGAATTTGATTTTGATAAAGTCATTGACCTTTTATTAGAAATGCGAGATGGTTCTAAGATAAAGGTGAAAGTCTAATCACTCGGAGCTACTAACTCAGATTTTTGTAACCGAAGTAATTCTTTTTCAAGCGTCGTATCAAACTGTTGCAGTAAACTATCAATAGGTTGCAGACCCATGACTTCACGACGTTTGTCGACGTGTTCTGGATCCTCTATTTTCGCTAGTCTGCCTCTAAATATTTGAGTGCCATACCACTGCTTAAAGCCGTGTCTGGAAAGTAACCTGTCCTGAATTACAGCTAGATATTTTAGCGGAAAACACCCTTGAATAGCGCCTTGCTCTATCTCCGGTAAATAATAACTCAGAAGCTTTGTTGACCCAAAAATTAATCTTTCATAGAATAGATTATTTTCCTTAAGACTATCATTCTTGCTAAGGGTGGGGAAGCCGCATTGGTCTATGATACTCAATAAAATCCGTTCTTCTTGTGCTTGTAAGGCTTGCCTCTTATCCCAGTCGTTCCAAGCAAGCCGCTGGTCAGCTTCTTGCATTTTTTCTAAGTATTCTTGAATTAAGTAACAATCAATATGAACTTGATCATCAAGTGCCAACGTGCTTGCGGATAGTTCTCGGATCGCAATTTCAAGAAACTGATCAGAAAGATTCATTTGGCGCACACGCACTTCTTCTATCGATCCTTTTTTATTGATGTAATAATCTTTAGCTAGTTTTCCCTGACCTAATTCTGATTTTTCAGTAGAGTCAATAGGGTTTCCATGTTCATTTAAAAAGGTAGCATAGGCATAATTAAACTTCTTATTCTGAATCATAGCCCTAATTTCCGTTGGGTTCAGTCGTTTTAAGGAAACCTCTTCTTTCCCTTTTGGAATACATGCCCAAAGAATAACTAATGGAATGATATAAAAGACTATTTTTTTCATTCAACAAGATCCAATGTATAGAGTCGTAATAGTCTTTTCTCGACAATCGACTTTGGTGTTTGTTTTAAAATGAAATTCCGCAAGCGTTTACCAACCCTCCAATGCGCCATTTTCCCAATTTGCCATGAGGTGGAGACTATTTCATTTACCTTTTTTGATCTATGCGATTGGAACTTCTTAAATAAGTGTGTATTCAATGGCATCGTCTTTAATAAGGCATGAATGACATATGCATCTTCCAATGCTTGTGCGCCCCCTTGACCCATATTTGGGGTGGTGGCATGGCCAGCATCTCCTACAAACAATACTCTGTCACTGTACCACTTATTCATAGGCTTCAGATCTTCTATCTTGTTTTGATGGATGGATTCTGATTGTGTGGTATTTAAAAGTTCTAATACAAATGGATGGAAAGATGAGAACCTGTTCAGAAGATATTCTTTTGTTGGTCCAATGTCCTTGTTCTTAGTTTCATCATCTTTGGCAACGGCGAACCAATACACTTCTTCTTTATTAATAGGGGAGAATCCGAAACGTACACCATCACCCCAAAGTTCATATCCTGTATGTTTGAAATTTTCTGGAATACGTGGTTTGGCAACGCCCCGCCAACATATTTGCTGCGAATCTCTAATTTGTGCCTTTGGAAATATAGAAGATCGCACCTTAGAATAAATACCATCAGCAGCGATTATATGATCGCAAATGAACCGCTCTCCGTTGGCAAACTCGATTTCGCACCTATCCTCTTTTTCAATTACTTGATTACATTCAAATCCTAAGGAAATAGCGTTTGCGGGTAGACCATTCATTAAGACTTCATGCAGACGTGCTCTATGAATAGCAATCGTCGCAACACCAAATTTCTCCTTAACTACATTTAGTTCATTAGCTGAAATATCATCAATACCTTGCGTCATGATACCAAACTTTTTTAGTTCATTGCCTTGACCTGTAACGCCTTCCAATAATCCAAAAGTGGACAGCGCTTGCAATGCATTTGGTGCAAGCCATATGCCAGCACCTACTTTTGCAAATACTGTAGCTTTTTCAAATATTCTATATTCGATACCGTGTTTTTGTAAGGCTTGTGCGATGGCTAGACCACCAATCCCTGCTCCAATGATTGCTACCATAATACAAAGGAATGTATAGGACTCCATCTTAGCAAGATGGAAGGTGTCATTAACAAATCCTTGAGAAATTAAGAATTCACCTTCTTCAAGCCTTAAACTAATTTATCTAGAAATCTATTCTGTAATAAAACAAAGGAAGTAATCCTAATTGGTATTCATCAACCACAGGACCATCAGGATGGTCAGGGGCATAGGTTTCTTTTAAAATGTTTTGCGTATCAAAAACATTGACAATATCAATCGCAATTTCGTGTGTCAAATTTGATGTATTCAATTTGTACGCTAATTTTAAATCAGCCCTGAAATATGGGTCGAATTGAATGGTATTTACAGATTCTGAGGTATAAACAACATCTTGCTGCAGCAAGGATTCATCTAAATCTAGAATGCCTCGCCATCGACCACCCACCCTGGTAAATTTAGTACCGACATTTATGGTACTCCTTTTTCCAATGGTCCACTCCTTAGCAAATAATGCATTGAAAGCATACTTACCATTAAAGGATGTATTTCGCCACACATTATCTAGGGTCTTATACTTTGCGTCAAAAACAGAGCCCGTGATTAGAAAGTAGTATCCTCTATTAAAAAATCGTTCCAAGGTTAGTTCAAGCCCATAATTCCGTCCTTGGCCACCTGTAACTAATGAGTCTGGAAAAAATCTAGAAAACCCAGCGCCTGCATTGATCAAAGAAAAACTACTACTATCCTCGGCGACGGGTAGATCATATAAGTGTTGGTAATACGCTTCCAACTTTAATCTAGATACTTTACCTATCAATCTGTCATAAGAACCCACTGCATGCACACTCTTTATCAAACCGATTTGATCTTTGTTTAATTCAATTGGATCACTTCCTATACTTTCTTGGCTGTAGTAATACAAGTATGGCGCTTGTATTTGAGAATGAAGACCTGTACCAAAGCCCAACTTTTGCTTGTCATCAATTTTGTAGCTGAGGCCTAGTCTAGGTTCAACTGGAGAAAAACTTTTGTTATTGATTCCAAAATAAAGTGAAGTCAGTCCAGCTGTGGCACTTAGCTTTTCATTAAATCGATATTTATATTGGATGAAAGGTTGCAGCATTGGAACAAAGTCATTTGCATTCCATCTAGTTCGCCAAGGGTCAAAACTCACATCCCCGCCTGTTGTACTAGCTGGTCTAACGATACGGACACTGTCTAGATATTTTAAGTGAAATAGATCTGCATTAATACCCGCCTTAATGGTTGATTGTGAATTAATCTTTTTCACATAATTTAAGTAGCTAGAATATTTATTTTCCGTAAACACATAATCTAAAATCGGAATCGTAGCGTTTAACTGGAACTTTCCATCTATTATCTCGCGATCTATGTATTCATGGTATGCATTAATCGAAGAATGTGAAGCTGCAAGAGTGACTCTGAAAAAGGTATTGGCATCTAAGGGTTGGGAATAACTTGCCCCAAAGGTTCCCATTTTTGACCCAAAATATTGATCTCGGTCATTGGAGCCATAAATCAAAGTTTCACCACTAGGTGCTTCTTCAGTAGAAATTAGTATATCTATATCACTCAGACCGCCAATCCCAAAGAAAGATAAATTGCCTCCATTTTTTCTTGGAAAGTTCACTCTAAAGGAAGCATCTTGATATCGAGGTATTGCATCTGTACCGACATCAATGCCCAAGAATTGGAATAATTGTAAAGTAGAATATCTATAGGTTGCCAGGTAGGAAGATCTTGAATCTTTTTGTAACGGACCTTCCGCCATTAGTTCGGTACCCAAAAAACCAAGTTGACCACTGAACTCATGTTTCTCGTTATTGCCATTCCTCATTTTTAGATCAAATACACCCGCAATGCCATTGCCGTATTCAGCTGGAAATGCTCCGGTGTAGAAATCTGAGTTTTTAAGAAATTTATTATTCAGAATGGTTACTGAACCGCCTCCAGTGCCAGGAATAGAAAAGTGATTTGGGTTAGGTATATTAACGCCATCTAATCGCCATAATACCCCTGTCGGCGTATTTCCTCTAATGATGACATCATTTCGAGAATCATCTGCACCTTGTACCCCAGCAAAGTTTGAAGCCATTCTAGCTGGCTCACCTCTACTACCTGCATATCTGTTTGTTTCTTGAACAGAAAACTCGCGCGCACTTACAGTAGCCATTTCATTAGTTACTTCTCCGTTTCGTCGAGCTACAATGGTCACTTCTTCTAGTTGTACCACCGATTCTTCCATTTCTATGTTTAGGATGACTTCTTTACCTGCGTTTACAATGATATCATTGAGGATGACATCTTCATATCCGAGGTAAGTAAATTGCAAATCTTGGCGCCCTAAGGATATATTCTCTAATCGAAAGGTGCCATCAAAATCAGTGGTTGTCCCTAAAAGATCAGCATTGGACAACACACTTATATTTACGCCTATCAATGGAAATTGAGATTCTTTATCAACTACTATACCTCTAATGGTTTGTTGTGCCATAGATTGTATGGTTAACAAACTCAATAAAATGAAGATTGATTTTTTCATGATTATTTATTTAAACCCAAAGCTACAGTCGACAAAATAGAGGGTCGAGAACAATTTATGGAATTACTAAGATTCATTTTACGGTTTGTAAACTTTTTGATAACAAAAAGTCATTTAGCTTGAAATAAGGCGATAATTGTCATTCACTTCAAAAAAATATACGTAAACATATTATTCTTGGGTAGAATGTATTATGTGAAGAACATCATAATATAAGTGGCCTTATTATTTAAAAAAGTTCGTGAGGGGGAAGAGCATATTTAGACAAAATCTAAATAATGACCCTCATATGATAAATTTGTTAATAAAAGGTTACAATTTCTATTTTTGCGTCAATGATTCCCTATTGGGAAATCAGGCATAATGAATTTATTTTTTACCATGCACATTCAAGTTGGAATGATAATACATAAACTGTTCAATTCGAATAAGTTAGTCCTATTACTTTTCATTTTTCCCTTGATACTATCGGCTGAGGCGAACCCAGATGCTGGGAAAGTTACGTTTAAGAACTATTGCGCTTCATGTCATGCAAAGGATATGAAATCTGCGTTAACCGGACCTGCTTTGGCTAATGCGGAAGAATATTGGGCTGATTACCCTCGAGAAGACCTGTATAACTGGATACGAAATTCACAGGCGATGATCTCTGCTGGTCATCCAAGAGCTGTTGAGTTATGGAATGAATACAAGCCTACAGTAATGACGGCGTTTCCTAATTTAACGGATGAAGATATTGAGTCAATTCTTCTATACATTAATGGTGTAGCTACAGGAACGTACGGGACACCAAAAGTGGACCCTGCTGCTGCGGGTGCTGTAGAGGTTGAGAAAAAATCGAGCAACTATATATATTATATATTATTCGCACTACTTGCCTTTTTAAGCTTAATTCTGTCGAGAGTTATTAATAATCTAAATAAGATTAATGCAGCCAGAGATGGTATTCCGTATGAAGGAAAGACCATGATGCAAACGCTTACATCAAAAGGCTTTGTTACATTCTTATTATTTGGATTAATAATCTTGGGTGGATATGCAACAGCTAACAAAGCAGTAGACTTAGGACGACAACAGGGGTATGCCCCTGAGCAGCCTATTAAATTTTCGCATGAAACGCATGCTGGTATAAATAAAATAGACTGTCAATATTGTCATGATAGTGCTAGACGATCAAAGCATTCAGGGATACCTGCTGCTAACACCTGTATGAATTGCCATACCGCTATAAAGAATGGAAGTGAGTATGGAACAGCCGAGTTAAGTAAAATTTATGCATCTGTGGGTTATGATCCGAGTACAGGAAAGTATATTGAAGGGTATGATGAGATGGAAGTAGATACTATTGAACGCTTATTCAAAAAATGGATTGGAGATCAGTATCTGGTTGAAAAAGGAATCGATGTTTTAGATAATGCAGGAGAAGAACTTGTAGACGCACAATGGAAAGGAATAGTTAGCTCTTTAACTAATGAGCAAAAGTCTGACTTTAGAGGACCTATCGAATGGATTCGTATTCACAATCTACCTGATCATGCGTATTTCAATCATGCGCAGCACGTTACAGTAGGAAAATTAGAATGTCAGCAATGCCATGGTAAAGTAGAAGAGATGGAAGTTCTTGAGCAACACTCTCCATTATCAATGGGATGGTGTATAAATTGTCACCGAGAAACAGAAGTGCAATTTGCTGATAATGAATATTATAAGAGTTACCAAAAATATCATGATGAGTTAGCTTCGGGAGATAGAGATAAGGTAACTGTAGAGGATATAGGCGGTTTGGAATGTCAAAAATGCCACTATTAATTTTTTAGTTCAATCGAAATGAATAATCCAAAATCAAACATGGATAAGAATCATATTTGGATAGGGTCACAGGATCTTGAAATGACAGAAGAGTTTGTTCAACAATCTCAACAGGAATTCCAAACGAATCCGGGTACTGAAATAGCCGAAGGTGCATTGGAGTTAGAAGGAGGTCGTCGTGATTTCCTAAAAATGCTTGGCTTTGGGCTTGGCGCAGCTACAATTGCAGCGGGTTGTGACACGCCAGTTAAAAGGGCTATACCGTATGTAGTTAAGCCTGAAGAAATTATTCCAGGCGTTGCGACCTACTACGCCTCATGTTATTCTCAAGGTGGGAATGCAGAGGCTGTTGTGGTAAAAACAAGGGAAGGAAGACCTATACATATCGAAGGAAATGCCATGGCTAATGGTACAACTGGTTTAAGTCCTAGAGCTCAGGCATCTGTTCTTTCGCTATATAATACGAATCGAATTCAAGCGCCTTTGAAAAGTGTCGGAGACGGATATGAAGCTCTGAATTGGGCTGGATTTGATAATGAAGTATTAAGCATTCTTAAAGGTTCTCGAAATATTAGAGTTGTTACTAACTCTATAGCTAGTCCTTCTGCGCGAAAGACCTTGGCTGCTTTTAAAGCGAAGTATCCTAATACAGAAATCTTCACCTATGATCCGGTTTCGTATGGTGGTATGCTTGAAGCAAATACTAACTCTTTTGGCTCTGCAATCATTCCAAGGTATCATTTTGATAAAGCAGATATGATTGTTTCATTTGACGCTGACTTTTTAGGAAGTTGGTTAGGTGGTGGATTCGCAACCGACTATGCTAAAGGAAGAAAAGTAGATCCTGCTCATCCAAAGATGTCTAAACATGTGCAGGTTGAGGCCCATATGTCCTTGACAGGTTCAAATGCCGATAATAGGGTATTAGTAAGACCTAGTGAGCAAGGGGCAGCTATTGCTTACTTAGCAAATGAAATAGTAGGAGGAATTAGTGGACCTAAACTTAACCAAAAGGCGCAAAAAGCGCTGAAAAAGGTGGCCAGTGATTTGAAATCTGCAGGATCTAAGGCTTTAGTAGTTAGTGGCAGCAATAACACCTATGAACAATTACTAGTCAACGAAATAAACAATGCGCTGGGTGCATATGGAAATACAATATCATTATCAGGTGTTTGTACTTCGTTTTCAGGTGATGAGCGCAATATAGATACCCTTATTTCTGAACTTCCAGGAAATGGTATTGATACGGTAATTTTTTATGATTGTAATCCAGCATATGATTTTGCAGGAGGGAATAAATTGGCAGATGCCGTATCTAAGGCAAAGAATAGAATCGCATTAGCATATACTCCAAACGAGACTACGGCCTTATGTAATTATATTGCACCTATAAATCATTATTTAGAAAGTTGGGGAGATGCTGAGAAGTATGAAGGTGAAACAATGATTGTTCAACCTACCATTGGGAGGTTATTTAATACTAGACAATTAGAAGAAAGTATCATGGTCTGGTCAGGTGCAGCAGCGCCAGGTTCTGTTGATTTTATGCATGACAAATTGCAAGGTCAACTTAAGGATGGTGCTTTTGCTTCTCAAGATAAATTTTACAGTTTTGCGTCGTATTGGAATGCCGCGGTGCATGATGGCATGCTAAAAGGAGGTTCTTCAAGTTACTCATTTAGTGGTAGCTCGTTAGCCGGAATTGGTGATAAGGTATCAAAGCCTTCTAATGCCGAGCTCGAGATTAAGTTCTTCGAGACTATACACATGGGTAATGGTAACGCTTCTGAAAACCCTTGGTTAATGGAAATGCCAGATCCAGTAGCTAGAACCTCTTGGGGTAATTACCTGGCTGTTCCCGTAAACTTTGATGGGGTAAGAACTATGGTGGGTCTAAATGGCCTTGAGGATGGTGATATGGTAGAAATTACTATTGGAGACCAGAGTTTTACTGTTCCTGTAATCCAACAATTTGGACAAATGCCAGGAACTGTAGCATTAGCATTAGGATACGGTAGAAAGAATGCAAGTCCTTTAGGTAAAGGGATTGGTGTAAATGTAAACACTTGTCTAACAACAGATAAGGGTCGGACGCAGTATTACAATACAAAGGTTTCATTAGGAAGAAAACTTCGAAAAGAAGAGCATTTCTCTTGTGTTCAATACCACCACACATTTGGTGTTAAAGGCACAGATGCTGCTACAGGGGAAACGATCAATGCAGATGAAGCTGCGACTGTTTTTGTAACATATGGAGCTGTACAGCAAGGATATCAAGGGAGTTTGACCGAGAGATCAATCGTATATAACTCGCATATAAATGATTTAGATGCAAGCATTGCTGATCTTGAAAAGAGAAGAGCTAATGCCCAGTACTTAAATGATAAGACCCTTTATCCATATGATGAGTATGTAGCAGATAAGTACTCTCAAGGTCATCATTGGGGTATGCATGTTGATTTGAATGCGTGTATAGGATGCGGTGCTTGTACGGTTGCTTGTATGTCCGAAAATAATGTTCCTATTGTAGGTAAAAGAGAAGTAAGCCGTCATCATGAAATGACTTGGTTACGGATTGATAGATATTATTATGGTGATGTCGAAAACCCTAATACTGTGTACCAACCTATGATGTGTCAGCATTGTGATAATGCTCCATGTGAAAATGTGTGCCCAGTAAATGCCACAAATCACTCGTCAGAGGGCTTGAATCAGATGACATATAACAGATGTGTAGGAACTCGATATTGTGCAAATAACTGCCCATATAAAGTACGTAGATTCAATTGGTTAGACTATACCACTGCAGATATATTCCCAGCAAACCAAATTGACGTGGTCGAAGGATTAGATAAACCATTCTACGCTGATAACTTAACAAGAATGGTGTTGAATCCAGATGTGACAGTTAGAGCAAGGGGTGTTATTGAAAAATGTTCTTTCTGTGTACAACGATTACAAGCAGGAAAATTAGAAGCGAAAATAGAAGGTAGACGATTGAAAGACAGTGATGTAACTACGGCATGTGAGTCTGCGTGTCCGACAGGTGCCATTACATTTGGTGATTTCAATAATAAGGGCGGTGATTTAGACAAAAAGTTACAATCACCACTTAATTATATAGCCTTAGAAGAAGTGAATGTTAAGTCATCTGTTACCTACACCATGAAGGTGAATAATAGAGATGAAACATTAGATGCGTAAAAATATTTGATAAAAACTCTTTGATAAATATACAAGTATGAGTCATTACGTAAGTCCTATTCGAGAGCCATTGGTTACAGGGAATAAGACCTATCATCAGATCACTGAGGATTTAGTTTCTCCAACGGAGAAAGCACCTACAGGATCTTGGATCATAGGTTTTATTATTGCTGTATCATGTTTAGCTTTCGGACTCTTTTGTATTGCATGGACGATATGGCATGGTATCGGAACATGGAATTTGAACCGTACAGTAGGATGGGGTTGGGATATTACCAACTTCGTTTGGTGGATTGGAATCGGTCACGCAGGAACGTTGATTTCTGCGATCCTTTTACTTTTCCGTCAAAAATGGCGTACCGGTGTAAACAGAGCCGCTGAGGCGATGACGATTTTCGCCGTTATATGTGCAGCGTTATTCCCTGGTATCCACGTAGGTAGAGCATGGGTGGTCTTTTATTTCTTCCCATATCCTAATACACGTGGACCTTTGTGGCCTAACTTCAACTCACCACTTCTTTGGGATCTTTTTGCGATATCTACATATTTTACGGTATCCCTATTGTTTTGGTACACAGGACTTGTACCAGATTTTGCTACGGTAAGAGATAGAGCGAAAGGCTTTAGAAAAAAGATTTATAATTTCCTTTCATTTGGATGGACAGGTTCTGCGAAACACTGGCAACGATGGGAATCATTAAGTTTGGTTTTGGCAGGTATTGCTACACCACTGGTACTTTCTGTACACACGATTGTAAGTTTTGATTTCGCAACATCAGTAATACCTGGTTGGCACACAACTATATTCCCGCCATACTTTGTTGCGGGTGCTATCTTTTCTGGGTTCGCCATGGTACAAACATTGATGCTTGTAACTCGTAAGATTCTTAAGCTGGAAGACTATATAACATTGGCACACATAGAGTCAATGAATAAGGTGATATTGGTGACTGGTACGATTGTAGGGGTTGCCTATTTGACAGAACTATTTATAGCGTGGTATTCAGGCTACGTTTATGAGCAATTTGCGTTTTTTAATAGAGCCTTGGGTCCATATTGGTGGTCATATTTTGGTATGATGTTCTGTAATGTAATCACACCACAATTTTTCTGGTTTAAAAAATTCAGACGGAGTATATTTTGGACATTCTTATTGTCAATAGTTGTAAACATAGGCATGTGGTTCGAACGGTTCGTAATTATTGCGACCACATTAGCTAGAGATTACCTTCCATCTTCATGGAGTTATTATTCTCCAACGTGGGTCGAGATGGGCATCTACTTAGGAACAATAGGATTATTCTTCACATTCTATTTGATTTTTACAAGAGTTGCGCCCGTGGTTGCCATTGCTGAAATCAAGAGTATACTAAAATCTTCAGGCGATCAATATACGGGACCAAATGCGCATGCACATCATCATGATCATGACCATGCGCTGCACGCGGTTCATTCTGCTGCAAGTTCAGATGCTAACCATGGAACTAGTGGGCATGTAGATGATGCGTCTGTCCTTACTATGGAAGATGACTTGAAGAAATTAGAGGGCATTGGACCGAAAGTAGAACAAACATTAAAGGCTGCAGGTATTAAGACATTCCAACAATTATCCTCTGCACAAGTGGATGATTTGCAAAGAATATTGGATGAAGGTGAAGGAAACTTTATGGGTAACTCACCGGAATCTTGGCCTCAACAAGCAAAATTGGCTTATGAAGGTCGGTGGGATGAATTGAAAGATTTGCAAGACCGATTAGACGGTGGTAAATATTAATATCAGAAAGTAATTGAAATGGCACATAACAAAGTCATATACGGATTATATAACGACGAGGAAGAGTTGCTAAGAGCAGTTAAAGTCGCTAAGGATAAACATCTTGAGATAATGGATGTGTACACACCTTTTCCTGTCCACGGATTAGACCCAATACTGGGATTAAGTGAATCGAGATTGCACATAGCTGGTTTTATCTATGGTGCATTAGGAACACTAACCGCATTTTTAGGAATGACCTGGATCTTTACAAAAGATTGGCCGGTGATATTTGGTGGTAAACCCCATTGGTCAGTCCCCGCATTTATTCCTATTACGTTTGAGTTAACTGTTTTATTTGCCTCAATCGGTATGGTTGTAACCTTTTACTTAATTAGTGGTATGGGACCTGGTGTGACCAACGATTACTTAGATCCAAGAATTACGGACGATAAATTTTGTATTGCGTTTGATGAGCATGATTTAGATGCGGATAGTGCATCTTCTTTCTTTAGAGAGACAGGTGCCGCCGAAGTTCATGCAAAACACCTTTAATAACGAATCGAAGATTTTTGATGAAATTTAGAAAAGAAATATATCTGCTCGCAGTTTCAGCTGTAATCATATCATTAAGTGCTTGTCAAAAGCCTGGTGGTAATAGTCCAGGAAGTGAGTACATGCCAGATATGGCGCATTCGACTGCTTATGAAGCTAACACCTATACGTATTACTATAACAATACATGGGGTGGTGAAGATGAGTATTACAAATATGCGCAACCCCGTCTTCCGCAAGCTGGAACTATCTCGCGAAAAGTAGGAAATGCAGCAACAGAAGATAATAGCTTACATTACCCTTATGGTAATACAGAGGAGGAGCGAACCAGAGCGACGAATGAATTAGTTGAAAATCCATATCCCATCACAGATGCTGGATTAAAAGCCGCAAAAGAGCATTACAATGTGTATTGTGGTATTTGTCATGGTGAGAAAGGTGATGGTGCGGGATATATAGTAAGAGATGATGGTGGTAAATATCCTGCTCAACCGGCAAATTTCCTATTAGACGAATTTGTAAGTGCAAGCAATGGTAGATATTACCACGCTATCATGCACGGTAAAAACGTAATGGGTGCGTATAATGACAAGTTAAATTATGAAGAGCGATGGCAAGTAATCCATTATATCCGAGCTCTTCAAGCTAAGGATAAGAAGTTAGCGTATAACCAATACGAGAATACATTAAATGCCATTGACAGACCAGCAGGTGATATTGTCATGGTAGAAACTACTAAAGAAGAAGTGCACGAAGATCATAGTCATGGTGTTGATCACGGTCATCATGAACATGATGAATCCCATGATCATAATCATGATCACTCTGAGCCTCATGGTGATGAGCATCATGAAGGAGATCATCATTAAATTTTGAATAATCTATTAGCAATATAGCATGCGTACATTTGAATTTACAAACAGACTCAGAATTACCTTATTAGCTGGAATAATCCTAGGGTTTTTGTGCCTGGCTTTGACATGGTTTTCAGGGACGGATGATGCATATCATACCCGGTTCTGGTCTAACCTACTTCATAATTCAGCGTTCTTTACCATGATCGCTGCACTCGCTACTTTCTTCTTAGCAGCGAGCATAACAGCATGGGCTGGATGGTATACTGTTTTCAAAAGAGTATGGGAATCAATGGGACTTTTTCTCATTGTAGGATTCTGTTTGATGGCATTTCTTGGATTGTCAACCTATTTAGGTTGGAATCATCTATACCATTGGAATGATCCTGCTTCCGTAGAAATAGATACTATTTTACAAGGAAAGGCTGGTTTCTTGAATAAAGGCTGGTACTTTTTTGGAACCTTAGTCATTGTAGGAGCTTGGGTGTTCTTTGCCTTGCGATTTAGATCTTTATCTGTTAGTGAAGAAGAACAAGGGGCTGATGATGATTTCAAGGTACATAGAAAAACCCGAGTATATGCTGCGGCATTTTTACCAGTATTTGGATTTTCAATGTGTGCGATGGTCTGGTTATGGATCATGTCTGTAGATGCGCATTGGTATAGTACCTTATTTGCCTGGTATACAGGAGCTAGTGCCTTTGTATCTATGATTTGTTTGACCATCTTGATCCTTCAATATTTAAGGGGTAAAGGCTATTACGAAAATGTAACTACCGAGCATATGCATGATCTTGGTAAGTTATTATTTGCATTTAGTATTTTCTGGACATATCTATGGTTCTCACAATACATGCTAATCTGGTATGCAAATGTGGGTGAAGAGACGGGTTATTTTTATACAAGAATAAATGACTACCCTGTATTATTTTACGGTAATCTGATTATAAACTTTATACTGCCATTTTTCATTTTAATGAGGAATGATACAAAAAGGAAAATGGGATCTTTAGGATTTGTAGCCGTAATAGTTTTGTTCGGTCACTGGGTAGATTACTTCCAGATGATTAAACCGGGTGTGGATCATACCGCTCATGAGGTTTCAATGCTTCATGAAGGTGGACATGATGCCCATACAAAGCATATAGGCCACGATGACCATGATCATGGTTCGCATGATACTGCACATGCACATGATGATTATGGACATGATGCACATAGCGATCACGGGCACGATGCACATGGAGATCATGGGCATGGACACGGCGGATTTAAGATGGGTACCACTATTCCTGGATTTTTGGAAGTGGGTACTTTTATAGGATTTTTAAGTCTATTTCTGTTTTTCGTATTCTCTGCACTAGGTAGGGCATCATTGACTTCAGCTCATGACCCTTACATTGAAGAGAGTGTACATCATCATGTTTAATATTTAGAAAAGAGAAATATGTTAGGATTAGTTATTGCTTTAACCATTTTATTACTCACTGTAATCATCGTTCAGTTGAGTAGGGTATCGCAGCTATCAGCAAAGATCAGGGGAGAGGAAGAAGTGTATTTGCAAAACAATAACAGAACAGCTGTTTGGCTGGTCATCTTTATGATATTGTTCCTGATTTTTTGCGTTGTATCAGCGTATTATTATAAAGATTCTATGCTGGGTTACGGCCCTCATAAAGCGGCTTCTGAACACGGAGGAAGTTTGGATTCGATATTTAATGTAACGCTAATATTTACGGGTATTGTGTTTGTAATTACACAGATCTATTTATTCTGGTTTTCTTATAAGTATAGAGAACAGAAAGGTAGAGTCGGTAAATTCTTTGCACATAGCACCCAATTAGAAGTCATTTGGACGGTAATTCCATTAATTGTAATGACATACTTAGTTGTGAAGGGACTTTTTGTATGGAATACAGCTATGGCTGACGTAGGACCTGATGAAGAAGTCATTGAGATAGAAGCAACCGGTTATCAGTTTGCATGGGATTTGAGATACCCTGGACCTGATGGCAAGCTAGGAACAAAGAATTTTAGGTTAATTGACCTGGCTACAAACCCATTAGGTCAGGATTGGAATGACGAAAAGAATATTGATGACTTCTTACCAACAGAAATTGTATTGCCAGTAGACCAAAAAGTACGAGTTAGAATAACATCTAAAGATGTTCTCCATAACTTTTATTTACCTCACTTCCGAGTGAAAATGGATGCTGTGCCAGGTCTTCCAACATATTTTGTTTTTACGCCTACAAAAACAACGGAGGAATATAGACAAGCACTGAAAGATTATCCCGAATGGAATGAGCCTTACGATCCAGAAGACCCTGAGGGACCTACCAGATGGGAGGCTTTTGATTATGAGTTGGCATGCGCGGAATTATGTGGAAAAGGTCACTACAGTATGCGTAGGGTAGTTAAAATTGTTGAGCAAGATGAATATGAAGAATGGTTGTCGCAACAAACAAGCTACTATTTATCAACGATAAGGGGTACAGAAGCAGATCCTTTTAAAGGAAGATTATTAGATGCAGAAATTGGTCAGCGTAAAGTGGATTTACTAACAGATTTTGAAAGTTCAATAAGCGCCGACGATCCGTCTGAAAGTACGATTTCGTTGAAGCACGTTTTCTTCGAGACGGGCAGCGCCACGTTGAAGGATATGTCTAAGTACGAATTGGACAATTTAGCAAGTATTATGACAAGATATAACACGGCTGCTGTCGAGTTAGGAGGACACACTGATAACGTAGGTGATCCTTCATCTAATCAAGCCCTATCTGAGGCAAGGGCTAACTCTGTAAAGAGTTATTTAATGAATAAAGGTATCAGTGTTGACCGACTTAAAGCAGTGGGTTATGGAGCTGATCAACCAGTTGCTGATAATGCAACTGAAGATGGAAGACAACAAAACAGAAGAACCGAA
Source organism: Saprospiraceae bacterium (assembly GCA_020629315.1). Taxonomy (GTDB): domain Bacteria; phylum Bacteroidota; class Bacteroidia; order Chitinophagales; family Saprospiraceae; genus JAHDDO01. The sequence goes on along the minus strand of JAHDDO010000026.1, from coordinate 13,248 downwards.
TTAAGAATTATTTCAAAGTAAAAGCGTAGGTAATGGCTGAAATAGTAAAGTACAATCCGGATCTAATTATTGAAAAAGATGGTTATGATGATCACTTTCACGATCATCATCATGGTGACAAATACCAATCAAATTTTATAAGTCATTATGTCTTTTCAATGGATCACAAGATCATTGCAAGACAATTCCTTATAACAGGAATTTTTTGGGCTATCATTGGTGCAGGAATGTCAATTATATTCCGTTTACAACTTGGTTTTCCAGATGAAAGTTTGGCTTGGATAAAGCCTTTGTTAGGCAAATGGATAGTGGTCGATGAAGCAGGAATTGGAACTTTGGCACCAGAGTTTTATTACGCTTTGGTAACCATGCATGGAACCATATTAGTGTTTTTTGTATTGACTGCAGGTCTGAGTGGAACATTTAGTAATTTATTGATTCCGCTTCAAATCGGAGCTAGAGATATGGCCTCTCCATTCTTGAATATGTTATCCTACTGGTTCTTTTTCTTAGCCAGTGTGGTGATGTTTTATTCACTGTTCTTAAATACGGGCCCCTTTTCAGGTGGATGGACAGGATATCCGCCTTTAAGTGCATTACCGCAGGCGTCTACTGGATCCCAGGGTGGAATGACACTTTGGCTTATAAGTCTTACGTTATTTGTGGTCTCGGTTTTACTCGGAGGTATCAATTATATAACCACAGTTTTGAATCTTAGAACAAAAGGGATGAGCCTTTGGAGAATGCCACTTACTATTTGGGCGTTCTTTGTGACAGCGATATTGGGATTATTATCATTCCCTGTTTTAGCTTCTGGTTTCTTTATGTTGATATTTGATAGAGGCTTAGGAACCAGTTTCTTCTTAAGTGAAATATTTATTGAAGGCCAAGCTTTAGATAGAGTTGGGGGTAGTCCTATTTTATTCCAGCACCTATTTTGGTTCTTAGGTCACCCTGAGGTGTATATTATTATATTGCCTGCCATGGGTCTTACATCAGAAGTATTATCTGTGCACGCAAGAAAACCGATCTTTGGCTACAAGGCTATGGTTTTATCAATATTAGCTATTGGATTCCTATCATTTATCGTATGGGCTCACCATATGTTTATGTCAGGTGTAAATCCATTTATATCGAATTTCTTTGTAGTATTTACTCTAATTATTGCTGTTCCATCAGCGGTTAAGGTATTTAACTGGATAACCACTTTATGGGGAGGTAATATTCGATTAAACTCACCGATGTTATTTGCTATTGGTTTTGTTTCCATGTTTATATCGGGAGGTCTAACGGGTATTTTCTTAGGAAATTCAGCGATAGACATCCAAATGCATGATACATACTTTGTTGTAGCTCACTTCCATATTGTAATGGGAATTGCAGCATTCTTTGGAATGTTCGCAGGTATTTACCATTGGTTCCCTAAAATGTTTGGTCGTTTTATGAGTGAAACTATGGGTAAAATCCATTTTTGGGTCACTTTAGTTGGTGCTTATGCTATCTTCTGGCCAATGCACTATATAGGGATGGCAGGTGTTCCAAGGCGATACTACAGATTCGATACATTCGATGCTTTTAAGCATTTCGGTGATATGAATCAATTCATAACGATTGCGGCTATTATTGTATTTGCTGCTCAAATTTTGTTTGTTGTTAATTTCTTCTATTCAATATGGAGAGGAAAGCGGATGACGACAAGAAATCCATGGGGGGCTACAACATTGGAATGGACTACACCTATTGATACAGGACACGGTAACTGGGAAGGTAAATTGCCAAGTGTACATAGATGGGCGTATGACTATGGAAAAGATGGCGAAGAGTTTATTACTCAAATTACACCTATGCGTGATGGAGAAACGCCTGGTGACGGTCATTAATTATAGTTTGGATAAGTAAAGGAATAGAGACATTGGCTAAGACCATTCAAATATCAAATTCTAAATCAAATTCCTGGGTATACAATTTAGGAGTGTTGGTCAAATTTAAGTTATCTACTATCGTAGTGTTAACGGCCGTTTTGGCCTTTATCATTGCTTCAGCGGGTCAGGGACTTGATTTTGCGACATTACTTTTGCTTTGCTTAGGAGGGTACTTGGTCACCTTTGCATCTAATGCTTTAAATCAAGCTCTAGAGAAAGACTTTGATATATTAATGGATAGAACTAAAGAAAGACCAATTCCTAGTGGCAAATTAACCATTTCCAATGCAGTATTATTGGCTGGTATAATGAGTCTCATTGGTATTGTTCTTCTAGCACTTATACATCCTATAGTAGCTTTATTAGGTACTATATCTTTTATGATATATGCCTTTTTGTATACACCGCTCAAGCGTCACTCAACCCTGTCAGTAGCGATTGGGGCTATTCCTGGAGCTTTGCCAGTACTTATAGGAACAACTGCTGCAGAAGGCACAGTAAGTCTTTTTGGGCTTTGTCTATTTGCTATCCAATTTTTCTGGCAGTTTCCTCACTTTTGGGCTATAGGTTATCTATCATACGATGATTACTCAAAAGCGGGATTCAAATTGTTGCCAGAGGATAATGAAGGAAATATAAGCCGATCTATAGGATTCGGTAGTAGTATATATGCTTTTATGATTTTGCTTACTTGCATTGGAATGTTTACAATGCAATATCTAAATCTTGCAGAGTTTATTTCAGTATTAGTTCTTTCAATAGGATACTTTATTCTCAGTTGGTCTTTTCATAAGAAATTCGATAGACCATCAGCCAGGAAACTGATGTTTTACTCTTTTATGTATGCGCCTGTTTTTTTACTCATTCTAATAGGATTATAAAATGGAGGTAGCTGTAAACAACATATATAAGAAAAGAATAAATCCGCAGAAATTTGCGCTATGGACTTCATTTGCGTCCATAATTATGATGTTTGCAGCATTGACCAGTGCTTACATTGTAAAGCAGGCTGCTGGTAATTGGTTAGAATTTCCATTGCCAAAGGAATTTATCTTCAGCACTATTAGCATTGTATTAAGTTCGATTTTATTGCATTGGTCTTGTAATGCATTTAAAAGAGGGAAGAGACAAACATATATTTTGACATTAATAGCGAGTATGGTTTTAGGGACTGTTTTTGTTATTTGTCAGTATTTAGGATGGACCACATTATTTAGCTATGGCGTTGATTTAAAAGGAAATGTAAGTGGTTCGTTTTTCTATTTAATAACTGGATTACATGCATTACATGTACTAGGGGGCATTTCGGCTCTTCTGATTACAGCTATTAATGCATTCATATTAGAATATAAGCCTACGGAGGCCAGGATTAATCGTTATGAAATGGTTCTTCACTATTGGCATTTCGTAGATATTTTGTGGATCTATTTATTGATCTTCATATTAATTGTAAAATAACTAGTAGTAATTAATAAACATGGCAGACGTAGCAGTACATACACATGAAGAGCTTACGGGCAAGAAAGCCTGGGACGGTGCCGCAAAGCCATTCGGTGCATCATATGGAAAACTTATGATGTGGTATTTCCTTTTATCGGATGCTTTCACCTTCGCAGGATTTTTGATTGCTTATGGAGCATTACGAATTAGTATGCCATCTTGGCCAGTACCTGACTTTGTATTCAGTACATTCCCAGGGGGGTTCCATCATAAGCCACTCTATTTCGTTACGGTTATGACTTTCGTTCTTTTATTTAGCTCTTTCACGATGGTGCGAGCCGTTCAAGAAGGCCAACGAGAGAATAAAGGTGGTGTTGTTTTCTGGATGGCATTAACCATAATTGGAGGCTTAGGTTTTTTAGGTTGTCAAGCTTGGGAGTGGAACATGTTGATCGGTAAGGAGCATATGACAGTTACGAAAAACCCTTTTGGTACCCATGTAGAGAGTGGTACTTATCTAGAAGGAGATGGCCACGAAATAAAAGCTGGAGATTCTTTTAAAGCAGGGGATTCATATTTAATTCATAAGCATAATGGAGAATGGCATCAGCTACCTTACAAGGTAACTGATGGACCTGATGCAGGCATTGAAAAAGTGCAAAGTTTTGGTCCTAAAGCTTTTGGTGCATTATTTTTCTTTATTACAGGTTTCCACGGATTCCACGTTCTATCAGGTGTAATATTTTTGATCATTATAATGGTAAATGTGGCTACCGGTTTATATGTTGAACGGAGGAATGGTTACGAAATGGTTGAAAAGATCGGGCTGTATTGGCACTTTGTCGACTTGGTCTGGGTTTTTGTTTTCCTTGTATTCTATCTAATTTAATCGCAGCAAACAGATATGGGACATTCATACGAAGATTCGAAAAAGAAAGTACTTAGGATTATAATCATCCTTGGTATTATTACTATAGGAGAAGTTCTTTTTGCCTTATATGGTAAAGGACATCTTATTGAAGGCCAGTCATTACCAGGCTATGTTGTATCCATTGCAATGATAGTTATGAGTATTGTTAAGGCCTATTTAATTGTTTATGAATTCATGCACATGAAATACGAAGTGCCTGGATTAGTAAAATCCGTTTTATTACCAACCTTATTACTAGTTTGGGCGATTATAGCCTTTTTCTGGGAAGGTAGTGATTGGCAAAAAAGACGTAACTTGATCAGTGACAAAAATAAAGCACCGGTCAAAGAAGAAATGCAAAAACAAGAAGGATACCTCCTTTTTGAACAAAGCGATATTTACAAAATGTAATACTATAAAGCTGCTCCTTAAGAGCAGCTTTTTTTTTAACCTTTCTATGCTATTCTTGTTATATAAAAAAGAACTCTGTTGAAATATCTAAAGACTATAGTTGTAATGGTCATGTTATTTGGCCTTCCTGCAGCCTCCTGGTATTATTTACAATCAGGCTATGATTACAGAAAAGAAGCATTGGATGATTTAGCACCAAAATTTTCTTTTTCTGACTCGGACGTGAGCCTTTGGTTTGGGGCAAAGGAGATTAGTCGTGAGTTAATCGGAAAAACGACATGCATTTCTTTTTCTGAAAATGCAGTCTTTGATAGCACTTATGTTGATCAGTATAAAAATTCCTATAGTTTCCAATTTATGAAGGATGATGCGCTAAAAATAAGAGGGGTGGCAGTAGGGGACTATTATTTAGTGGATACTTCAGGAGCTATTCGCTATATCTATACTGATGAACGTAGTGATCTTACCAAACTAATAGAACACACTGCTATTATATTGCCCAGACAAAAGCAAAAAGACATTAATCTGAAAAAAGTAAGTAATGGCAACTAAGGATGCAAAAAACACAAAACGCCTAAAAACATTTGATAGACTCGCTTTTCTAACAACAATTGTAGTTCTAGCTCTTGTTGTATTTACAAGAGGAGAGCAAAAGCCTGATTTTGGTATTGATTTTAGTTTTTTACCTGCTGTATATTCTAGTTTCAATGCTATTACTGCAGTTGTTTTATTATTCGCCTTATTAGCGATAAAACAAAAGAAAATCGTTTTGCACCAAAGACTAATTTATATTGCTTTTGCAACAAGTTTAGTGTTCTTACTGATGTATGTTGTTTATCATTTTACAACACCAGAAACCAAGTATTGCATTGATATTCCTTGGAAACGAACCATATATTTCTTTCTATTAATTACACATATTATCCTAGCTGGATTGATATTGCCTTTTATCTTATTAACCTTTAACAGAGCCTATTTAGGTTTTATAGATCGTCATCGAAAAATGGCAAAATGGGTCTTTCCGTTTTGGTTTTATGTTGCTGTAACTGGCCCGATAATTTACCTGATGCTTTATCCGTGTTATAATCACTAGAATCCCTTACATTTGAAATATGAAGTGGCGAAACGTACTTATAATGTGTTTGTTCTTGGTCTGTTTTCTGGTTTTCCAAATAGATCTTGATGCCCAATGTCCTATGTGTAAAATGTCTGCCGAGTCCAATTTAAAGAATGGAGGCACAGCCGGTAGAGGATTGAATAGGGGCATACTTTACATGTTATCCCTACCTTATCTGTTGGTAATGGGGCTAGGTTATGTTTGGTGGAAGAATCACCAAGCCGACAAAGAAGATGAGCTAGCACAAATGAATTAAACCCTATCAGGGTCTACCTTCACTTCCTTTTTGCAACCGAACTTATATCTATATCCTAAGGTTGTACTAAAACCATAATGACGGAATTCAATAGCGATAGTACTTTCTTTCAAGAAATTGAAAGCTGAGTATTCATAAGCTAGTCCAAAAGTAAATACACCACATTTGTATGGAATATCAAGACCTGTCATCATGAACGGGGAAAGATCAAATTGTCTAGCATTATCACTAGCTAAGTTGATCGGAATTTCAGTTATTTTGATATCTACTACTACTTGACCAAGAACTGCAATATTTCCATCAAGAGCCAATCCTAGCTTTACGCCGCCTGCAAAGAAGGGGTGAACTTTCTTTTTATTAGCAAACTTCACTTTCATCGCTAATGGCATCTCTAAATAATGTATCCGCGTTCGAATCTTTAATCCTACTGGAACCTCCAATCCTAGGAAATCTATATCCCAGTCATAACGGGAGTCCATGCCTCGTTCTTCCCAATACAAGCCTGTAACAAATGAGAAATGTTCGTCCATTCTGAAAGCCAGATCTAGACCAGCAGTGTTACCTACAAATTCAGTTACTTCTGGTAGAAAATCATCATTAACACCTTTAATTTGAGCAGAATTTAAGGTTAAGCCATAACTAGCGCCAAATTCAGTTTGAGCGCTAAGTTGGTCTTGTATAGCAACTATAAAGAGTAAGACTAGAAATGGGAATAATAGTTTTTTTCTCATACCTTTTTAGTAGGAAGTATTTTAATATTTTTTGGATTGAATCACCTTCAATAGTAGAAGTGCCCAAGATAGTATCAACAATAAGCCACCAATCGGTGTCACAGGCCCCACCCATTTAAGAAAGTCCAAATTCCATAGATTATTTAGGACAAGTAAATAAATACTGCCACTAAAACACAAAGTGCCTAACGCCATCAAAAATGAAATCGTTCCCGATCTAAACGCCATATTAGTAGATAATAAATAGACAACAATCAATGCCAAGCCATGATACATTTGATATCGTACGCCTGTTTGGAAAGAAGCAATAGAAGATTCTTCAAGAAGCGATGTAAGACCGTGTGCTGCAAAAGCGCCTAAAATGACACCTGTTGCGCACAGGACTAATCCGAATATTATATATTTTCTAGATTCCATGATATCGGTTGTTTGCCTACCTTAACTAAAAACTCATTGGCTTTTGAGAAATGTCTGCTCCCAAAAAATCCACCCCTGGCTAAAGGAGATGGATGGGGGGCCTCTAAGATCAAGTGCTTTTTTGCATTAATCAGCTCTTTTTTACTTTGGGCAAATCTTCCCCACAACATGAATATTATATGCTCACGTTTTTCTGACAAATTAGATATTACTGCGTTCGTAAAACTCTGCCAACCAATACTCTTATGCGATCCTGGCCTATTTTTCTCAACGGTTAACATCGCATTTAAAAGTAGGACGCCTTGTGATGCCCAATGGCTTAGATCTCCATGATCAGGAGGCACAAAGCCTAAATCCGTTTGTAATTCCTTGAATATATTCTTTAAGGAAGGAGGTACCCTTTTACCTTTAGGGACAGAAAAGCTTAGTCCCATAGCTTCGCCAGGATTATGATAAGGGTCTTGTCCAATGATGACTACTTTAACCATTTCCACCGGAGTAACCTGGAAAGCATTGAAGATAAGTGTACCGGGTGGATATATAATTTTACCTGATCTAATAGCCTCTTTAATATGTTCAGAAAGGGCTTTGAAGTAGGGTTTATCGAATTCTTCCTCCAATAATGCGTACCAGCTTTTCTCGATCTGTACCTTTTTACTTTGCATACTTCTGTAAATGTCTAATTTACCTTGTTTGCTAATTATAAAAATACTACTAAATTTGCGGTCCAATGTGATAAAGTGGTATACCTCACATTTATCATATGATGGCTCCATAGCTCAGCTGGATAGAGCAACTGCCTTCTAAGCAGTAGGTCTTAGGTTCGAATCCTAATGGAGTCACTTTTAAAGCCTTTAAGTCTTTGATTTAGAGGCTTTTTTAATTTTGGGTACAGATATATTACAAACAAAGTAGAGGAATATAGCTCATTATTGTATTCAGTGTGTCTGCGAAATATGAGAGATTTGCGATCATATCTATTGTTATGTGCTGGATTCTATATTTTGCCTTTCTCTTCTTCTTTCTACTTCTCTTTCTTCTTCTGTCTTATACTTTAGCATTAGAATTAGACCCTTGAATATTACAGATATTAAAATTAGCGAAATACTTATTGCTCTAATGCCACTTTTATTTTCTTCAAACCAGTTTGCTGTTCGTTTTACTTTCTCAAAATTCTCTTTTCTTTCTATGTATTCAGAAAATAACATTCTGTATTTTAAAAATGGATATTCAGGAACAGTGTCCGTTATCGTATAGATTTCATTTACATCTACTTTCGAATCTTCAAGATTTTGATTCGGTAAATTTTGTAGTAGCTCCTTCAGACGAATTCTTGACTTCTCAATAATGGGTTGAAAATGCAAGTAATCTAATTGTGTTATTTCACGATTGATTTTATCTAATGAATTCTCCAATCTTTCTTTGCCTAAAGTTAATTTTGATTGAGTTAGTTTTTCATCATCTGCTACTAACCCAAGTATTGCTCCTAATACACAGATGTATATGCAAAATTCTAATCCACTCAGTATTGAACTATCATAAAATTTTCGAAAAGGTAAAATTATAAAGGAACCAACTATTAAGTACATCGAAATAATAATGACTGAGTAGGTTAAAATTGAAAAAGGATAACCTCCAAGTTTTGCGTAAATCCAACCATTGAAGAATACTAAGAATACACAAACAAGGAATGAAAGTCCGACTGTTGTCCAAAATTTTCCTACTACTTTGATATTAGTCATCGTTTTTTATTTTTCTTGCACATAACGGATCGGGTGTACCCAGCGTCTCCGACGAAGGAGGATATGCTGTGGTCACACCTTGTTATCGGCTGGATTTTCACCATTTTGTTGCTCCGCCAATTCCATTTCTTTTTGCTTTTCCTTTTTTCTGTCTTCGTTTTGTTTTTTACTAAATACTTGATTAAATACACATTCATTGTACTTGTAAATGTAGTTTGCAGCTACTCGATTAAATATTCTTAATAAGTAAGGTAAATCATCAACAGGTTCGTATTCACCTTCCATAATTATGAAGGTGACGCCACTCGCATCGGTATCAGAACATACCATTGGCATATCAGAGCAAATCATAGTATATAATTTGTTTTCGTAGGTGAATTGAGTTTTTACAAATTCTACGTTCTTAAATGATTTAAGAATTGCGGATTTAATTTCAAGGCTTTGTTGTGTTTCATAATCACTTTCTAAAAGCCCTTTATGTATTAGAGAGTATTCCATATTGAGGTCATCTCTCAACATTAGTATTCCTTTGTCATTTATTTCATCCCATTTATCAATGGTAATTTGATCGTTTTCAGCTGGAATTATTTTAATTCTTGAATAATCATTTGGCTCGTGGCGATAGAAGTTTATATGAATTCCAATGGTGAATTTGTTTACATGATATGCATTCAATATTGTATTTGTGTTCGTCAAAACAGGCTTTAATACATCTTTTAATCGGACTTGTAATTCTTCATCACACATATGGGGGTCTGACCCAACATTTGTTGAACATGTTTGGTCATTTAATGACTTTACTGTTTGGTTGATATAGTCATTAATAATTTTTTGACGACTGAAAGACTTGTCATACTCTGCAAGTTTGCTTTTCGATTGTAGTTCTTCCGTTATATCACCTGGAAAATTCAATTGGTAGAATGTTCTAATAAATAATATGAGTAAGTATAGTAAACCACAAAAAAGAAGTACACCTAACCAGATGTCAATTGTCTCGCCGATTTTATTAGATGCTATACCAATAATGATGACAAGAATTCCTTCAACAATAACTGTTGCAATAATTGCTTTTTGGATTACGTTAATCCACTTCTTTAATTTATCGAATAATTCTTCTTGTGTCATTTTATTTTATTTTCTTGCCGATAACTAACCTTTATACTTACCTTGTAAAGCAAAGAGCTGTTTATAACGTTTTAAACCTGAATATACTCACAATTCCAATTGTAACGGTAGCTATTATGTGCTTTGTGTAAATATCCCTATTTCCCTTATTATTCTTTTTATCTTGAAAGAACGAAAACAGGATTTCTTTACAATAAACATTTTTGAATGGAATATTTTGATGATGACTGGTTAAGGCAAGTTTTCAAAGACAGAGAATTTTTAGACTTTATAAAACAACCAGCACCTTTCAAGGGTAAGATTCCTAAAATTTCCTTACCCTATTCTCAAACATTCCTTGATGAAATATACGTTAGTTTTATGTTAAATGTAATTCAGGATTGGGATCTTAGTATCTTGAAAGCACTCCAACACAATGGAATTTTAACACCTGAAATAATTGATTCGGAATATAATAGATTATTCCCTAGTAAGCCAGAAATAGAATCAAAGTCAGAAGAATTGAATTCATTCAGTTATGGACATCAAACCTTTACTGAATATGATCCTAAACAATTTATAACAGAACAAGAAATTAACTATGAACAGCTAGATGAAAGTCTCTTTAAGGAGAAAGGCTATGAAGTACAAGTCAATGAGATAAAATCAGATTCTAAGTACTTGACACAAGATATTTTGAAATACCTTAAAAAAGGCGAGAAATCTACAACTGTATTGAATCTAGGAACAGGTACAGGTAAAACATATGCCATTGAAAAGTACATTATAGAACTGCTTAAAGACAAGCAAAATGTAATCATTTTAGCAAGTCCATACCGAACATTAGTTGATAAGGACAAACGGTATTTAACTGAACGTAAAGAATCAAAAATATCCACAAAGCAGGTAGTAACTATTTCTGAAATAGAGGAATTAAAATCAAAAGATAACCCTAAATATTTTCGAAATATTGCTAAACCTATCCAAATTATTACGTCTCATTTTTTATTAGGAAATGCAGGGAAAGAATTTCAAAGTCAATCATCAATTAAAGTTGAGTATTTAAATGATCTAGAAAAATGGTGTAGAAAGAAACATAAAAGGATATTCCTAGTGTTGGATGAAATTCATGATTCGGTAGCAAATTTCTCTAGTAAACACTTTTTTAGATTATTACGATGGAATGGATTAGTTCAGAATGTAATATTGGCTAGTGCAACATTGACTAAACCTGTTTCAGTTGTTGTTGAGCATTTTGCCTATTTAACTGAGGATAGGATTAATATTATCAGAGCACAACGAAGAAAACTTTCAAAGGAGATTCGTTCTGAATTAGAAATTATCTTTTTAAAGGAATATACAACTACCAGATATAAAGATCTTGAGATAATTAAATATCTGATGGAGCAACATAAAGATTCCAAGAATCATGTGTTGTCTTACAGCAAGGATTTAGCGAAGAAAATTAAGGAAGTAGGGAAGTGGATGAATGAACCATATAATTATACGGTATCTAATTCTTCAGACATGTTCAATAGGAATACTAATAATTTGGGAACCACATTCAAAACTGGATTAAATATTCTCACAGGAGATAACTTGATCATAATTTTTCCTACTAGCAATACACCGTCTGTAGATTCTGTATATGGGATATTTAGTGATGGAATTCCATCGATTTTACAATCAATTGGAAGAGTCAGAGAAAAAGGTAAAATTATTTTTATTTGCACATTACCATATGTTCAAATCAAGGACCCTAGCAATAAGTTCTTTAAAGAGATTTATGATTTCAGGGTGGCTAAACTTGAAAAGGCAGAAAGAGAATTGTCTCTAATTAAATCAAGATATGATGAGAAGTATGAATTATTCAAACAATATATTGAAGGCTATCAAGAAGAGGTAAGCAAAAGGAAAATTAAAGATAGGCCATATATATCACCACCTAATTTTACTGACTTTTTGTTGGAGCATGGACAAGAGTATTTAGTATCTAGAAATTATATTTCAGGCAAATTAATTACTCCTTACTTAATATGGGCTGCCTTCAATGATCAATTTCCAACATGCAAGCTTTCCAAGGTCTTTGTTGCTGAGTATAATTATATAATTCTTGATATTTCAGTAGAGTATCCGTTTAAAGTATTACTGGATCATGTCAATACGTATATTCCAAATAAGGATTGGGAAAAGTTGAGTTTTCAAGAAAGCTATTATAAGGTAAGAGAAGCGCTACAACAAGTTTCCACAGAAGAAGGATTGAAGAAGGTGAAAATTGTTAAAGGTAAAAAGGTAAATCGTGTAGATTTCGTCATTATTATCTTACAAATTGTAAAAATCGTTTTATATAAATTTGGAATAGTTGACCAGTATTATAGGACAAGTAAACATCATTATACCTTATTTCAATTGCAATGTTCATGGATAAATAAAGACCTTGAGGAATCGAGCTTACTAAATGCGTATCATGAATTGAGAATTGTTGTAGATGAATTTATGAAAAAGAGATTAAGTGAAAAGAATTTATATATAAATCCAAAATTTGAAAAGATTGAAAAAGCAGATATAGAGATATTATTCAACAAAACCAACTTAAATAGGTTGAAAAAGGCATCAGAAGTAATAAATAGTAAGGACACAATTTATCGAAGAAAAAATATGGGCATTTTTAAAAAGTGCAAATTTGATGGTAGTGACAATCACATTATTTATGATGATTTGGTTAGGAATATATTACCCTTAAAAAAAATCAATGGGATACGTTTTAGACAAGAAAAAAATAGAGTGAAGTACAATGTATTACAGAAGAATAAGTCACAAATGCTATTTGTCTACAACCTTAAAGGCATTTACTTTGATTTCTAACTATCTTACGATCAGACACTGTAATTGGTTAGACATTTTTAAGGACATAAGTGTATACAATTAATAACTTATAGATGTCTAGCATATAGTGGCAGCATTCATTTTACTTGTGCAAGTGTTTTTCATCCATTCAATAGTTTATAGGGTTCTTGTTGGATGGATAAGAAATTAGAACAACAGGAAGAAAGAATAGTACTGTAAGTAATCCTTTGTCAATTACCTTTTACTCTACTAATTATACTTTTCTTCTGCTTTTCTTAAGATATAGCCCTTAATGAAATAACAGAATAGAGAGTAGTCTGAACTTTACATAACAGAAAGAAAGGACGATTT
>JAHDDO010000066.1 GCA_020629315.1 Saprospiraceae bacterium | reverse complement strand
AAAAAAAGGCCTGCCTCATTACAAGACAAGCCTTTCGCTAATAAAAAAAACTATTCCTTTAAAGGTTTACATTTTTATTGTCTAAAAAGTGATCTGTACTGATGACCATATTATACTCACCTTTCTCTAGATTTTCTAGATTGAACACTTTGTTAAACGAGCCTTTTCCATCTTTGCTAAAGGTGTACACTTCTTCATTGATGTCATTATATACTTTGATACGCAATGACTCATCGTAGATAGATAATAGATCTACATATACTTTTTCATTCTCCACTTTTACAGTGGGTTTGAAATACCGTTCTGTATCTAATAGTCTTACCTTTTCATCAGTGATAGCTATCTCATAGATTTCCATGGAATGATTACCTGTAATTTCCACAGTATACTGATCTTGAGGCAACTTGTTTAGAGTATACTTTACTCTATTCTTTTGTGACTCGATGTTGTCGCTAAATACAAGGGTCCCTTCCGCATCGCGGAGTGTAAATGTTTTAAGATCTGATAATAGACCGATTCTGTTTACAATGATTGAGGTTTCATTGGAAGGCAATTCAATAACAGAAGTAGGACCTCCTGAAAATCCGAATACCTGTAAAGCACCTGAAAAAAGGCTTACGAATACTAATACTATATTTTTCATGTTTGTGAAATTTTCTACGTTTTCAATTAATGTCTATACAAAGGTCACTTGGAAATGCCATATAATCTTTGGTATATTTAGTATATACATGTGCTATTTTACCTACCCATGTCAATATTGACCACAATCAGGTTAAAATGGAACATGTGGGTGGCTCGAAGCCAAATTATATGAGAGAATATTCTAAACAACACTTGATTCCACGAATCGAAAATGTAGATATGGATTTGGGCTCTTCCATGAAATATTTACGATTTACTAAGCGAAATCCTGATGCTAAAGCCTATTGGCATTATCATCCAGAAGTAGAATTGGTCTATATAAAAGAAGGCTTTGGTAACAGATATGTAGGTAACCATATATCCAAGTTTGAAGATGGAGACTTGATCTTCATGGGTCCTAATGTGCCTCATTTTGGTTTTGAGTTTGGCATACATGGTGTGAATGAACAGATCGTGGTACAGTTTAAAGAAAATCTGGTAAAAACATCCTTTGCGATTATGCCTGAGCTAACAGCGATCAACGATCTAGTCGAGCGATCTAAATCCGGATTATCCTTTTATGGGGAGACTAGATCTTTAGTGGGAGCCGAACTGGAGTTAATGGAGGGAAAATCTGCTTTTGATCGATTGATGAGTATGCTTAGAATACTGCAGATCTTAGCGCAATCTGAAGAATATGAGTTGTTGAATGCGAGTGGTCTGACTTTAGTCATTCAAAATCAAGATGATGATCGGATGAATCAGATTATTAATTATGTAAAACATAATTACGAAAATGATATCAGCTTAGATGAGATTAGTGCGGTGGCCAATATGACAGTACCAGCTTTTTGCCGATACTTTAAAAAATACACTAAAAAGACCTTTACCCAGTTTGTAAATGAATTTAGAATTCGACAAGCCATTCGACTCATTTCCATGGGCAATCGATCCATCAGTGAAATTGCGGATGCAGTAGGATTCAATAATTTTTCGCACTTCAACAAACAGTTTAAACGCGTAACTGGACAATCTCCATCTAATTATAAAAAATCCATGTATCAGTTGATTGAGTAAGGAATCATTTACAAGGATCTTCACCTGACTTCAGGACAGGCAACACTATGGTAGAGTCAAATTGCAATTGTACACTTTGTTGTAACTCCAGTCCATCCGTTGTTTTTACCTTACATGTAAACGTAGTAGCTTGTTTTGCTAAATCAGAATCTTGTATTGTTTTACCTGCAATCCTAAAACCAAAACGATCCTCAGAACCTTGCCAATGGAGCATCTCCGAAAAGGATTCACCAGCTAAGAAAGTCTTACCTCCCAAAACAATATCTCGATCTGCTAC
Organism: Saprospiraceae bacterium; assembly: GCA_020629315.1. Taxonomy (GTDB): domain Bacteria; phylum Bacteroidota; class Bacteroidia; order Chitinophagales; family Saprospiraceae; genus JAHDDO01. The sequence continues at coordinate 10,743 of JAHDDO010000066.1, read as the reverse complement.
AATGGTTCTTTCATTTGGAATCATAAAATTGACCGATTTTCGTGGGGACCCTTTTTGTGTATGAGGCCCAATTTCCTCATAGATATAATCAGTCCTTAAAATAAGTTGGGTTAACGCTAGATTAGTCGAAATATCAGTAGTATCTAATCCGCATTCAGCATTTACGTGATATCCCATAAATGGCCCCAAACCGACTAGTTTTTGATGACCTACTTCGCCACAACTACAAAGAAACTGGGTAAGAAGCATAAGTACTGCTAGTGACATAAATCGAGAAAAATGTAGCATCTTAAGAATGTAGTTTTGACTTTTATCCATCAAGTCCCATCAAAGCTTGATCTTTCAATAGATGATATTCAAGGGCCAATCGTATACATTCTTTAATGTCTTTTTCAGAATAATCGTCTTCTAATCCAAAAACAATGGCCCGTGTTGTTTCGTAATTAAATTGGGTACCATACACTTCTTTTATCGTAGGAATGAGTTTACTGGTGCATTTAAAATACAGGGCATATTGCTCAGGATTCTTTTCTTTCCAATCCATTCGCAAGGTGCTTCCTTTTTTAGTCAAATAACTCGGTTCACCCCATTTTAGCGTTTCTTCTATCGCAGTGACGCTTTCGGTTTCATTAGCAACTTGTACAATTAGCTCACGCAGCTTTTTCATTTTGGGTAAAATGTGCGGAGGGTAATTAGCAAATTTTTCATCGACCCGTGGGTCAATCGTATGTCTAAGTGATTTTAATGGTCCCATTTTTCATTTATCGAATGAAGTATTCATTACCTCGGCGATCAATATACCCAAATTTATCGGTTTCATATTCTACCCAAGCAAAGCCGTCCGCTAAGGACGCTACTGTTAGGTACTTAGTTTCAATAAATACATTGGGATGAAAGATATCTCGAGCATAACCCCACCTATCGTTTTTCTTGACAGCAAAAATGTCATTCAGACCTTCATGGCAAAAGCCGCAATCAAATAAATGGATGTCGTCATACTCAAAAGTCAATGAGGATTGGATACGTAAAGCCGGGCCTCGAATAGATCCTTCATGCATAAAGCCACCTTTTCCATTCTTCACTACATACATTAGTTGATGGGTGATCGGAATAAGCGTATCAAAAATGGCAGGAAATGTATCTGGAATCTTTACGTCATGTATAGTATCAAGAATGTATAGGTTTTCGTGTGTAAAACCGTATTTACCGTCTTCCTGATAGAGGACCAAGGTTTCTCGGATCCGTGGCCTCATGCAATAATGGGTACCACAAATTGCAATGATTCCTTCATGTTTTGTGCCATCTGTTTTGATGGACCATTCTTTTTTTCCTTTTCTAACTTTTGCTATACCGTGCTGAAAATCACTGGCCTCATCATACTTGATTTTGATCGCTATATTACCCGATTGATCTATAAATCCATATTTACCAGCTTGCTTCACCCGAATCATACCATTCTTGGGCGGATAGGCTTCTTCAAATTGAGGACAAACTAGGATTGTCTTGTCGACATCCATAATACCCCAAAGACCATTATTTAGAAAGGGTACCAATAGTGCATTTTGCTGAGCAACTAATGATTGACTGCTAATGAATACTAATAGTAATAGTTGTTTCATAATGTACTAAGCTAGTCTATTTCGTCTAGGCATGAATGCGTATTGAGGACAAAGCTGGACATTGGACAACACAAAAAAAGGATTTCAGTACATAAATGTATAAGATTGAAATCCTTTTAAAACTTCAACTCCCACGGAATCCGCATTTGAGGATGTGGATTATCTACCAAATTCCTGAATGATGTATACTTCGTAAGCCAGTGCTTTTCAAGACTGTTTAAAGCAGGCGTGCTCAAGGAAGCATCTTGTGATTTAGCTATTTGCTTTACGGCCTTCATAAATTCGTTTTCCTTAATTCTAGGATACTCAACGATCTTGTAGTCCTCAAGCCCTGCCATAGCTGCCGCTTCATTAATGGCGTCTTCTAAGTACCCTAGTTCATCCACTAAGCCTTTTTCTACAGCTTGCGTTCCCGTCCATACTCGGCCTTTAGCTACCTCATGCACAGCTTCAGTGGTCATCCCTCTGCCTTCTGCAACACGTCCCAAGAACTGCTCATACATTCGTTCGATGCTTTCTTGAATAACCTCTTGCTCGCCTTTTCGAAGATCTAAGACAGTACTAAATGCGGCAGCATAATCGGTAGTTTGAACAGTATCATGATGGATGCCCAATTTTTCTTCCAATAAGCCATTGAAGTTGGGGAAAATACCGAAAACACCTATGGAACCGGTCAATGTATTTGGCTCACTAATAATTTTATCAGCACCGCAGGAAATATAATAGCCGCCAGAGGCTGCATAGTTTCCATAACTAGCAATAACTGGAATACTATCTTCTTTAAATTGCTCTATACTATGCCATATTTGTTCCGAACTATAGCCATTTCCACCTGGCGAATCAACACGCAGCACTAGGGCCTTTACATTCTCGTCCAAACGTACTTTTCGCAATAATGGGATATACTTCTTTTCGCTAATAATGCCATTATCCTCATTGTTATACAGAATCTCACCTTCTGCATACACTACAGCAATTTTATTTTTTGAAGATCCGCTTTTCGGTAAACCCGCCTTTTCTCTGTAGGATTCAATGTCAATCGTCTTTAATTTACGCTTTGGTTTTATATCAAAACGAGCTCTGACAAGATCATGAAATTCGTCTTTGTATTGTAATAAATCCACTAGCTTATCAGCCTGAGCATTTTCAGCATATCGGTAATGAATAGATTTTATGCCTTCATGCAAATCCGATCGGTCTACATTCCTGTTATCACTTAATTCAGTTAAGAAATTCTGATACAATTCATCTAAAAAGACCTTAGTTTGATAGCGGTTCTTTTCACTCATCTCTGTACGTCGGAACGGCTCAGATCCCCCTTTGAATTCACCCGCATAAAAGACATTCATTTCTATGCCTAGCTTGTCAAACATATCTTTATAATAAGGTGTAATGGTGCGAAATCCTTTTACATCCACGGAGCCTTTAGGATTTAAAACTATAGTGTCTGCTACCGAACTGATCAAGTAGTCCGCTTGAGAATAAAAATCGCCATATGCATATAATGGTTTATCTCCTTCTTTAAAGGCTTTTAATGCATCTAGTAAATTATAGCAATCCGAAATACTAGCTGACAAACCACTAGAATAAAGAAGGATTCCTTTTATTCGACTATCGTCTTTAGCCTTTCGGATCAATGCACTGATATCATGAATACCCACTGCCTCAGGCTGATCAAAATTGAATCCGCTTTCATTGACGTTTTTAGTTCGTTCAGGGATGGCTCTATTTAGATCCAAGGTTAGAAAACTACCACTGTCTATTTTATTTTGCTGAGACATGGAAGAGGCGCCAATCCCAAAGAAAACCAACACGATAAGCCCCAAGGCAACCAAGGTGCCTAGGCAAGAGGCTGTAAAAAATGTAAAGAATTGCTTCATTGTATTTATTTAACAGGAAGTGTGCTGATTAACGCACTATAAAGGTAATACCTAAATTCAGGGTTTGTTTTAATAATTCGATGAAACGACCAGTGAGACAGACAGAGTGCTTAGACAAATAAACTAAAACGATGAACACCCGGTTGATACTGCTTTGTCAGTAGTAGCTTCAGTTCCTCATAATGCTGCCTGTTTTGAACGAAGTCAATCTCATTTAAGTCTACAATCACAATAGGAAAAGACAGAATTGACCGGAAATATTCAAAATAAGCATGTTGAATACCTAACAGATAGTCTTCCGTAATATCTTGTTCAAAACCTCGGTTTCGCTTACGAATATTTTTTATCAGGATATCTGTGGATCGGTGAAAATATACAAGCAATTCCGGTTGAGGAATGGACTTTACTAATACTTGAAAAAGTTGCTGAAATAGCTTGTATTCTTCTTCCACCAAGTTTTTCCTGGCAAACAATAAGGTCTTGGTAAAGAAATAATCAGACAAAATCAATTGCTGGAATATATCTGTAGTCTGTGCATGCTGCATTTGTTTGAATCGCTCAGTCATAAAGAAGAGCTCCAAGGTGAAAGCATACCGTTCTGGATCCTTATAAAAAAGCGGTAAAAATGGATTGTCATTAAACTGCTCAAGCACTAGGGTCGAAGGATACTCCTGTGCCAGCATTCTACAGAAAGAAGTCTTTCCTGCACCAATGTTCCCTTCAATGGTTACATAGTTATATGGGATTTCAAATTTGGGCATTCAGATATTGCGTGATTTTGCCTGGATCATTACACTCATCCAATAGTTGTTGTTGACTTTTACCATAAATGGGGTGACAAAATTCTGGGACTATTTCAGCCAGTGAGTGAACAACAAATCGTCGATTGCAAATTTCCGGATGTGGAATTTCCAGGTTTTCTGCGAAAATACAATAGCTGCCAAAATAAAGTATATCTATATCAATACTTCTAGGTCCCCATTTTTTATAATTAACATTCCTATGCGCTTTTTGGTAGCGGTTAATGGCAGCTAAAATCTCAAAAGCACCTAATTCACTACCTACAAGCACTACTTGATTCAGAAAAGTGGCTTGATCTGTAATACCCCAGGGACTAGATTCGATTATGTGTGATTTTTTTAGGAGCGGCCCAATGTCCTGAATGACAAATGATAACGCTTTGGATAGATGATCCACTCTATCTCCAACATTACTACCTAAACCAAGAATTACGTCTGTTGAACCCATATTCGTGCAAACGTAAACTAAAACTATCGATATCTAGCTTTTAGTTCCCCCTCGAATCGCCTTGAGATATTTACTTAATTCATCTCGTACCACTGGGAACAAGAAGAATAATCCGATCATATTAGGAAATACCATGGCTAGAATCATAGCATCTGAGAATCCCCATACTGAACTCATATTAGCTGCAGCACCAATCACAACAAATACTAAGAAAAGCACTTTGTATGATAGATCTGCTGCCTTACTCTTTCCGAATAGGTACATCCAAGATTGAAGGCCATAGTACGACCAAGAAATCATGGTAGATATAGCAAATAAAACGATGGCTACCGTTAATACATATGGGAACCAAGGAATCACACTGGCAAAAGCAGCGGATGTAAGTTCAGCACCACCTAAGGCTTCTCCGTTAATCATTACTTGATCGGCCGCTGTCACATCACCATAAGCAAATTGACCGCCACTGTTATAAAAAATGATAACCAAAGCCGTCATGGTACATATAACCACCGTGTCAATGAAGGGCTCTAATAAAGCCACTAAACCTTCAGAAGCGGCATAGTTCGTTTTTACGGCAGAGTGCGCTATAGAAGCGGAACCAGCCCCAGCTTCATTGGAGAAGGCTGCTCTTCGGAATCCCTGAATCAAAACACCAAAGAAACCACCTACGGCAGCTGTTGGGGCAAATGCTTGAGAGATGATTAATCCAATAGCGTCATCGATATATGAGAAATTCCATACGATAACCACTAAACAAGCCAAAATATAAATCACGGCCATTAGTGGAACTAACTTTTCTGTTACGGAAGCAATCCTTTTAATACCTCCTATGATTACCACGCCCACTATAGCTGCTAATACTAATCCTATGATAAATCCGGAGGAACCACTTTCCCATCCAATTAGGCTAGCTAGCTGAGCTGCCGCTTGATTAGATTGAGCTGCGTTACCGCCGCCAAAAGAACCTCCAATACATAGTATGGCGAAGAAGACGGCCAAGACCTTACCTAAGGTAGTAAAACCACGCTCTTTCAAACCTTTTGATAGGTAATACATCGGGCCACCGTGCACTGTACCATCTGCATCTACATCTCTATATTTTACACCCAGAGTACACTCTACAAATTTGGTAGACATACCTAATAAGCCACAAACGATCATCCAAAAAGTCGCCCCTGGTCCTCCAATAGAAATAGCGATAGCTACACCCGCAATATTTCCTAAACCTACTGTACCCGAAACGGCTGTCGCTAAGGCTTGAAAATGGCTGACTTCACCATCGGCACTCTCATCTCTAATCGTATCAACCAAATCCCCATCTAGTTCATTGACCATACTTTTAGAAGGCCCTCCATGCTGTTCTATCTCATCAAATTTACCTCGGACAACATTGATCGCTAATGGGAATTTTACAATGTTTGGAAAGCGGAAATAAACGGTAAAAAATAAAGCCCCTAACACTAATACGAAAATGATCAATGGGACACCAGTACCGGGAACAGCCCATAATACGGTCTCTAGACACCAAGTAGCAAATGGAGCAAAAGCATCATTTATTCGTTGATCTAAACCACCTGATTGTTCCTGCGCAAAAGAAAAGAAGGGTAGTGCACTAAACAATACCAGTCCTAACACTCTCAAGATTACTTTCATATTGAATTGACTTAATTGAAGCTATTAAGGTATGATATTATTTTTAACATTCAAAAGTGAATCTTGTCCATCAAACTACTTCAGAATACATCTTCATCAGTCATCTCATCTTTTGGGATACTCATTCGGATGCGATATGATTCAGGTAGGTAATTGTTGAATCGGCGACCGATTTGCTTTAGTAAGCCCAATCCATTCCCTTGATATTGAGTAACAAACCAGCCTTTATCAGAAGAGTCAAAAGAGAATGTTTCTTTCTTTAAGAAGGCCAGGGCTTCTGGACGAGTAAGTGTACAATTTTCTATTCCTAATCTATGATCAACCAAAAGACTTAATCCGTGGTACGGCAAGAGTAATTCCTTTTTGCGCTGGCCAATATGTTGGCCCATTTGAATAATTCGTATACCCTCCAGCTTGTCCAGAAATGGTTTTAGAATGGATGTATGCAATAAGATCTTGTCTTTAAAAGCGCTCATGTGCTCATCGTCCTCTACGTGCACTAATTGACTCGACAGGTCTTTAGCTATGTTTGTTAGGTCATTCGCTTTGGGGTTTCTTTTGGAAACGGTATTTGCTGGGGATGTTTTATGTAAAACGCTGACGAAAAAGCCTTCCCCTCCATATGCATTAGGATAAAATTGGTATCCATGCGTTTGACTCGATTCTCTTTTTAGTATAGGCCAATGTCCATCCACAGGAATTGACACGCTTTCTAAATCGAAGGCATCACACAGCCATTCTATATTTTTTATGTTTTCTTGATCATTATAGGTACAGGTAGCATAGACTAGATAGCCTCCTTCTTTGAGCAATGACACTGCAGCGGCACTTATTCTTTTTTGGCGGTTGCTGCAAAGTGAAACATGTTCTGTTGACCATTCTTTAATAGCGTCGGGATCCTTTCTAAACAGTCCTTCACCCGAGCAAGGAGCATCTACCAAAATAAGATCAAATCGAGCGGCCACCTTACTCCATTGATCAGGGTCAGATTGGGTAACCATCGTATTTGTGTAGCCCCATTTTTCCAGATTCATTTTTAGAATCTGAGCTCTGGCTTGGATAACTTCATTAGCTACGAGAATGCCTTTGTTATTTAGATGATCGGCAAGAATGGTGGACTTTCCACCAGGTGCTGCACACATATCTAGCACGGTGGTATTTTCATTTGGATCGGGTAAAATGTGCTGACAAATGTGACTTAAGAACATAGAGTTTGCATCTTGCACATAATAGCTTCCACTATGAAATCGAGGATCTAGGGTAAAGGAAGGTCTCTTTTCAAGAATGGCAGAATTAGAATGCCAAGGGACACAAGGATAGCCTAAGGGACGCATGCGCTTTTTGGGGTGTAAACGGATGGCTTGGGTCTGAGGACTATGTATGGCTTCAATGATTGTATCAGCAAGGTTCCCAAAATCTTGGGCCAATTGCATCTTGAAGTCTTCAGGAAGCTCGAATGTAGGCATGTTTTGCATTCAAAGCGGAATTTAAATCTTCGACAGGGGATTGCCAAAATTTAAGACAAAAAAAGGGCCTGAGTGCCTCGGTGATCGTGATATGGAAAGTGGAATGTACTAATGACAAGTTGTTCTAAATCGAGGACTCCGGCCCAATGATTGACTAGCATAATGCTGAGCCGGGTCGGATATTTGCTGATATCCGAGTATTTATGTCCTCCTTATTCGCTAGGTAAACAACTTAGTGTTGAATAACTAATTTTTTATAGCCTCGCTTGCCCTTTTCTTGATCAAACAAAGAAACAATATAAGAGCCATTAGTAAAACGAGTTAAATCTATCGATGTCTCATTTGTAAAAGTCTCAAGTACCGATCCTTGCATATCTAAAATGGACATTTGAAATGTCTGTAGATTCGTTTGTATGTTCACAAGTCCAGTTGTAGGATTAGGATATAGACTGAATAAGTTGGGTTCAATATCCGTATTAGAAGAAACAAAACCTTCGCAGATTATGTCATATAAGAATTGAGCCGTAAAATCAATGACTCCTTCAGTAGTCTCCCCGCTAAGACCAAAAAAGCTAACATGTCCATCACTTCCTTCAATAGTCCACAATTCACTCTTTACGCTTAAGCTATCGTTATAGTGCTGAATAAGGCCACTGCCTTCCATATAAATGATCTCAATGCCAAAGATGCTAGCAAAGCCCTCATTATAAGGAACGGTAGGATCAAATTCGTCATGTATAGAGACCACAGGTGGATCGTTCTCGTCAATAAACGATGCATCGGCTAAAGCCCCAGAGAAATTTACCACGCCGGAAACAGTAGTCGGATATTGATAATTGTCACTGGTGTTCCCTTCTAGACCACCATTAGCATCAATGATTTCTTGGAGGATATCTGTTACCTCATCTGTTTCGTCTAGGATAGCAGTATGGAGTGCCGTGATGGCTCCAGCAGAAACGCCACCAACAAAAATTAATTCAGGATCAATATTGTAGGTATTTTCGGCTGCCGCATCTTCACGTAGAAAACGGATGGCCGCTTTCATATCACTGATGGTTTTCATCACTACATCTTGCATATCATCCGCTTCCGGTAATGGGAACAATGGCAAGTCATATAATCGATAGTCGATCGTTACCGCTACGAATCCTCGCTTGGCGTATTCTTCGCACAACCAAGCCAATTGCTGTCTGTTTCCTCCAATAAAGCTTCCTCCGAACGCTAACATAATAACAGGTCTATTTTCTATCTCATCATTAGTCGGAAAATAAATGTCCATTTTTAATTCCTTAAAATTGTCGCCTATGGTGGACCCTTCGCCATATTGGATGGCTTCCACAGAAGATACCTCATCAAAAATGATGTCTTTATAGCGGTTGCCGTCACAGGATGGATGCCACGTTTGAGCTAAGGATATGCATGCAAAAGATAGGAATAGGGTAGTGATAATCCCTTTCATGGTGTTAGATTTTATACCTGAATATAACTAATCTAACTGGGCTTTGTTCAGTTAAATAGATGGTAGTATCTGCCTTAATACTTTTTTGGATTTTTCATAAAGCGCTTGAGCTCCTTACGTGTCATTTCCTTGGCCTTAATCTTGGGATCCATACAACTTTCATAACGGGCTTTATTATGGATCATAGAATAGCCATGTTCAGTTAGAAAGAAAGGCTCTACATATTTATAGCGATAGGTATAGTTCTTTAGTTCATCAGGACTCTTTTCATAAATTAAAGGGTCGTACAAGCTGTAGACACTAAATTCTAGCACATAATCATCCTTGGATGTGATACCTATTCGTCCTATTGGCATATGCGGAAAAACGGTCATCCCCAAACTCACAAATATCTCCCCATTTTCAAAGCCTTTATATTTTGCAAATGTCCCATCTGTATGCTCGACAATAATAAAGTTTTGTCTTGATAATTGATGGCTAGTTGTATCCAGCTGAAAGCGATCTACTACTTGAACAACAACACCTTTGCGCATTGAATATACGGTGTCTTGTGACGCTGAGCTATACCCATATGAATGCCAGTTGATGGGTTCTTTTCTACCCGTATATTTTTGGGGATCCATGCCTACTTTAAATATTTCTGTTGATTTGCCTTGCTTCCATGGAAGCGCATATATGAATAAAGAATCGACCGCTGGATTCGGTATACCTCTTACAAAGGCCGTGTTGGTAACATATGTTATAGGCTTTGTAGCATTCCAAGGTTTTAGATTCATTACCGTCCCAGATTTTTCTGTAACCACTTTACGAAATTTCTTGGGTGTAGCGTTATTTAATTCACTGAACTCATACACTAAATAATAGCTGCCCGGCACACGTTTTTGGTAGAGAATGGAAATGGAATGGTCCGACTTCTTGGTATGAGGGAAATCAAAAAAGCCCGATTGGCAAATAGTATCTGTAAGTAAGAAAATAGAAAGAAAAAAGATGATACTACCTATTCGAATCATGAGGCCTAGATTATGATGAATACCAAATATGCTAAATTTTCATCTGCTTAGTAAACAGATGTAGGTGTTCAGATCTTTTTTAACGCTTATTTAATCGATCTTGTATAAAGCTCTTTTTGTAGATAGACTTTAGATATATTTTTGCCTAAAATAAAAAAGAAAATAGGTGCAAGACTATATACAGTTGGCGGAAAAGAATGGCGTCCCCCTTGTAGATGAAGGCCCATGTCAGTTTTGTGGTGCTAAGACCACTCGTGGTGTACATGAGTGTGTAGAAATCTTCGCTGTAGGTTTTCAAGGTATTGACTTTTCAGCTGCGGAAAATCACAAGTATCGTTTCTTCATAGTTGATGCGCATACCTTGCAACATCCTGAAATTCACGGTCGTTGGAATAATCATTTTCACTT
>JAHDDO010000065.1 GCA_020629315.1 Saprospiraceae bacterium | reverse complement strand
ACAGCACCCAATGCGCCAACAGCACCAATGGATGTGACGGTTGATTGTCCTGGAGATATTCCAATGATCATGGATTTGACGGCTTCAGATGCATGTGAAGGAATGATTACGGTATCTCCAATGGATGTGTATATGCCATCTTTAGGCGATTGTAATGGAGATAAAATCATGATTGCAAGAACTTGGACTTTTGAAGATGATTGTGAAAATGAATCTGAATCGGTTCAAATGATCACCATAAATGCCGTGATGGATCCTAGTTTTAATGAAACATTACCAATGGATGTCACAGTAAATTGTAGCGCTGTACCAGATAAAGTGATGTTGACAGTAAATGATAATTGTGGTAGGGCTTTGATGGTTATGTGTGAAGAGTCTAGAGAAGACGGGACTTGTCCAAATGAATATGTTCTTACAAGAACTTGGAGTGCAGAAGATTGTGCAGGTAATGCCGTCGAACATGAGCAAACAATCACTGTTCAGGATAACACCTTACCTTCAATTAATTGCGTAGATATCAGCGTAAACTTACCTTCATCAGGTACAGCTATTGTTATGATTACTAGTCTCTACAATGATATTAATGATAACTGTAGTGAAGATGTCAATCTAGATATTTCTACCACTGACGATCTTAATTTTACATGCGATGACATTGGAATGAATAATGTAAATCTTAGTATCGAAGATGAATGCGGAAATGATAATGATTGTGAAGCTACAATAACTGTAATTGGACCTGATATGCCTAATGCAGGGAGTGATAATTCAGCAGAGGTATGTAACGCGTCTGTACCAGCATCTATAGACCTTGAAAGTCTATTGGGTACTCATGAGAATGGGACATGGTCACAAATAATGGGTGATGCGATAGATATCTCTGACCCTACGAATGTAAATTTTGAATATGAAGAAACCGGAACTTACATATTTAGGCATACAGTCACTTCTGATCCAGCTTGCTTTACCGATGTAGCTGATATTAGTATTACGGTTGTGAGTTGTTTTGATTTGGCCATTCGTAAAATAATAGATCCGATAGATCAAGTATTTTATGGAGGTGATGCTATTCAATTTAGAATTGATGTGATAAATCAAGGACCTGTAGATGCACATAATGTACAAATTGAAGATATTTTTCCGCCTCATTTGATATTCGATGCTATGGATAACACCGCCACAGAAACCGGTAATCCTAATGATTGGGTACCAGGTGCTTTTGGATCTTATATTACTACTATACCACAGGTACTTTCAGGAAATATGGTGAGCATAGTAATCAATTTTAGTGTTTCTGAAAGCTTTACAGGTACATCTATCGGAAATGATGCTCAAATTACCTTTGCATCTAATCGTTCAGGAAGTTCTGTAAATGTTGAAGATGAAGATACCTTACCTGCGGTCCCTATAGGTGGAGTCATTGTAGAAGAGGTAGATAATGACATTGAGGATAATATGGATAATCCAGGTGATGAAGATAGGTTTGATTTTGAACGAATAATTATTTGCCAAGATGATGCGGCAAATGCAGATTATTTTGGTTGTCCGACCTTAGATAATTTGAGTATTGGGACATTTGAATTAAATAATGCGGGACTCTTTGATTTGATTGATCAGAATGGGGATGGTGATGGTGATGCAAGCGATGGTGATCTTGGACATGAACTTGTATCCTTTCACATAGATGAAGCTGATGCTTTTGATGGAGTCAATGCATTAACATTGCCCTATAACTCATCTGAAGGTATAATTTATGCAAGGTTACTGCACCAGGATGGATGCGTTTCTATAGGCGAAGTGTCATTGATGCTTTCTGCTACTGGTCAAATTGATCTCCAACCTGAAGATGTATTAGCATGCGTTGGAGAAAGTGCCACATTTACTGTGGGCGCTGGAGTAGGCAATCAATCATACCAATGGCAAGAATTAATAGCAGGCGTTTGGCAAGACATAGATGGCGAAACATCACCTGTCTTTGAAATCGCAACTATTGTAGTTGGAGATAATGCTAGACAATTTAGAGCTATTGCGATTAATAATGCTACAGGATGTGGTTTAGCGTCTGACGTAGCAACATTAAATGCCTCCCTGAATCAACCTTTGGCTTGTAATAACCTAGTCAATTTGTCTTTAAATGAAAACTGCGAAGCCGTATTACATTATGATATAATCCTAGAAGGGGACCAGTTTCAAAGTAATTTTAGTTTTATCGTTACTGATAGCAATGGTAATATAATTGAACAACCTTTTGATGTAGAAGATTTGGGTAATATTTACAATGTTACAGTAATTGATGATTGCACAGGTAATACCTGCGATTCGAAAATCAGGATAGAGGATAAGATTGCCCCCGTTATTGATTGTCCGGATCAAGTCTTTACATTGGACTGCACGATGACTTTTGACCCGCTTGAAGAAGTAGTTGCTTTAGATGCTTGCGGACTTGATGATATTTACATTTCTAATGTGGCAATAAATAATTGCCCTGAATCGGGGGTTTCTAGAGAAGAAATATATACCATCCTTGCTAGTGATTTGTATGGAAATATTGCAGAACCGTGTGAAATCAGCGTACAATATATTCAGTTAAATATAGATTTGGTTGAAGTTGATGATGTAGACCTTGATTGTTTTGAGGCGGATGGTATTTGGGATGAAAACCAGAATGGGTACCCAGAGCCCGGTGAAGCAGGTCTTCCGCACATAGCTGGCGTCGATATAATTGCTAGTGCTTCCAATGATTTAGGAATAATAGGACTTGATAATGCTTGTATGATAAATGTAACATACAATGATAACATTTCTGAAATATGCGGATCATCCAGAAAGATTTTAAGAAAATGGTTGATAGCAGACTGGTGTGAGGCGGAATTGAGGGAGATCGATCAGTTAATTAAAATAGCAGACGAACAAGCTCCTGTACTTTCTTGTCCTGAAAATGTGGATGTGCACCTTTCTAATAGCACTAACTGTACTGTTGATTATCAAGTTAATCCATTTGACGGTATTACAGCCTTAGAAGAGTATTCGGATTGTACAGATATAAATCTTGCAGATCTTGAGGTGATCTATTTACTAAATTCTCAATTAGATACAGACGAATGGCAAGAGGCAATAGTGCAAGCAAATTCATATGAAGTATATGGCCTAGAGCCAGGCTTTAATTGGATTCGATATATTTTCACGGATGAATGTGGAAATACATCTGATTGTACTTTTGAAGTCAATGTAATCGATGACCAAACACCAAATCCTGTATGCGATGAATACACGGTATTAAGTTTGAATGATATAGGCACTGCTTATGTTAGTGCAATGTCATTCGATGATGGTAGTTATGATGCATGCTCGAATGTTGATTTTGGGGTGCGAAGAATGTCTGGTAACTGTGACGGCAGTAATCAAGAATTAGTAGCCGAGTGGAATGGTGTTTCATACTATGATGGCTTACAATTTTGCTGTGAAGACGCATCCTCTGATTTTATTGGGATTGAGCTTTTAGTTTTGGATGCTAGTGGCAATGCAGCTAGTTGCATGGTACAAGTTCGTGTTGATGATAAGAATGGTTTGGATGTCCAATGTCCAGTCGAGGAAATAGAAATTGTTTGTGGTATTGATTATGAAAATGCATGGCAAGGGAGTCCAATGGTGACGTCTGTTTGTTCAGATTATATAGAAACGGTTTCTGAAGAAACGATGGTACTTAATTGCCACGATTTGGATATTATAAGAACATGGACCTATACCCGAGAATCTGATGATTTTCTTTTAGGCTCTTGTTCGCAAACTATTCAAGTTAGAAAAGAATTAGATGATCTCTCGATGTTTTTAAACATACCGGAAGATCAAATTATATCATGTACAGATGATATCGACCCTGCTTTAAATGACGACCTATCGGTTTTAACTTCGGCTCCTAATACATGTTTTGATATTGCAATCAGTTACACAGATGATATATTTATTGGCTCTGACTATTGCTTCAAGATTGTGAGAACTTGGTCTGCAGTAGATTGGTGTCTAGTAGAACAGGGCATAATAGATAACGCGACGTTTCAGTATGAGCAAATTCTATTTGTAGAAGGAAACGGTCCAGCATCCTTAGATTGCTTACACACCATCACAGGAAGTGCGGATTGTGAAACAACACATTTGTTTAGTCTTACGGTTTCAGAAGATTGTGTAGATGGCCAAATGACGCAATCGAATTACAATCTACAGTCATTAGATGGACAAGGCATTTCGAGAAGTGGTATGGGAACAGAGTTTAGTATTGATTTACCAGTAGGGTCTTATGAAATAAGTTGGGTATATACTAATGCATGTGGTTTATCTTCTACATGTACTGAACGAATTGATGTAGTGGATTCGAACGCACCTGATATTAATTGTATAGGTATTCTAGCTGTTGATATAAATGAAGATTTGGATCCTTTAGGGGTTGAAATTTGGAGTAGTGATTTTATTTTATATGCTGAAGATGATTGCTCTGAGGTAGCTTCCAGTTCATTTGCTGGATTTGACTTGAGTGATACGAATAACAGTTTTTATTTCAATGTAGATGCCACGGGGAATCTTGAGGATGTTACGCAAGAGATGTATTACTTAGGAGAAGGGTATTTCTGGGATGCAAGTAAAGGATCTGCAGCTTCTTTTTTCAATTGTGATCATGTTGGAGAACAATCCTTAGATGTATTTATATTTGATAGTTTTGGAAATCAAAACTTCTGTACTGTACTCTTAGATGTACAAGACAATGAAAATGTTTGCAGCGATAATGATGATGGTTTAATTGCCGGCGAAGTATACCTAGCCAACGATAATATGATGCCATTTGTTGACATTTTCCTAGAGTCGGAGTCGACTGAAATGAATACGAAAAGTAATGAAGCTGGCCAATTTGAATTTGAGCAAGAAATGGATATGCCAGCGGAAGTAACAGCATCATATGATGGAGACATTAGAGAAGGTGTGAGTACTTTGGATATTGTATTGATCCAGAGACATATTTTGGGTATTGAAGCACTTGATCATCCGTATAAAATAATCGCAGCCGATGTTGATAATACATCATTGATAACAGCTGGTGACCTTGTGCATGCAAGACGTTTAATTTTGGGTTTATCGGATGAGTTTCCTAATGGACAAACCAGTTGGCGGATTCTAGATAAAAATCAAAATAATTTAGACCCCAATTATCCATTCCCGTATTCTGAATCCATTATTCTTTCGAGTACAAATGAGCCGATTGATTTTGTAGGAGTAAAAATTGGTGATGTCAACCAAAGCGCTTCCATGTATTCTTTTACTGACTCAGAAAACAGAAGTTTACATGAGATAAATTGGGAGTATACTCTTCATAACGATAGGGTAGATATAATTACCACAGAAGACATGTACATTCATGGATTACAGTTTTCCTTGTCCAATGTCCTAATTGGAGAAGACGTTCAGCTTGTATCGAATTTGCCATTTTGGTCTGAAAATAATTTCTCGATAAAAAATGATGAGTTAAAAATCTCATGGAACACTGAAAATCTAATGAATATCAATGAAGGAGATGTAATTTTTAGCATAGTTACTAAGGAGTCAGCAGCTGTTGAAATATCTCTTACGGATAGCTTTAGTAATGAAGTGTATAGTGAATTCTTAGATATTCATCCAATCAAGCTTTCTAAAAGAAGTGAGAATTTGGGGTCTTCGATTCTAGCTAGACCGAATCCATTTACGTATGCCACTGAGTTAATTATCAAATCGGAAGTTGAAGACCTCGCATATTTAGACATTTTTTCGCCATCAGGTACATTAGTGCACCGAGAAAAGTACAAGCTGTCAGCAGGCACAAATACAATACTATTAGAAAACGAATTATTTATAAATGAAGGCGTATTCTATGCTACGATTAGAATAGCTGATTTTGTGAAAAACATCAAACTTATACATTTCGAAAATTGATCTACCTGGAGGTAGCTATGACGCTAGTTGCCTCCAGTGATAGATTTTTCAATTTAGTATTCAGCGTTAGCGAATAACACCCACTATCCTTGTTTTACACATTCTAAGTACACATCCTTTATAAAAATTTTTATTAAAATTTAACTCTAAGTAAATTTATAGTTACATTTAGTTGACCCTACACCCTTTTGAGCTATAAGCTGTTTTGGTTTAAATCTGAGAAAATGAAACCAACCATGCTATATATGCTTGCCGCCTTTGAAGGCGGTATGGTCATGATTGCAGAATTATGTGGAGCTAAATTAATGGCGCCATATTTCGGTACATCTATTATTGTTTGGGCATCCACTTTGGCCATCACCTTAGGTGGTTTAACACTAGGCTATTTCTTAGGATCCTATTTAAGTACACAAAACAAGCAAACGATAGTTAATCGATTGCGTATACTTCTCATAGTGGCGGCGATATTCATTGGCTCTATGCCTTTTCTTTCGCATTGGATTCTTGAACTTTTGCAAACATTGGATATAAGGATGGGTACCATACTTTCTTTGCTACTATTCTTGTGTCCAATCTTAATTTTCTTAGGAGCTAGCTCACCTATGATCATTCAACTACTAACCAGTGATGCAAATAAAGCGGGAAAATTTGCCGGTAGAATTTATGGTATCTCTACGATTGGTGGTGTCATTGCTACCTTATTAGTTGGGTTTTTCTTAATACCACATTGGGGGCTAAAGATCACACTCATATGCTCAGGTATTTTATTTTTCCTTATAGTTTTTTTAATCTTAGGCTTACCAAAATCAAATAAATCTAAGGTTTTAGTATTCCTGCTAATATTACCATTGTTAGCGGCTGGATATATAGAACCAGAATTTAACTCAGCATTTAATGTTTTGCATGAGAGTGATGGCCTTTTAGGCAATATTAAGGTGATCGAACATAGTTCAGAAGATTTTACACGTATCCCTCGAATGGGTAGAGGACTGGTTGTAAATAATACACTTCAAACATATATGGATATAGAAGGCCCAGGCATTTCTATTTGGGAATGGGCTCACTTTATCCCTACAATAGCAGGTGCTTTACCTGAAGGTGATCAAAGTTTAATCATTGGTTTGGGCGGTGGTACATTATATAAACAACTAAAGCTTTTGGATCATGATATTGATGTTGTAGAAATTGATCCGCGCATTGTGCAGCTGGGAAAAGAATACTTTAATCTTCCAAAAAACGCTTCCGTTTACGAACAAGATGGACGACATTTTCTTAATACTTCTCAAAAGAGGTATGACCTAATTTGCTATGATGCCTTTTTAAGTGAATCACCTCCCGAACACCTGCTTACAAAACAAGGTTTTGAAAATGCCTTAGATAATCTAAGTGAAGATGGTCTTCTAGTAATTAATTTTTTTGGGTTTCTAAGTGGAGA
Source organism: Saprospiraceae bacterium (assembly GCA_020629315.1). Lineage (GTDB taxonomy): Bacteria > Bacteroidota > Bacteroidia > Chitinophagales > Saprospiraceae > JAHDDO01. The sequence continues at coordinate 5,844 of JAHDDO010000065.1, read as the reverse complement.
AGCAGGAATCGCATCAAGATCTATTATCAAGACCTTACTTTCTTTAGATCTAGAGGTAGACATAATTCCAACTCCCGGTGAAGAAGAGTATCGAAATTTGTTATTTGTCGCTAGACGAAATGGAGCCCTTGATTATAATAATTCCAGATATATTGAACCTGGAAAAAGACCCATTAAAGGTTGGGAAAAGAGAGTAATTCAGCCTAATCAAATTGATCTATTTGATGCATATATTTTAAGTGACGATAAGCCGATATTGTCCAAGTTATATCAAGAGGCTGCCATTTCTTGGAGGCAGGGGTATAATGAAATCTACACCCAAAAGTTGTACAAACCATGAATAAGTCAGCCATATATTATCTAATTGCTTTTTTAGAAGGTGGTTTAGTTATGGCTCAAGAAGTAATAGCTGCTAGGTTACTTTCACCATATTTTGGAACTTCACTGCATGTAATAACCTCGATTTTAGGAATTACTATGTTGGCTTTATTGCTAGGCTATTTTCTGGGTGGTCGTATAGTAAAAAATCAGAAAAGTAGGATTAATTATCTTCCTATAACTCTTGTAATTGTGGTATCCGTATGGTTGATTATATGTCCTATAGTCAGTGCCTCATTTTTAAAAGCAAGTTTAAGTCTTGGATTGATCGGAGGGACTTTATTAGGTACATTAATACTTTTGGGCCTACCGCTACTTCTTTGTGGGATGGTATCACCAATGTTGATTCAATTAATACATGAAAGTGGGCCTGCTGCTGGAACTTCATCAGGAAATATATATGCAGTATCCACACTGGGTGGAGTAATTACTACTTTTTTAGTGGGCTTACTTTTGATTCCAAATGTAGGTGTTAAAATGGCAGCCCTGCTTATTGGTGTAATTACAGGTGTATTAACCCTGCTGTTAGCTTTCTTACAAAAGAAGTATATAGGTGGTATTTTGGGTGTTTCTTTTCTGATAGCTAGTGCGTTCATTTGTAATGCAAATGAATACCAGCCATTTCCTTCATATAAAGATTGCCTATATACTTCTGATGGTCTTTTGGGTAGAATAGATGTATGTGATTTTCCAAATGGCAGTAGAATATTATCAAATAACGGTACTGACCAATCTAAACTACGATTATCAGACGGTGTATCACTCATGATGTATAATCATGTTGTGGCAACCGCAAGTAGCTTAGTACCGAAGAATCATAGAAACCATGCTTTAGTTATTGGTCTGGCAGGAGGTTCTATAATTAAAGAATTAAAGGAATTAGGATATGATAAAATAACGGCAGTCGATATAGATCCTAGAACAAAATACGTTGCTGAAAAATTCTTTGAGCTTAACCCTAATACATACACATTTGTTGAAAGTGATGGAAGGCATTTTGTAAAAACCACTCCCAAAGCCTTTGATTTGATTATAGTGGATGCCTCAGCTTCTGAGCAACAACCTTATCATTTATATACAAATGAAGCTATTTCAGATTACAAAAAAGTATTGAATGAAAATGGCTTATTAGTATTTAATATTATTGATTTCATCCAAAAAGATAAAGGTCAAATAGTAGAACATGTAGCGGATGGTTTGGCATATCACAATTTATCACCAAGATTACTAAACGAATTTTACCCACTCGAAAGGATGGATAAGAATCACGTTTCAGCGTGGATTCATGAAAGAATTTTGATTGCATCAAAAAATGCGTATCTTACCATTAACTCCAACCCAGAAGACCTCACAGATTGTTGTAAAAACTTCAATTATTGTCAGCTATTAAAGCGTGACTTCCAATCCTCAAGTTTTAGTAGAGAAAATGCTCCCACTCAAGGATTCTATGATGACATTCCTATGATGGAATCATTGAATTTTGAACGTGTTAAGCGACTTAGAAACCAACAGTTCATTTTTTAAAAGCTAACTATGAGAATGAGACTAGTGTACCTTACTATCCTGTTTTTTTGCACATACTATTTGCAAGGCCAAACTTATGCATTTACAATTGAACACACAGAAAGTAAAAAGGTTTTAAAATCCTGCCTAGATGTTAAATGGTATATCAAAGAATTATATATACCTCAAGAAAACAAATCCTACACCCGATCCACCCATTCAAATAAAGGCGTCCAAATATATGATAGTAGATGGAAGGACGATTGCCTTTACATCAATGTAATCGAATACACGGAAAGAGAAATTATTGATTTAATTCTTGAATTCACTATCCTCCAGGAAGAGCAGATCACACTTTCCTTTAATTAGCCCACACAATCACAGATATGAGAAAACGAATATTAGTAAATCTAGCATTATTGCTCATTCCTGTAACGGTATATACTATGGGAGGACCCGGTGGTGGTGGCGGTGGTGATTGTTTTCAATATAATACATTAGGAACGATCACATCCTGTTCGAACTGTACTGTTAACGATGGATCAGCAGCAGGGGATATTGAAGGGGATTCTGGTTTGTCAGTAACCGCAGACGGATGTGGGCCTGTAACCCTGATTGTAGAATATACTTTCGATTGGAATCAAGGTTCCGATAATAATTGGATACACGGAGTCTCTTTTGAAGCAGGACCAGAATGGACCAATTTTGAAACCGGCACACCAAGTGACTGGACGTATATGGATATGGGTGTAACCGGTTGTTGTAGTGGTAGCCCTTATGGTGAAGGATTTTATTATGACGGTTCTTCAGCTTCAAGTGCTCCTGATATATGGACTGCAGAATTTATTTGTGGTATGGGGGTTATGTGTACAGCTACTTGGACTAATACCTCTGGATGTGATGCCATTTGTAATGACAATGAACCCGCTTGGGGTGATAGTAGTGGTTCGGATTGTTGCAACGGGCTGGCATTTGAAGATTATTTTAATACCAATCCTTCTTCTGGTTATACCTTATCTACTGGAGCAAATGATGGAGATCCAAGTAATAACTGGGGGGTGAATTGTGGTATAAATTCAGCCGGCACCAATACTGGTGCTTGCCCTGAATTTACATTTGAGTTAACATACTGTCCCACGAATGCAACACCATCTAATTTTACAGAATATATATCTTTTACAACCAGTGCGGATGGAGAATCAGGATGTTGGTGTCTTGATGCAAGTTGTGATTACGCAAATGGTTTCGATGTAACTATATTAAATGCGTGTGGACCAGATGCCACATTTAACGATATTCCAGATAATTTTTGTAATTCACCAGACTTTGATTTGGGGAATGTTTCTGCAGGCTATGATAATGGAAGTGAATGGACTGGGAACGGCACGGTAAATTCACCTGGAGATATTCCTGCCATGTTTTCCTATTGTGATAATATAGGCAACACAACACTTATACACAATGTAGGTGAAAATGGGTGTTACGATGGCCCTGAATCAGATAATTTCACCGTTTATACACCTACTATTATTAATGAACTAATGGATGTTTCTGGCTGTGGTTCGGTGTCTTTGACCGTAGAAGCGGATGTAGAAATTAATGAAATAGGTGGTGCTAACGATTGGTTTGCAAATGGAGGGACAGGAACCTTGGAATGGATGGGGTCAGATGGAATGACTTATGCAAATGGTTCGAATGTGAGTCTTATGCTGGTGGATGTCTGTTTGGAAAATACGCTTACGCTCACACCAAATTTTGTTACAGGCTGTGCTGCTTGTGACGTTACAGGTGATCCTGTAACCTTAACAGTATATCCTGAGTTAACGGAGAATGTAGTTAGTCCAGTTGGATGCGGAGACGCATATGTTGAAATTTTAGGAGATGATGGAACAACGGTCTGTAATACTATTACAGTTTCGTGTCCAAATCCTGGGGATATGCAAACCTTGAATTACAATGAGACGTATTTTACTGGTACAGATTGTGAATTAACGTTCACAGGAACAATTGAATGTAATTGTGTGGCTTGTCTTGCTGAGGCCGGAACAGTGGCAGCTGATAGTCCAATATGTCCAGGAGAAAGCCCAGTAGGCACAGTAAGTGGTGATAATACAGACGCAGGCTATATCACAGTATTCTTACTAGTCGATGGAGATGTTGTTATCGAAATAAGCACAGATGGCACCTTTTCAACAACCATTGACAACTGTGGTGATAGCTATGATATTTACAGTTATAACTATGAAGATGGAAACGCTGATGCAAACCCAAGTACTATTTCGGGAATTGACTGTGTTGCAAATTGTTGCGATCTTGATGGTCCTGTTACAGTTACTGCGGATGATACTGAAAATCCAAGCTTCGCTGCTGAACCAGCAGACATTACCGTTTGTTCGTCAGTAGATATTCCAGCAATGATAGATTTAGCATGGTCGGATAATTGTGATGGGATGGGAATGGTAACGGGCTCAGATGATACAAATGGATCTATGTGTCCAGAGATTATAACTAGAACATGGACTTATACAGATGAGTGCGGCAATATGGCTAGTGCTGAGCAAATTATAACAGTCGGTGACACTGAATTGCCTGTGTTGGATATGGCTCCAGCAGATGTGACAGTTTGTATTGGAGATGTCCCTCCGATGATAGATTTAGACTGGACAGATGATTGTGATGGGATGGGAATGGTCACGGGTTCAGATGCTACAGATGGAAGCTCATGTCCAGAGATAATAACACGGACTTGGACATATACCGATGGATGTGGGAATGTAGCAACAGAAGAACAAATGATTACTGTAGGAGATGTATTGTTACCTGTGTTGGATATGGCTCCAGTAGATGTAACAGTTTGTATAGGAGATGTTCCTCCGATGATAGATTTAAACTGGACAGATGATTGTGATGGAATGGGAATGATTACGGGTTCAGATGCTACAGATGGAGGAACATGTCCAGAGATAATAACACGGACTTGGACATATACCGATGGATGTGGGAATGTAGCAACAGAAGAACAAATGATTACTGTGGGTGACGACAGTGCACCAAGCTTTCCTGCAGAAGCAGATGAAACTGTAAATTGTTTGGCTGATATACCATCTAGCTTTGACTTAAATTGGACGGATGATTGTGATGGAACAGGAGCAGTTCCTTTTGATGACGGTGGTGGTTCAATCGATGTATGTTTAGGAGGAAGTATTACCTATACTTGGGAGTATATGGATGCTTGTGGAAACCTAGCAACAGAAACTAAAATATTTACTATAGATGCACCTATAGCGCAAGCCTGCGATGATATGGATCCATGTACGGAAAATGATATGGAAACTGTAGCCTGTGATGGAAGTGTATGTGTGCCTTGTGCAGGAACGCCATTAGCCGATTGTACGTTAACAACTACTCAGTCTTGTGACGATATGAATCCATGCACAGAGAATGACATGGAGACGATTGATGATTGTGATGGAAGCATCTGTGTACCATGTGCCGGTACACCTGTGATGGCTTGTACTCAAACGACTACACAAGCCTGCGATGATATGGATCCATGTACAGAGAATGATATGGAAACAATCGACGACTGCGATGGAAGCATCTGTGTACCATGTGCTGGAACCCCATTGGCTGCGTGCACCTTGACTACAGTACAAGCTTGTAATGATGGCGATCCATGTACGGAGAATGACATGGAGACAATTGATGATTGTACTGGAAATATTTGTGTGCCGTGCGCGGGTACTCCTTTGGCTGATTGTACATTAACTACGATACAGGCCTGTGACGATATGGATCCATGTACAGAAAATGATGTAGAAACAATCGATGATTGTGATGGAAGTATATGTGTGCCATGTGCCGGAACCCCATTAGCGGATTGTACTTTAACGACCACACAAGCGTGCGATGATATGGATCCATGTACGGAGAATGACATGGAAACGATTGATGATTGTGATG
>JAHDDO010000064.1 GCA_020629315.1 Saprospiraceae bacterium | reverse complement strand
GTGGCTCAACATACAAAAACTGACATCAGTCAGTTTTTGTATGTTTCGTGATAGCGATGAGAGATAGGCGGCGGAACGGCGCGTCCGAAGGACCTGGCTATCGACCGTAGCGCCTCGGTGAGTATTCACTGAGGATCACCCAAGCTATTTTGATCTTTCCGAATCTAAATAGCTATTTTTAAATAAAAAGATGCGCTCGCTACTAGTCCTTTTTATCTGCACTTGTCTGCTTTCTTGCCAACGTAAGGCCGCTATTTGTCCACCTGATTGTTGCGCTACTTTTCCATTGGTTCATACCGTTTATTTTGATGTGCAGCCGGAGGATAGTGAGGCTTTGATCCAAGCCTGCAAAAAGATGGAAGATATTGCTGAAGTCCATTATTTGATGGTCGGTGCTTTCAAGGATTTGGGTGATAAACGAGCGCTTTCTAAGTATGATGTAGTTATGCAAATGCAGTTTGCTGATGAGGATGCCTATCGAAGTTACCAAGCCCATCCCTTGCACTTATCACTAAAGGAAAAGGTGAAGGATCTCATCAGTGGTCCCCCCGCGACGCACGACTTTTGGCTGTCCAATTAAAAGCCTAGCCAGTAGGATGCTTTAAGCACAATCGATCGATTTCTAAGGTCGCCAATAAATCTAGATGCCGGATCGGTAGGATCTGAAAAGTAATTATCCGTATATACGAGAAAAAGATCAGAAACAGGTGCATAGCGCCATTGAAAACGAAGGTTCATATTCGTGTTCTTAGACTGGGTATTATACTGAACAAATGAGGTAAAAAATAATGATTTAGTGAAGGTTAGATCCAATCGTGGACCAATCAAAAAGGTATGCACATTCTGCGGCAAATGTAACAGATTAAACCAATTATAGGTATAGTTGATGCTCAAGTTTAAGAAAGGCTTTCTGAAATAATTCACATTACCTTGTAGCGCCAATCGGGTACCATTATAATAACCACCGAAGGTCGTCCCAAACCTGTACGAAAAAGGTCTCGATCGATCAGATCGTAAGTCTGCTGTGAAATAATTGAAAAAATACACGGTATTTCCAATGAGTGGTAAGACGTCCGTTCCTGTAGGATCAAAATCTTCATATAAGAAAATAGCTTGACGATTCAGACCCAAATCAAAGGTGTAATTATATATGGTTCTAATCTTATATTCTAAGCTAAAAAGTAGGTCAGAAACGAAGCCGTCGGGGTCCCAAATCACATCCAATGTAGCGCCAGGTCCATGCTGATTAACGTAACTGGTCGCACTTTTAAATATATAATCGGCTGACGGTGTAAACTGCAAAAATCGATTTCTCGGTACAAATCCGGTCGCGGCTCTATACCCTTCTCCGACGTATAAATGTCGCCATCTGAGACGCAAATTTTCATTGATATTTTCCACGAATAGACCAGTAGTAAATGCGCGTGGTGTTGGTACTTGATCAAACGAAAAATGAGTAAATAATTTGCCATACCAATTATTGCTAGGTGTAGCAAAATTCAGGTCAATGCCGGCTACCCTATTAAATAATTCAAGGTCTGGTGTTTCTGTTTCACCCCAAGTGTTTTGCTTGTTTACGAATATGAAACTGATATTAGATCGCTGGAAAAGATTTCGCTGAATGGAGGCCACTGTAAAGTTAGATGACGGCACACTCAAGCTGCTATCGGCGGCTGTCTGCATACTCATGAGACCTATCCGCCAATTATCGTTTATAAAGCCACTCAGTCTTGCGCCTCCATAGATAGGATTCTGTACATTAAATCCTGTTTCTGGATCTTCAACAATGCCGATACGACGTGAGAAAAATGGGTTTACATTTCGAAAACCAAAATTGGAAAACAAGTCATTATTTTCTAAGAAGAATTGTCTTCGCTCAGGGAAAAATAATTCAAATCTATCCAAATTTGTGATCTGTCGATCTACCTCAACTTGAGAAAAATCCGGGTTTATGGTTAGGTCCAATTTTAAGTCTGAACCTACATTAAGCTTCGCGTCAATACCAGCATTGAACCTAGGCGTTTGTACCGGATCTTCCGCTTCATTATCCGCAAAATGACCGGCTGTTACATAGGGAATGAGAACAGCTCTTGATGTACCCGCTTTAAGGGGTCGCTCAAAGAACATTTCACCCATAAACCGGAGGTTAAAGATCCATTGTGTTTGTGGGATTCGCACCCAAGTGCTTCGTTCATTTTCGTAGGTATCAAAGCGATACACATTAAAAGACCAACTTCGAGTTTCTTGATCAAACTGTAAAATTCGGAACGGAATCTTCAATTCGCTTACCCAATAATCAGGGCCAATACTCGACTCAGCAAACCACGTCTGATCCCATGACGTCGAGAATCCTTCTAAAGCTGTCCCACCTCTAGTGATCAGTCCTTCCCGCTTTACGCCTAGCGGGTTAGTGCCAAACATATAGGCATTATTTCCATCATTTTTAGGATCAATTAGGAGGGTTATGTTATCACTGCCGCCGGCTCTAAAATCTCGCTTCAATGAAGGCACTACAAAATCATTGTGTCGAGAATAACAGGTAATACCAATGTATAGGTATTTAGCATCATAGGCCATTCGAATCTCTGTTTGATCCCTAGCCTGCACGGTATCTACTGGAAAATATTGGTAAAAGCTATCTGCGGGTTCGTGTTTATCCCAAATCGATTCATTCAGATATCCATCAATTTGTATTTCTTCATCTGCATAAGCAATGGACACCCTTTTCTGTGCAGTAGCATCTGCACAAAGAACCAAGAGTAAAGATCCGAAAAGTAGCGCCACATTCTTCATAGTCACAAAAATAAGAGAAGGCTTACCATTTTATAGAATAGTTATAGCTGCCAGACGACTTTTCTTTTTGGACCTCTTTGTTTGTGCTTTGGTAAGAATAGCTAAAGCTGGTTTTCTGGGCTTTTGGTTTTGCTTTACCCTTTGGTGGTTTGAAATGAATTTGTAAGCGTTTATTAAATCTAATTTTCATTCGATGCGGATTCTTAGGTACCTTATATCGAAGTAATTTTACAATCCGTACTGCCTCTTCATCAAACCCATGACCGGCATTAGAAAAGCTCTTTGCTTCTATCACTTTGCCCTTGTTGTCCACCACAAAACGCACTTGTACAGAGCCTTCAAGTCTTTTGGCGGCGGCTTCCTTGGGATACTTCATATTCTTCTTGATGAATGCATCTAAGGCTTTTTTACCCCCTTCATAGTAGGGCTTTTTAACCAAGTGTTTATCTGAGCCATCTTTGATTCGTCTAGGCATCTATTATTTTTTTTGTGGTCCAATGTCCTTTTGGGAAGACGTCAAACGCAAGTTGATAAACTCTTTTAGCAAGCTAAAGAATAAAGCACCCATTAAAAATATACTGCCTAGATGTATACATTGAACGCCCAAACCGAAAACCACTGCCGCTATGAATAATAGTACTAGGCAAAGTAAGATCTGATACTCTTTGGGTTTTCTAAAAACTAACCACAGGTAAAAGGGGTGCAACCAAAGTAAATTATAATTATCCTTGGTGGAATAATGATCGGTACCCCACCACATAAACACGATGATCAATCCAGCGAGGCCTGCTATACTGAAGAGGATTTTATCTATGATGCTTAGGACCTTAGGCATTTTTTTGCCCAGCAAAAGTAGAATGACCCCTATGGCTTGGATCAGTAGTATTACTAGGGCGATGATCACTGGGGCTGACCATCGATGAATCGCACTATGATTTTCTATTGAAGACTGTTTTATATCACCCGTCAACATTTTCAAATCTGCCACCAAGCCTTGACTCCCATTAAAGGCCCTATCAAATCCTCGATACAAGAATTCTGGCAAGTACATTTCTTCATAGGCAGTCATATTTTCATCCGCTCGAGAACCCACTATTAGATCTACTCCGAAATCATACCACTCCCAACCACCATGATATTTTTTGAGCCAATCTCTAAAGCTAGCTTGATCGGTTTGCGTGGACCACTGGATGCCTGCTACATTATCCTGAAGTATATCACTGGCGCGGGTAGAACAATTATCAAAGAAGAAATCATAGAGGTATTTCCGATTCTCGGGTAGGTAATTGACTTCTAGAGCCTGAGCTAATGCAGTCGCATCCTCTTGACTGAGCTGCAGCTTTTGCTCCCAGACATATCGCTTTTGCCGCTGGTAATACTTGACAGCCGGCGCAAATTTATTAACAGACAGCCTATACATCAATTTGCCTCTAATAAACTTTAAATAGAAGTTTCCTTCATCAAAATCGAAGGTGCCATAATTATAGACAATATCTTGCTGAGAATCATGATTAAGAACGCGGACTCCAGTATGGCCATATATGGAATACAAGTCAGATCCAGGTCCTATGGTAAGTAGGCTTATCGAAAGGCTATCTTGCGCTCCGATAGATACGCCAAAAATCAAGCAAAAAACGCTAAAAAAGTATTTCATCGATACAAAGATAAACGGCTAATATTCAGTTAGCTATATTCGAGTAAATAAGGATTCGAGCACTATTTGAATAAATTAACTCCATAGCTTTACAAAAAGGAATAAAATAGTATCTTTGCAATCCATTTTTAAAATTTGGTTTGATGATAGCGATTGTAAACATAGCGGGACAGCAGTTCAAAGTGGAGGAAGGTCAAGAGATCTTTGTACACCGATTGGATTCTGAGCCAGGTGACAATGTGAGTTTCGACGAAGTATTGTTAACGACTAAAGGTGATGCAACTAATATTGGAACGCCTACATTAAAAGGGGCTTCTGTAAATGCCACTGTAGTTGAGCATGCAAAGGGAGACAAAGTCATAGTATTCAAGAAGAAGCGAAGAAAAGGATATAGAGTTAAGAACGGACACAGACAATCATTCACTCGGATCAAAATAGATTCAATCGTAGGATAAAACGTATAGATCATGGCACATAAGAAAGGAGTTGGTAGTACGGATAATGGACGGGACAGTAATAGTAAACGACTGGGCGTAAAATTATTCGGTGGTCAGTATGCTAAAGCAGGAAATATTTTAGTTCGTCAGCGAGGTACAAAGTTTCACCCAGGTAACAATGTATACATGGGAAAAGACTTTACGCTGCATGCTAAAGTGGATGGCTTTGTTAGCTTTCAAAGAAAAAGACTAGACCGTACCTTTGTTAATATCGTTCCTGAGCTAGGTGATGTAAAAGAAACCGTAGCTAAGATCAAGAATACAAAGCCAGCGGCGAAAGCAGCGCCAGCACCTAAGGCAGCACCGGCAAAAGCGGAAGCACCTAAGGCAGAAGCGCCTAAAGCGGCAGCACCGGCAGCAAACGCAGGAAAGCCAGATGATCTTAGAAAGATTGAAGGTATCGGACCTAAAATCGCTGAGAAGCTGAATGAAGGCGGTATCATGACATTTGCTGATTTAGCCAATGCCGAGATTGACAGATTGAAAGAAATCTTAGAAGCGGCAGGATCTAGATATAGAATGCATGACCCATCTACATGGCCTATGCAGTCACAATTAGCTGCTGATGGTAAGTGGGATGAATTACAAGTCCTTCAAGACAAGTTAGATGGCGGAAAAGTAGTTGACGCAAGCGAGCAAGAATAAGAACTTACTTAAGCTTATATATAGAAAAAGCCCTTGAAGAAATTCAAGGGCTTTTTTAATACAATATATTTCAAACAAAATAATAAGGCCAGCGTATTGCTTATTCGGTATACTTATTTATCAAGCGTACCATAAGATCATTAAGGAATTCTACCTCGAAATCCCCTACTGTGGGTTCTAAATGGTCGTTTCCAATGCCGCTATCATCTGTAATAAATACATACGTTCCATTGGTAAGGATAGAGAAAAAGCGCATTAGAAATTCCGTTTCTATATTAATGCCACTCGCTGTAATGGGAATCAACTTAATGCCTTTAGAAGCTGCCTCCAGGATACTGTTCTGTAGTGAAGAAACCACAGCTGGGTCGTAATGAGGAGGTGCGTCTAGTATCAAGAAGGCCATTTTAGTATAGGCACTGGGATCCCAATCTAATTGGTCAAGTGATTCCGCTAGACCGCTATGAACAGCCTCAGGATAATCACCACCACCACCAGCGCTTTGCGCTTCAATAAAATTTCGAGTTTCGGTAATGTCGTCTGTAAACTGAGAAGCTCGAGTAAGGTATTCGTCGCCTGTGTCTCTATAAAAAACAGTAGAAGTAAAAAAGTCAAGTGAGGGGTTTCCGGATTCCACTCGTTGGATAACATCTTGGAGATCACTCTTTAAAAATTCCAATTCGTCACCCATAGAACCGGTTGCATCAACAATGAAATTTAGTTGAACTTTAGTATTACTAGGTTCAGGTATAGCTAGATCGAAGACCATAAGCCCCTCTTCATTAAACTGAACATCCACAAGCTCAGGGTAGCCTTCTACTTCCACTTTAATAGTTTCTAGATCCCAACTCCCTTCTGAAGATTTAGGGTAGAGAAATAATTCAGCTTTTCCAAAATTGTCCGACATAGCCTCAAAAACGGATAGGCCATTATCTAATAATCGAACCTTCACAGCTGCCATTGGTGAACCACTAAAATCTCGTACTAAAACCGAGATTCGGCGTTCAGGAAATAAGCCCCAATAACTCTTTAGTTCTTTGTATTCTTCCCGTTGATTAAGTGTGGTCCAGTATAACCAATTGTCTAAGTCATTCCATTCACCAGCTGTGATTAATCCTTCTTGGCCTTCGGTACTTCCATTTCCAGAACTGCCCGATGAAGAAGAAGAGGACGATGAGCCCCCAGAGGAACTTTCAAAAGCACCATCTGCGGTTAAGCCTGGCTCACTGTTATCTACTCGCTCATCCTTAGAGCATGAAGAAAAAATAAATAGTAAGCAGCTTAGTACTAATAGAAGAAGTTTGTTTTGCATGATCGACTAGTTTTTATATTTCTATGACGATCATCTAGTGGCATAGGTTGGGTAGCCAGAAAAAAAATCTAAGGTGTGCTAATTTATCTCCTTGAGCTACTTATTTATAAAAGTTGAAGAATGTCATCCACATTTTCAAAGTTTCGAAATACATGTTTAGCCCCTTTTTCAATAAGCCGTCCATCTTGCAAAATATCGATACCTATAAAAGAAACCCCGAGGTTTCTACACGCTTGTAGATCCCACAAACCATCCCCAAAGTAGATGACTTCTGTGTGGTTTATTGCATCGGCCCCTGTTAGAATGGATATTGATCGGCGCATAATATCTTCTCTTGATTTATAGTGATCCGAATGCGAGAAAACATAGGGTGCTGGATCTATGCCGATGGTATTGAGCTTAAGTAGAGCGCTAACTTTCCATGAACCGGTAGCTAATCCTATTTTATAGTTATCATCCAAAGAGAGTCTATTGAAAAAAGATACCGCACCCGATACTTCGACTAGACTTGATGGATTATTGACAATTTCTTTTTCCCAATTTCCAATAAAAGCGCTTTTCAGGGCTTCATATTCACTATCTAAAGGTAGTCTTCCTCTTTCCGCTAACACTATTTCTTCAGTGATACCCCAATCGGTCACATGTTGAATCGTTTCCCAATTAATGCCTTGTAAATCTATCCCAAAGACGTTATGAAAGGCCGAAATAAAGCATTCGTCCTCCGCTTTTTTAGAGTCTGCTAAGGTACCGTCAATATCGAAAATGACTGCTTTGATAGACATATGTTAGTGCTCAGATAATACCCAATGAACTACTCAGAATGAATCCTTCTTCTTGATTCAACAGTTCGACCTTTTTCCATTCGTCAAAGGTGTCCAACACTTTAACTTTTTCTCCTGGAGCGATATTGGCGCCGGCCTCACTTCTTTCATCAGGCCCTGACATCAGTTGGACATTCTTTTGGACGATAGCATAGGTTTCTGTCTGTGTATAGCCAATCGAGGACCATAATATCAAGCCCAGTAATAAAGAAAGGCCTATCAAACCATAAAAGATCTTTTTGTATTTGGGTTCAGGCCAAGACCATTTCCTAAAACTATTACCCGCCCAAACGAGTACTATGGCAAGCAAGGAAAAGATATGAAGTATGCCCCAAGTATTGGGTGATAGGCTGGTACACAATTGTCGCCACACCCGAATCGGCCAAAAAGCTTGCACCTCAAATATCTCGGAGTCTATTTCCCCTTTAGCCGTTTCTAGGCTTGTCAGCAAACCTCTATGATTGGCATTCAAGACTAATCCTTTTTCGAAATTGAGTACTGCTCTGCCCATATTCCCAGCAACTGCGTAAGCATTACCTAGATTTAAGAATAGTTCCGGGCTAGAAAAACCATCCAGAATAATATCTTCATAAGCCGGTATAGCCTTATCCAATTTCCCTTTTTGCTGCCATTCGAAAGCTTGTTGAAAAGCAGCAGAAGGTGATTCATTGGCTAGAAGTGACATTGAAAAACCAGAGAAAAAAATGAGATATACGAGCGCTCTACTTAGGTACATATTTTAGCTTTTCCAACACTTGATTTACATCCTCTTCAAAAGTATCACTTTCATCAGATTCTTGCACGGGTATCTCTTCCATTTTCACATTCAAAATATCATCTAAAGAGATCGGTCGTTTATTAGCCTCCCATATGAATCCCGATAAGTATAATTCTGCTTGACTAGCCTGATTGACAGGGACCATATTTGATGTAGGATTAGCATGAAATTTAATGTCTTTCAGTTCTCCTGAGTCAAAGAAAAATTCAATATAGCTACAGACTGTTTTATTAGCACCAATAAAGGCGCCTCCATCATCCCGAAGCATGTAAATAACCTCAGCATTACCCTTTACTTCCATCCATTCTATATCTTGGCTATCAATAACCGCGTGGATATTCTTACCCTTAATTTGGTCATAAAACCGTTCACCGAGTTTATTACCGATCATGGCATTGGACCGCAAAAAAACCTCCTCGATGCCCTCATCCCCTGTTTTAACTATAATAGTATCGGCCGTAAACTGCGTTGTATCTGCCCATAAGATGGGATTGCCAAAAAACCAAATGAGCGAATCCACCGTATCATATTCTAAAGAATCAGCTACACCTTGAAAGCCCTTACTGTACATTTTTACGGCATTATAGGCTCGCATCCTATCCACAGAATCCTGTTCGTTTTGCTGTAAGTACAGGCTATCTGCTGCTAAAAATAAGGTGTCGGCATCTCCTTGCTCTTCAATATAGGGTCGGCCTTCTTTGTTATATGCTGTTGTATTACCCAATGAATCTTGTAGTAAAAAATCACTGTATAACAAGCGTTGCTCCAATGTATCTTCGAAGATCACATTGCCGTAAGATGAGCCCGCTTCTTTAGTAACATCATAGTAAATGCTGTCTCCCGACAAACTAATTTCATCTCGATATAAAGAGCCATTTCCGGTTATGATCAGTTCGCCCTTTTCGTTATTGAAATAGATGTAATCACCATAGACTTCCCCATCATCATCTTTATAGTACCCATCCCCTTCCATAATAATCGAACTGTCCTTTTCCAAGTATTCGATACGTTGTGCTCGAGCAAATGACTCATTATCTTGGACTTCCGCATTACCTGTTAATATCATTTTTCCGGCTAAGCGATCATACTCTATAAAATCAGCTTTACTATCCAACGAGTCGCCATAAAATCTTGTATTCTTCTCAAAATAGGCATTACCACTTTCGGTCTCATAGTATCCACCTTCGCAATATATTTTGTTGTCTCCTTGCGTAATATAACTGGGTCCTTCGAAAAAAGCACGTTTGATTGCGGCGTCATATAGGAGGGTATCACATCGCAGTGTAAGGTTGGAATCTATAACCACCACCTCTCCAAAAAAATGAGCCTTATCAGCTTCTAAATCGTAAAAACCCGTCAGACTACTTAATTGGGCTCGCTCACTTTGCATCAATGCCGTATCCCGATAAGAGACTCGCTCATTTTCAATATCATAATACAGCGCGTCTGAGAAAAGCTTTTGTTTCCCGTTGAGTAAGGCTACCTCTCCATATAATTCAGCATACGATCGATTCCCATCGTAATGCAAACTATCTCCAAAAACCTGAAGGGTGTCTTGTCTAATTAAAATAATGTTATCCGTTGCATCCAAAATATTCAAGCGGGTTACCGCCGTATCACAAAACATAAAACTACTGTCGTGAAAAATCTTTACATCACCTTTATAATATTGGATGTCCTCATCTCCTGATGCGTCACTAATAAATGTTTCGGAATACAAGATCTTAATTTGCGAATAGCTTGTATCTGCTTCTTGACCGATGGCCTGAAACCCAAGTAATAGTAATATGCAAGCTTTTATTATACGCATAACTGCAGACAGAACGAGATTCCTAGCTTTAGTGTTGCGAAGATACAAGATGTGCCAATTCTTTACCTACCCACGAGCCAATCGCAATGCCCATACCGCCGAGCCTAACACCGTAATAGAGCCCTTTTTCAGGATTTTCGATTAGCACTTTTTTATCGGCACCACCAGAGAGAATGCCAGACCACTCATGGTCAAATGTGATAGGATGACCTAATATTTGTTCTTCCAAGTATCGCTTTAGATAGTCTTTTACCTGTCCTGTAGTTCCAAATTCTGTAGTGCTTTCATCCTTCATAAATTTGTGTCGAGCTCCCCCAATTAAGATTCGCTTACCAATATTCCTGAAATAGATGTAGCCTCCCTGCGCATGAAAGGTCGTATTCCAACTAAGCGTAGGGAGTTCCGTAGTTAGGTACACTTGGTTCCGATAAGCTTGTATCTCTAAGGAGGGTATTAATTCTTTCGCAAAGGCATTCGTACATAGTACTATATTTTTTGTGGGTATTTGACCGATTGAGGTCTCTAACACCCAGCCTTCATCCTTTCTCGTCCATTTATCTAGGCTGGTATTCCATAAGATACTGATCTCTAATTCATACGCTTTTCGGATTAAGGCCTTCATCATTTTCCCAGGGTGAATAGCACCCTCGAAGTTATTTTTGATATAGTTAATACCAGGTAAAAATCCAAAATTTGGCTGTGCTAAGGAGAAGGATTTTTGTAGTCCAATGGCCTTTTCAACCTTTGAATTCATTTCTTCAATGGTATCCATACATGCCTGAAAATGCCTGGCTTCATTTATATCGAAGACCTCATAAGAACCACAAGCTTGATAATCCATGGATTCTTCACCAATAGTAGATTTTAAAGCTTCCAAACCTTCAAATCGCTGGATCAATAAATCCATGCTTGCTTTTTCGCCCATGGCTTGCATATCCGCTTTAATTTCACCTATACTTCCAAAGCAAGCAAAGCCTGCATTTTTTGTGCTAGCACCGCTAGGCAGTCTACCTCTTTCCAGGATAAGTATAGAAGCATCCGGCTGACTTTTGCGCAATTGAATAGCTGTTTGCAGCCCTACAATACCTGCTCCTATGATAACGATATCATGTGTATTAGTCCATTGGTCTTTTTCCCAGTAACTCAACATATTCCGACGAATTTGTACATTTGCCTCATTCCAAAAATACTTGAAAATGATTCAACGAATTCAGAGTATATTTCTTTTACTGGCCAGCGGTAGCTTCTTTAGTCAGTTTGCCCTTCCATTTGCATCGAGTGATAAGACCGGTGAAACCATCTTACAAGATGGCATATTCAACATCCATGATAATATAGCTCTATTAATCTTATGTTGTCTTGGTGGTATTTTGGCCTTAGCTGTAATATTCTTGTTTCGGAATCGTCCTTTACAAATTAGATTAAGTTATGTGGTAGCCAGTGTAGCCTTAGCCCTTATGGGTTTTGCCTATTATCTATTTTTCGTAGGCGAAAAAGCCGCTTTTGAAGCTGCAAATGCTTCACAAGGAGTCGGTATGTACCTGCCTATTCTTGGTATAGTACTGGCTATTCTTGCTGCTAGATTTACTCGGAAAGATGAGAACTTAGTGAAATCGATGGATCGTTTACGCTAATTATTATTCCCCGCAACCTAAATCTTCTTGAGAAACTAAATCATTATTAGGAAAACACATCCCGCTCGGTAATTCACTAGGCAATACACGGTTTAGATTTGGATCATAAAGTGCATTCAAAATAAAGCTTTCCAAGTCCTTCAGCTCTTGCTCGTCTAGCATCAAAGGCATAAATTCATCAGCTAATGCACTGTGAGGGACCCATTCATTTTGTTTAATGGCATTATTCTTATAGATCAATAAATCCTGCATACTAGTAAACGATGCGCCATGACCGAAGAATCGAACATCTCTCAAGTTGTATAATTGAGGTACTTTGAACTTATAATTATCGTCTGGATTCTTGGTAAACCCACCTCTACCTAGTCGCACTTCATCATCTAAGTCATGTACAAATACATTTCCACCTTCAAGATCGTCCATACCCAAGGCATGAAATTCATTAGCACTTAATGATGGCCCTTTATGACACTGATAGCATTCTGCTTTTCCAAAAAATAAAATAGCACCTCTTTTCTCCGCTGCTGTCATACTCCCTAGATCCCCTCGTAGCCACTGTTGAAAAGGCGCTTCTGCTGCTGTAATAGTTCGTTCATAAGCAGCAATGGCTAAACCAGCGGTGATATCTGTATATCTATCTTCAGGATCCACTTCGCTAAAAGCTTTATCAAACAGTGGAATGTATTCCGGATGATTCATTAATGTATAGGTGTTAAAAGCTAATCTATGTACATCTAAGCCTGCAATAGCTTGTGTTTCTACACCTTCAAAACCCAATTTATTTCTGGCTTTCGGTGTTCCCGATGTCCATTGATCTTCAGTACCTTCATTAACACCGGTAGCGCCAAACTGACCATTCCAAAGAGTGTTAGAGGTAAATGCACTATTCAAAACAGAAGGGGTACGGATGGGTTGTACATCCAAATCCTCAGGTGTATACATCAGTAGATCTGCTTCCCGCATTTCGCCACCGGTTCCAAATCCTATGCCTCCTTCTCCAATCCCCTGTCTATTCCCTGAGCCAAAACCTGCTGCGGCATGATGACAAGAGGCACATGAATAGGTATTTAAACTATGCTCCATTTCAGCTTCGCTGGCCAAACCAGGCTCATGAAACAAGAATTTACCTAAAGCTACCTTCTCTATTGTGAGTGGGTTATTTGGATCTTGCGGAATTTTATCTAATTCGTGGGCATAAGGCAAGATCAAACGTTCTTTTGACATGCCCGTAACATGCTCTATCGCAAAGATGAGATCAAAGTCTGTGGATTCATATTCAGAACATGAAACGATAGTACATAGCAGCGCTCCAATGAGCACACCGAATCTAATTTTCATAATAAGGTCCTTTTAAAAGCTACACTAATATAACATATTAATAATAATTATAATATGTTTTGTGCGCATTAATAGGACATTATTATGCTCTTTTTGTAAAAA
>JAHDDO010000063.1 GCA_020629315.1 Saprospiraceae bacterium | reverse complement strand
CTGCCTATAAAAGGTAAAATAAAGTATCACCAATCTAGCTATCCCTTTAGCTCTTTATTTAGTTGCTATGATTAAATCGTAATAAGATCATATCCTTATAAGGGAGGGACATTAATCTTGTGTCATTTTAATATACATTACGAAAATCGATAACACTTTTTATCAAAGAATGGTATAAAGATTTGGTATTCAATAATGAAAAATCGAATACTTTGTATTCTTGTTATTTGTTTGAATTGCATATTGTATATCAGGATATTCGCAGGCAAAGGGTATTAGTTCAGGTTTCGGATCAAGTGCTTAATCCATTTTCTGCGTTTCATTTATAAGTAATAAAAGTAAGTAATCAACTCCATGGAAAAATTCCAGCTTCTTGTCTTCATTGATGACGATAAACCCACAAATGTTTTTCACCAAATTATTACAAAGAAGGCAGACATTACTCACGAATCTATATTTTTTACCTCCCCTGTAGAAGCCTTACAATACTTCATAGATCTCACAGAAAAAACGGAGCCTAGATTTCCTGATGCTATTTTTTTAGATATCAATATGCCAGAGATGACCGGTTGGGAGTTTCTTGACAAATTCAAAGAATTAGGGATTACTAGTTCGCCCGTCATCATAATGCTTACAACCTCTTTCTTAACTAAGGACCTTAAAAAAGCTGAAGAAATGGCAATTGTACACAAGCTTATTAATAAGCCATTGACAAAAGAGGCGCTTCATGGTTTACATAAAGAGCTAGAAGCAGCAAAGGAAAATAAATAATACCTAAGATAGTTGAGGCAAAATAACAGCATCTACTTCAGGGTAATACTAGTCACCGTACTATTGATTATTGCAAACCAAATATTTATTCAATATTGGTTATATCAAAAAAGGAGTGACTCTGAAACGATCAATGTAGCCGGAAAGCAACGAATGATCAGTCAGCGCCTAGTCAACATCTACAATGCATCTGAAAGTTCGGCCAGCGAGCGTACAAGCAATGCCGCTAAAAATTTACATAAGGTTTGGGAAGACGCGCATATAGATCTGATACAAAGACATGGACCCCACATTTTTTCATTCGCCTCAAATAATGAGATTTACAATGATTTAAATGCGCTTAGTCCAGTAATAGCAAAATCTAAATCATTCATAACAATACCAAGTTCGCAATTTACGGAAGCACATTTAGAAGCGTTTAGACTTCATCAAGATGAATTCTTAGCAAATATGAATGCTATCGTATTTAAGATTGAAAGGTTATCCCAATGGAAACTGAATGTAGTTGTATGGATAGAATTGCTCTTTGCCCTGTTTTCTCTATTTATGGTATACTATGAGATCAATTTTGTCTTTCGAAAAATCAGTTCTAATCTGAACGATAAAAACAAAGCCTTAGAAGAATCCAATGAAATGCTAGAGCAATACGCCTATCTTGCTGCTCATGATCTGAGATCGCCAACACAAAATATTTTAAATTTTTCTGGTCTTTTACATCAGCTATTGGATGAGAAAATGGATGAAGATGAGAAAAGCTATTTTCAATACATATTAGATTCTGCTGAGCGCATGCAGGACACGACAGAAAACTTGCTCAATTTTTCAAGTATCAATAATGAAAAATTGAGTCTAACTACTTTTAATCCTAGCTCAATTATTGATAGCGCGGTAGAGGATTTGGCTCCACAAATTCAAAGTAAAAACGCGGAAATAGTGATTGAGGAATTACCGGATTCTATTATAGCTGATAAAAATTTACTCCACCTAGTCTTCCAAAATCTAATTGCTAATGGAATAAAGTTTGTTCAAAACGATACTCGCCCAGTCTTACACATCAGTTATGGTAATGAATTAGATGTTCATGCTTTCCATTTTAAGGATAATGGCATAGGTATACACAAAGATCAACAAGCTAAGATCTTTGGTATATTTAAAAGATTGCATACGCAAGAAGATTTCAAAGGAACTGGTATTGGTTTATCCATCTGTAAGAAGGTGATTGAAAAGCATAATGGCACTATTAGTCTTCAAAGTGCACGCGGTGCCGGGAGCATATTTACGATACGAATCCCAAAGAAAATATCTGTCAGCTAAATCAGCAAACTGAATTGCTATTACCTATTTGTTGTTTCATTTCCACACTTCGCTGTCTTTTGATTTTAATGCATTACATTTCGGTAAAGAAATCATTTGAATATACTACATTGATATTCGCGATAGGTGTGGTAGTGATCGCTCGTTTGGCGAGCGAGTCCGAAGGACCAAAGTCACGGACGGACCGACCCAGACCGCCTGCGTCTGGGTATCGCCCAAAGTATACTAGCTCATTTTAATTCTCAAGGGCATTCCTTATTTTAGAATCCACTAAATTATTACCATGGAAGTAACTGCGGAAAAAAATGAACAAGTAGCCAATATGACCTTTGCTTCCGTCTATCCACATTACGTGACTAAAGTCGAAAAAAAAGGACGGACAAAAGAAGAGCTACACGAAGTCTTAGAATGGCTTACTGGCTTAAAAGAGAAGGAAATTATCCAATTAGTCAAAGAAGAAGCGACCTTCAAAACACTGTTTGAAAAGGCTACTTTACACCCTAATGCACCGCTTATCACCGGCGTAATTTGTGGCTATCGAATTGAAAATATAGCAGACGAATTTGCTGTGTATAAACAAGTGCGTTACATGGATAAACTGGTTGATGAATTAGCTAAAGGCCGCAAAATGGAAAAGATATTGCGGAAGGATCCTAAGGTATAAGAAGATAGTGCTCAACGTAGTCTCCAGTCACTACTGACCTAATGGCAACCTTAGGCCTACCCCTAAAGCAAGCGCATTATAACGCTGATCAATGACCCTGATACTCAAGGTCGGGCTTCTGCGGTACGTAGCCGTAACAAAAAGCTCATTTTTGTCGAAGACAGGGTACACCATTCCCAAACCCAATTTATAGCCAATTCTATCCTTTAGCTCAAATGCGAACTCAAGCGCATTTTCAATAATTTCATTTCCTCCACTTTCAAAAACAAAATTGCGTTTGCCATTATAATTATGGAAGAAGCTATAGCTCAGTCCTGCTTGGGCCTCAAACCTAAAGGCATTGATTTCAAAGCGATATCCTAGTTCTAATGGGATAGAAAATAAGTGGTGAGTATTATAATGACGCACCTGCCGTTCCGCAATCCGAGTAACGGTAATCGTATCAAATACAAAAGTAGTATCTGGGCCATCGACTATAAAATAGCGGATATCCTCGTTTTCCGTTTCAAAGATTTTGGTCTCGGAATAATTAAATACTTCACGAATTTGGTCATACTGAAAACCCGTTTGAAGGGACCATGTATTCTTATGCATCAGGCCCGCATTTGCATGCAGGTGCCACCAAGTTAGTGGCGTTTCTGTTTCCTCATTACTTCGCAGTCTATTAATATACTCGGTATTTTCCGTTAGATAATTACGTGTTCTAAATGTCCACGCCAGCTCAGTTCCCACATCCACAAAAGGCTGCCAATTCGGAATTTCCGAAATCACTTTCTCAACACTATCCAATGCAGGTAATGACGTTTGGATAGTAAATAAAGGCACGTCGAATAATGAGTACTCTACATGATCCAAGCATCCAATATCTAAGCTAGAAAACGCAGCGCCATTATTTGAAACGTTAGCATCACTAGCTAAAATTCCAGTAATTGTGCTATGTCCTGATCTAGCTGAATGTTGTCCAATGCCCTTCGAATCAATATTCATTTTTGCATCCTGAGTTGTAAATGATACCTCAGGCTGTTGCGTCATAGTCCTACTAGAAAATAAACGTTTAGTGAGCGGCTGGTCTTGTTTTTTACTTTCTACCCTAGCTATTTTATTATTTCTTGTTGCTGTCTTTTCCTCTAAGACAGGTGTGGGTATTGCTACGTCTTCTTTTGTGTTTTCACTTTGTGCATTACTAGCAAGAGGATTCTTTTCATTATTGGCATCCTGTGTTTTTTGTTGTCCAATGTCCTCCAGTAAAGGCTGTTCATCTTTGTGAGCCTCACTATAATTTTCTGTAAAAGCTGGCATATTATTTTTGACCCCTTCTTGATTAGAGAAGGTTTGCCATCCCCAACAAGTACCCATAAGTAATATAGGAAGCAACCAAAGCCATCGCCATCCAAAACTGCTTTTGCTCTTACTCAACTCTCGCTGCAAATGTGGTAAGAGGGCTTCCTTGTCCCAGTCGACTTTATGATTCCGTAATTTATTTTTAAAATGATCTTCCATTCCCTTACATTTTCTTGAACCAGCAATTACATAGGTTTTGATCGATATTGTTTGTTTACTTCATTAGAATACAGGCCCCTTTCGTTGATCATACGGCGCAATAGCTTCTTTGCTCTAGTCAATTGTGAACGCGAAGCACTAGCTGTAATCTTGAGCATGTCACCGATTTCATTATGGTTATACCCTTCCACCACTTTGAGATTAAATATGATACGGCAACCCTCGGGTAACTCTTTTAATAGCCCCAAAATGTCTTCTGCTTCTAGTGTATCAATAGCAGAAGGCAAATCCGTTTCCTGATCAGGCAAAACCGCATCTTCTGGATATAATAATCGCTGTCCTTTTCTGTACTCCGCAAAGTATTTATTGATCAGCACCCTTCGTAACCAAGCACCCAGGGCTCCTTTAGATGGATCGTACATATCGATCTTATTGAAAAAGGTCAAAAAAGTATCTTGAACTAAATCTTTTGCTGATGGAAGATCCTTTGCATATCGGATAGCAATAGACATCATATCGTCTGCAAAAAGCAGGTACAGCTCTTTTTGAGCTGCCCAATCCTGCTTTTTGCAGCCATCTAACAATCGTTTTATGTTGGTTTTATTTGTCAAGCTTTTTTAACTACCAGCCTTACTATGATTGTATGACTAGTGATACTATTTACTGAACAATTACCATTGATGGTAATTCATAACTCGTATCGAATTTGAATATTCGATTATTTACTTCTGGAAAGAAATCAGGATCATCAGGGTCGATAGCATTGCCATAAACAAATGAAAAACTTCCCAACTCGTTTACGATAATATCACTCTGAACAATATTACCAGGAATCTCTAGGGTACTTTCGATATTCAAGTTATAATCCAAAATGGTCATGAGCATATTAATACCGCTTTCTGGTTCCGTTTGCGTAAGACAGATCTTATCATCATTTACCTGCATATATGGCCCCCATCGTTCCCCAGGATCATATCTTACTGAATTAATTTCATTGCCATCAAAATCAATAAGAGCTACATATGTTGGTCTTTCAGGATCAGCAAAAGGTGTCACTCTGCCTGAAATATATATACCCTGTCCATCGATATAGTTTGCATCATTAATGGTATAATCATTAAATTCTTTGGCCCATAGTATATTAAGATTATTGTCAAGCATAAAGAAGTTGTTCTTATTCGAACTAGCCGTACACATATACAATCCATTATCTACAATATGCAAATTAGTAGGACTCGTACCGGAAGTACTTAAGTCTATATCAGCTAATAAGCCATCCGTACGATGAATCTTCTTCAAGGTCATAGTATTCTCATCAGGGTCATATACGAGCATACCAAAGGTGTCGTCATTTTCAATCTCTACATCATAAATAAGTCCATTCGAATCTAAAATTTGCTCACTCAATAAGTTAAAATCAAAATCATAAACTTGAAGTTTCAATGGTTCTGTTGGGTCAAACACTTGAAAATCATTGTTGTAATGAAATCTGTAGATTTTGTCATTATACACTCGCATGATATCTACGTCATCATCATCGAAGCTCATAAGGATCATGGACTCTAAAAAGCCGTCTTTTGTCACTTTGGTTATTCGAGTATCCGAAACAGCAACATAATTACCATTGGATCGCATATATAATTCATAGCGCCATCCATCTTCTTCTAAAGATTGCATATCACAAATCCATGCATCGACTATAGGTAACACTTCTGGATTATCTGTCACATTGGTAGTATCAAAGTTGCTACAGCTTGCAAAAAGGAATATAACTAATGTATACAGCGCTCCTTTTTTGAGGTTTAGAATTTTCGTTTTCATACTTTACTTTTTAATGAAATTTGAACTAATTGATTTTTCTACAAATGGGTCATCTACGACCGTTTACAATTCTCTAATGATTGAGAAGTCAAAAACGCTTGAATGTAGACTATTTTTTTTTTAAGGTATCCATTTAATACCATTAGTACCCCCATACCAATGCGGCATCCCTATTAAAATTCAAGCATTCTTATTAAAATGTTCGTATATTAAGTACAATATAAAAGTTGAAGAGATGATAAATGTATGGTTTGTTGCAGTCCCTGTTTTTCTACTTTCAACCTACCTTTTTTGGCGGTATATGGGTGCTCATTTGAAAGAGGAGTATGGTGAGAAAATGTGGAATCTCTGGTCATCCAGATTATACTTCTGGAATGGTACTATTTGTACTTGTGTAGGTGTCACCTTTCTGATTTGTTATGTGTTGAAGCAAGCTAATATTGTCAGTTTGTAAACAAAAAAAAAAGCCTGCATAAAAAATGCAGGCACAACAATCCACTTATTTAAAATTATTCACAGGAGTAGTCGAAGGTATATTTCCATTGCTCCTCTCCCGTATTTGTATATCTGGCAAAGGAGGTTTCTTTATCTTCCTGATCGTATTCACTTAGATAATAGCAGTACAGCTCATCGGAAGGCGAATAGAAATCTTTTCGTACCTGATTTCCATTTTCATCATACGAGTATAGAACATAGCTTCGCAAGCTTCCATCTGGATCTTTCCTATCCTCTCTTAGTATTTTTCCTGCTTCATCAGTTGTGTATAGCCACATATCCAGAATTTCTCCATCCAAGCTGGTATGCTTCATAGCGCTTTCAAAGCCTTTTTCGTCATACTCAAACTGGTAATATGAGTCTAGGGTCCCGCTAGCATCGTAATGCATATATTTTATGCGTTTACCATCTTCTCCATATACTGATTCATTGGCATAAATCATTTGGCCTTTGTCATCCGTATATGTCCATCTCTTTTCTCTTCCCGCTTCATCAAATGTATAACTACTTTGAGATTGGAGTATGGTTTTTCCATTTTTGACCTTGGTGCCAGATTGGATTCTACATTGTTCAATACCATACATTTTTTTGATATAGAAATTTGATGGGCCTCCTTGGTTTGGAAAGAGTACTGCTAGACTTACTAAGATTATTGAGTGTATCATAATCGTTCCTTTTTTTAATTAATCATTGACAGTTTATAATGTTCAAAGTCTATGGCATGACAACACTATCAATACTATGAATTACACCATTCGAACCTTTGATATCGGTTTGTGTAATAAAAGATTTATTACCCTTGGTATCCATTAAAACTGGATTTCCATTCATGATCATGGCCTTTAGTTTTTTACCATTTACAGTCTTTATTACAAATTCCCCTCCTGCGGCGTTAATCGCATTGACCAATGTTTCCGCAGAAATTTCTGCTGCAACTACATGATAAGTCAGAATGCCAGTCAATGTACTTTTAGCACTAGGTTCCAATAAAGACGCAACCGTCCCTTCCGGCAATTTGGCAAAAGCGGCATTGCTCGGTGCAAAGACAGTAAAAGGACCATCCGTTTTTAATGTAGAAACTAAATCAGCGGCTGTTACGGCAGCTACAAGAGTACTAAAATCCTCGGCACCAGCCGCAATATCTACAATGTCTTGCTTGTGCGCTGAATAGGATTTTACTTGGCTAGATTTTTTATGGCTGCCACACTGTGCTGTGGCTGTTTGAGAAAATAAAGTCAAAGCCAAAACGAATAATGAAACTAATTTTTTCATTTCTGTAATTTTTAAGGTTGTTTAAAAAAGATTTCAATTGGATGTACAGGAAAAATCTCCACTTGGATTTTTTAGTCCTTACTTTTTTTTATTTTTTTTCAACCTTTTAGCAAGATCACCGTTTGAAACATATGCTTACGGATAAAGCATATACTATCTTATGTGAACAACTTCGCAAACAAGACGAATCTTGTATCGCTACCATTTATACTCACTATGCTGAAGCATTGTATGGTATCATTGTTCGTATAGTCAGTAACACAGAAGATGCCAATGAAGTACTCCAAGACACCTTTGTAAAAGTTTGGGAAAAAGGCAGCACTTATGATCCTGCCTATGGAAGATTATTTACATGGATGGCCACCATTGCTCGCAATCTAGCTATCAACAAAAGGAATAGTAAAGCAAATATTCAGCGCTCAAAAATCCAATCGGATGAAAAACTGGTATATCTAGATAACGGATCGAATCCTATGCTACGACAAGAGGCTTTAGACATAAAAGGAATGCTTACTCGGCTAGATAATAAATATGCCCTTATAATAAGCAAACTGTACTTTGAGGGGTATACACAAGCAGAACTCAGTAAAGACATGAATATTCCTCTGGGTACTATTAAGAGTCGGGTAAAAATAGGCTTGCGAGAATTAAGAAAATTGTATGATTTTGGGGTGGCTACCGCAATTCTTACAGCATTAGCCAAGGTGGATATAAGCGCATGAAAAAAGAGATCAAAGACATATTAGAATCTGATCTTTTGGAACGTTTCGTTTTAGGAGATGTCTCAGACTTGGAAAGACAGAAAGTGATTTCTTGGCGATCACAATCAAACGAAGTCAGAGATACACTAATGGAATTGGAAGAAAGTCTAGAGCGCTTAGCTTTAGAAAACAAACAAGACATTCCACAAAGTGTAAAATCCAAAATCCTGAATAAACCTTATTCTAGCGCAGCAAGACCTGCATCAAAAAAAATAGCTTCTTCTTGGATATCCTGGGCTGCATGTCTTTTGCTAGGCTTTGCTTGCAGTTGGGTATACCAACAACAAAAAATTAATTCGATTTCCGAAACAAATGAAATCATCCAAAATGAATTGAGTCTTTTAAAAGAAGAATGCAATCGGACCCGTCAACGGATGGCTTTTATTAATGATAATAATACCGTGCCTATGTTTTTAAAAGGCACTGCTAATGCACCTGAAAGTGGTGTCATTATTTATTGGAATGAGACTAAAAAAGCCTGCCAACTCAAGGTGGCAAATCTTCCAAACATTCCTGCAAATAAAACCTATCAGCTTTGGGCAGACGTAGAAGGTGAAATGTTGAATCTTGGCATTTTTGATTATAAAGAAGCAAGCATTGAAGCCATCCCAATGGCGTATTTAGATAATGCAGAGTCTTTGAATATCACCATTGAAAAAGAAGGGGGAAGTGATCACCCAGATGTGAGTACGCTGACTGCTTCAGTAGCGATTTAGGTTCAGACTTCCACCTTTATTTTCTGGTTATTCTTACACTGTTTCTCTTACCAGCCAAATGCTTACGTGCGATTTTTTGTAATCCTTACATAACCCTTGTAAATATCGACTTACAAAACAACTATGCTAAATACAGCTTGCTGACCTGAATGGCTGATAAACTGCAACATATACATGCCTTGTTCATAATGACCAAGATGTAATTCACTAACAGGGCCTATTGTCTTTATCCACTTTCCTGTGGCATCATATAAACGAATGGAAGAAACTTCCATTTTTATAGATCCATATATTATTGAAATTTTGTCTTGTGTTGGGTTTGGAAATAATTTTATTTGATTTTTTAAACCTATTTCACCCACTTCAGAATACACAAATTCCACGGTACCTATACATCCATTACTATCTATGACAGTAACTAAGATTTCATTGTCTAATGTATCGGATGCTATCTCATAGGGAGGTGTGCCACCTTCCACTACAATATCACCACCTACAAGAGAGATTTGTATAGCTTCAGCTTGTCCAATGTCAAAGCTAGCCGTTCCCATACAACCTAAATCATCTGTCGCTGTAACGGAATACATGCCTGCTTCTAATGCATCACCATCCATAGAAAAACTAAATCCCTGGCCTGAACCACCACTGGCAATAAAGTTGGCACTTCCAAAATCGCCAAAACACAAGGCATCGACTGTTTCTACCATTACACTGATAGGGGCAATAGTATCCACAAAGATCTCTGATCCTCCTTCACAACCATTACTATCAATTACTGTCAAGGATATTTCGCCTCCGCTAGAAATCTCAATTGATGGATCTTGACCAATCACTTCGCCATTTAAGCTCCATTCATAACTTTCATAATTTTCAGCGGACGACAAAGTAATTTGTTCGCCTGCACATATATAGTTATCACCCATAATTAAGGGCTCAAAAATCGAAGCTTGTTCTATTTCAAAACTGAGGGAACCCGTACAACCCATTTCATCCGTAACTATGACTGTATATTCTCCTGCTTCCAATGCAGTTCCATCTATAGAGTAACTATACCCTCCCCCAGTACCGCCAGTCGTAGAAAAGTTGGCGCTACCCAAACCCCCAAAACAAATAGCATCCTCCGTCTCAACATCTATCTCTAAAGGTTCTAATACCTCTACCATAATTATTGCCTCACCACTACAGCCATTATCGTCGAATACTTCTAGATATATCTCCCCTGCTTTATCAAGCGCAAGCGAAGAAGCCATTCCAATCAACTCACCATCTAAATGCCAATGATAACTATCGTAACTGCCGTCAACTTCTAAAGTCGTCCCTTCACCATAGCAAATAATGGTCTCACCTAAAATGACAACATCTATTTCTCCCGGCTCACTAATTTCAAACACAGTACTTCCTGTGCATCCAGCACCATCTGTAACCAAAAGGGTATATTCTCCAGCCAATAATTCCATACCATCCATAGAATATATATACCCCTCACCCAAACCTCCGCTAGCCACAAAGTTGGCGCTACCCACTGAACCATTACAAAGCGCGTCCATGACTGCCACATCTATTTCTATAGCATCGTATTTTGTAAGAAGCACGATAGATTCACCAAGGCAGCCTTCGGTATCCTCAACTACTAAAATCAGTTCTCCAGGCTTGTCAACAATAATAGAGGAAGCAGTGCCTATCTCTTCATTATCCAAAATCCAAGTATAACTCTCATAGTTATCCGTAGAAGATAAAATAGTTTCAGCTCCATCACAAAATGCAAGTTCCCCGTCTATGTAGGGTTCAAAAGGTTCGCCTTCCAAAATGGTAAAGTCAGCCTCTGCCATGCAACCAGCATCATCTGTAACAGTCACCGTATAGTCTCCAGGTAATAGACTGCTACCGTCTAGAGAAAAAACATGGC
The DNA here is from genome assembly GCA_020629315.1 of Saprospiraceae bacterium. Lineage (GTDB taxonomy): Bacteria > Bacteroidota > Bacteroidia > Chitinophagales > Saprospiraceae > JAHDDO01. Next base: position 2,539 of record JAHDDO010000063.1, on the reverse strand, counting down.
CTGACCCAGATCCACCACTCCATTCAAAATCGGCACTTCCTATTCCACCAAAACAAGAAGCATCTTCAACTATTACCGATAAGGATAACTCTTCGAGTATAGTTAGTTCAATACTGTTTTCAGCCTCACAACCCATTTCATCGGTCACAAAAAGATGTAATAAGCCACTTTCCGAGACTACCACATCTTGCTCCTCACTTAGCACCATACCTGCTAACTCCCATCGAATGCTGGCATAGCCATCTTCCGTGCTTAGTGATATTGATTCTCCAGAACAAGCCACCACATTATCTGTAAAGATAGAAGGTGTTGGAAGAGATAGGATCTCCACTGGGAAGTCTGTTTCTTTAGCACATTGATCGAGCTGTGGGCTAAAAACATAGCTAAACAATCCCTCCGTCTCACTGGCAATACCTTCTGATGACCAATTACCTATAACATCATTTAAAGAAGTGTCTATCAACGGTATCTCTTCTGTCCCTTGACAGTAAACAGAAGCTAGATCAAAAATAGGCGTGACAAAAACGCCCTCATCAAAACAATCTGTACCATAGTAATAACGGATGATATCACTCAAGGCTGTTTCTATTCTACCGGCTCGATTCTCATCATAGTTTTCGGCATTTACTTGATACCATCCTGCTCCAAAATCAAATTGAGTGCCACTATAATTTTGAAAGTCTGGATATAATTCATTGCCAAAATGTATAAATGAATCCTGATCCTCAGGGATCAGTTCGCGGTACTGTAACAACTTTTCTTTGACACACATGGACAAGGGTAACTCATGTTCTTGCATTAATGCAGCTAGCGCCTCTTGATCTTCGGGTATAATACCCCAAAAATGAAATAAAGGTCGTAGGTCAACACCTGCTGCTTGAGACATGCGAAATATCCGGTCATCTTGGGCTTGATTATTTACAGGGTATGGCGTACCCGCATCAGCAGCCACTCCCTCAGATAACCAAAAATCCTCAAGCGCTTCCCAACCAAATAGCTCAACAATGTCTACATAATGAGCATAACCCCGATGCTGATATCGAACTTCATTCTGGGTACAACTACATGTATTTCGTGGAATGCCATCTTCAAATGTGTGGGCAACCAGTCGGGTCTTCACCACATTATCCTTACTGATGTAAAAGTTATAAGATGGACCAAATGAGGCGCCAAATGCATCATCCAATGAATATCCATAACACTTATTCAAAACAGGCACATATAAGAAGTTTACGATGGCTTCTGTTTCACCTACAAACTTCGAAATGGCGACTTCGTGACCTAATTCATGAAAATGAATATCCTGTCTTTCCTCAGGACCAATCAAGATATTATTCTTAGGTGTACCATCTGTAACATCGTTTGGGTTGTAGGGTGTATTGGACATTGGATAGCCAGGATGATACGCAGAACCACGGATAATTACATCAAACTGCAAATAGTTTTTATGCCGATCCACTACTCTTGGTCTTCCTAATAAATCAGAGACCACATCCATTGATTTATCCCAAGCCAGCAAAACGCTTTCTGGATCATCAAAATTATACATCCAACTCGTGGGTACCTGCATCATAAATTTATCGGTTTCGAGATCCGTCCACGGGGCTGCCCTATTACGTTCTACATTTTGCCATTCTTCTAAACTTGTGCGATGGAAATCCTTTATAGAAAAGAAGGGCGAACGAACTACATTTTGCATACGAATCTCTTGCAAGCCTTCATCTATACCTAATGGGATCTCAATATAAATGCCACCACCTAGAGGATGTCCCAATGTAATTTCAGAATCAGTGATATCATACGTTAAAGAAACACGATCCATGCGCTTGTAAGTGCCCTTCCCACTTAAGTCCCAATAGTGTGCTCCTACCCTAATTTTAATACCCTTTTCTAGCATGTCATTAGGCACGCGTACCGTAGCCAAAGTGCCTGGCGCTAAATAACAACCCGTTGGACGGATTACATTTGGATTACCTATCTCAGCCCATGGTTGCGTTCCTGTACCTAACGTATACGAACATCTGATTGTAGCGGTTTCTTCTGCAAGTGGATCTGAAGGTCCTTCTACGTAACCTGGGAAATAATGAGCGGTTTCAAAGTATCGGCCAGCAAAGAAATCAGGATAATTAGTAATATTCTCTAACGTATAGCTGTAGTCTAATAGCGCTTGATGCACTAACATGACGGCTCGATGCAAATTTCGTCCATCATCGGCCAGTGCTCTATTAAAACCATTATACGTAGCATCACCTATAAATAAGGGCCCTTCGATAGTTGTAAACTGATCGATGAGATCGAAGGATGCTTCTATGGATTCAATGTTATTTTCTAATTCTGCACTAAACGTTTCAATGATATTATATCTATCCGCTAGATCATCTTCATCCAAAATCGCATTTCCTATAAGGTGTTCATTTAAATCGTGCAGGGCCTCTTGGTAATCAGTTTGTCCTATCAGCAAAGGACATTGGATTACAAATAATAAGAATAGAAATATCTGGCGGTAATGGTACCTTCTCATAAAATTGTCTTTGAGGAA
>JAHDDO010000062.1 GCA_020629315.1 Saprospiraceae bacterium | reverse complement strand
TCTTTTATTGGCGTTAATATTTCAGTTGAACGAAAGGGTGTAGTGGAAAGGCTTTCTTTGACTAACTTAGTTTTACTTCTTCAAGATAAGCACATCTACTTAATTTTACAAATATATTTAATCTATTCGACTATTGCTTACATAATCATTTCTCTTTTCTGGCTTTTGAGCCGAGGCAATAGCGGTTTCTTTGCTTTCAGGACATAGCTCCGCCATTAGAAAACAAACTATTTTCTGCACCTCCGATGGCATTGATCAACTCATTAGGAGGAGAACGATCTTTTGGGCGATAAGCTCTTACATGAGTCGATAAGCAAGTCGGATCACTCGGCTCAAAGGACTCTTCAAAATTATGGCCGCCACAAAATTCACACTTACTAATCTAAATACTTACAGAAGACTTAGACAGGATTTTCTAGCCCGAGGGAATCATAGATAGCGTCGGGTGAAAACCTAGCACCCGATCCATACCCCTTGACATTTTGTCCGCAGTGTGTCAGCATCTTTCACTACTCCAAGCTAAGGAGCCTTGATGTCCTTCACTTATGTTTGTCTTATCTTCTTTCCTAGCAACCCAACCGCCTGATGCTGGCTGTTGATTGGTACTCTCTCACGATTTCCCAACGGATTACATTGTCCCCGAAGCTTTGAACCCCACTGTTACCAGTGACGCACATTCGGGTAGGAAACTTCTAGCTATATAGAAGGTCATAGCGTTCCTCTTTTACTTTTCCCGTGTTTTCAAAGAGGATAGTATGACAATATTTTGAGCGACTTCTTGTCGCACACGTCATATACAATGTTAGTCTTCGTTCTTTTTTTCATCTATTCCTAAATGTTGTCTAAAAACAGGCTTTAGTTCATCAATAAACTTTGTTCCATTACTTCCATTCGTAAAAACTACATAGCCTTTTCCTTCTTCCCAGAATAATGTAAATATTGCTTTGTATGATTCATTAGAACCATAATGCATTACTTTAGTATGCCCCTCATGAAAAGCAATGTAAGGACCCAAGCCGTGTTTTGAGTTCTTATGTTGATTTATCATTTCATTGATGGAGTTATAAGATAAATAATTTGAAGATGAGGAATTATCAGTTTCTATAAGATTTAATAATAATTTAGTAAAGTCCCCAGTGGAAATCCATAAGCCGGATGCTGCCATTTCAGGCATTGTTTGATACCCCCTTGGCAATGCTACTGGTTCACCTAATTCATTATGAGCTTTTGCAATGTTCTGATAAGAGTTAGGTATAGGATTTTCGAAGGTGCTTCTATTTAGGCCCATAGGTTCAAAAAGTATTTTTGAAACAGCACTTGGATATGACATTCCTGTAACATCTTCTATAATTTTTTGAATAATCGTTATGCCACCTCCTGAATATTTATATTGTTGTCCAACAGGAAGAATAAGTTCAACTTTATTATTTTTTGCAGGTTTGTCACCGTTTAGTATTTGTAAAGTTGTAGGTAGTGGTTCTTCTGGATAATAATCTTCGAAGCCATGAACAGAAAAACCTGCGGTGTGAGATAAAATATGTCTAAGGGTTACCTCATTTTGAGAGTTAATTGATTTTTATCAACTTTCCAATCTTTTAGATATTCATTAATGTTTTTGTCTAAATTTAAATCACCTGATTCAACTAACTTCAGTGTGACAATTGCATTCACAACTTTACTTATTGAACCAACAGAAAATAATGTCTCACTATTTATCGGACTCTTACTTGACTCATCTGTTTTACCATAATTTCTAATTTTAGATAATTTACGATCATTTATGAAAGCAATACTTACTCCAGGGATTTTATGATTCTTCATTAGTGTCTGAACTAAAGTGTCTAAGCTATCTTTTATGATTTCTGTTGTATGCTCTTTTTGAACTAAAGTACTTTGAACTTCATTCTTCTGGAACTTACAAGAGGTCATATTTATCAAGAAAAGAGAAAGGATTATTATGCAATTGGACACTAATTTTATTTTTACATATATTTTATTTATAAAAAATGAAGACTAACGATTTGGCTATGCGTAGTGCGACCGATTAGGGAGCATTATCGTCATAGCTTGTGTTATATGCTTTTTTTCTTCTCCAAATCATTTCGATTGCTATCCATCCTAATGCCACAATTCCAATTCCAATTACTTCATTTTTCCCAAAGTTTCCCAAACTTGTAGTCAAGATAATTAGGGTATGCATAGCTATTACGGGAAGAATTGACTTAAAATCATCTGCTAATTTCCCTAAAAGAAATCCACCGCCAATACATATTAAGGGAAAAATGAAAATATCAAATTGCGTCTCAAATCTAAAGTGCCAAATCCACCAAATGATACCAATCAGAATATATTTTAGGTATTTATTTAATCCTTCAAGTGCATTTTGTAAATACCTTCTCCAAGCAAATTCTTCTGTAAATGCATATATCGTATTAATTGAAGCAAAAGCAAATCCATATAATGATTTGTTCAATCCAAAATTGTTATTTAAACCAATTATGGAAAAGGCTACTATCGGTAGACTTAATATGAGCGAATTTTTAATTTTATCACCTCCCAGAATCGTTATTCTGTTTGACAGGTCCTTATGAAGTATTAATACAACTATTGCAGCAATTAAGGTGCTAAATCCAGCCATCAAATAACTTGATTCAGATAGAAAAGTATCTTCTGAATAAGATTTGAAAAAACCATCCAAATAACCTGTCTGGACTGGTAAAGACAATCCCAAAGCAATCAATAAGAATAGAATTATGTATTTCCAGTCAATTCCCATTTTTTGAATTTGTTCAAATTGCATATAACTCCTTTAAACATACACCAAAGGTTCTTATATTCCACTTTTGGCCTCTCTCCTCCTATTCTCCTGATCTTATATTTTCAAGGAAGATATGTTAAATGCTTAAGCTATTCAAAGGACTAACAATGTTTTTGAGGTCTTTGTCGCTTAGATGCCTGCTTTTTAATGTTTAATGAGGAATGTTTAATGTGTAATGATTAATGTGTAATGATTAATGTGTAATTTTGACTTGGCAAATGCATGAATTATATTATTACTCAGCCTCCTTCAGCTAAAGCTTCAGGGCAGTAGAGCAATCCGCCGTTTTTGGTCGATGCTTTTTTCCCGACTTGCAAAGTGTCTTACATTCTTCAAGGATTCCCTATCAAGAGACCCTTTCACTTCGTTCAGGATGACAAATTAAAATTAACTATGAATGATGAACTATAAATGATGAATATTTTATTGGTACTTGGGAAGGTTATAGCTTAGATCGAAAGCTTTTACAAGGGCAAGTTTGGGTGATAGATTCTTGTACACCTTCGGCTCTTGGAATGACCGTTCTTTGAGCTTTTTTTAGTTATATAGTCCTCCACATCAAAATTCACAAATCCTGCCGTGGTGGACTATAAATTCATAGTTCATTATTCATCGTTATTTTTGGCTTAGGGATGGTAGTGGTATGTGGCGTCCATGGCCTGACTTATGGAGCTTAGGCTCACGCAGGCTTGCCACGCAGTGGAAGACAAGAGAGCCTTAGCGGAATAGGAAGGACATAGCCGCATAAGAACGGACAGCCCGACGGCTGCGCTTCGCTTGCAATGCGTAATGCATAATGATGAATGATGAATATTTTGGCCGTGCTGCGCACTTGCTTTTACTGGCGCAGGCGGAAGCCCCAAATTAATTACCAATTAATAATTACGAATTACTAATGAATTTGGCTTGTGCTGCTTGCATTTGCTGGTGCTAATGGTATAATAGTTAATTTGGATTGTTTTTATTGATGTAGGGACAAACCACTGTGGTCAACCTTTTAAAATTATTGTTTAATAATCTTTGCCCATTCAATACTTGTATTGGTTTCAACTTGTATAAAATAGATGCCTGCTTTGAATCTGCTAATGTTTACTTTTCCTTTTGAGTTTCTGTCTTGTAATATTAGTTGGCCAACATTATTGTAGACGTTTATTTCTTCTATCCTATCTGTGGTTTCAACTCTAAAGATGTCATTGGTAGGATTTGGAAAAACCTTTAAGGCTTTATCATCAGTTTCTATTGAATTGATGTTGACTGGTATAGTAGCTGATTCTAATTCTGTTGGAATAAAAGGTACTTCTGTTACGGTAATTACTGTTTTATTGATCTTATCGGTTCCAGTACCGCCAGTAACAGGATAGGTGACGGTATCACCACCAATTAAGCCCTCTATATAGTATTCAAAGTCAAAGTTAGGGTCCGTTAAGGTAGCCATCATTACATTGTCGCTAGCATTAAGGCTAGAAAGTGCAACGGAAGTAAATGGATCTGAAGAACCTAGTTCACGGTAATGCATCATTGGATTTGTTATTGTTCCGTTACCCATAAATATTACTTTTTGCTCGAAGTCACTGCCTTCATAAATCTGACTTACTTCAGGCATGGCCCTGAGCATGTTTTCCCCTTCATAAGTCGTACTAAATGGATCTGTAATTTCTAATTCTAATCTGAGTACTTCATTCCAAGTTTGCTGCTGTAACTGAGCAATGACGCCTAACTCGGATACATTTCTAACTCGCTGCAATTCGTGTTTCATAAGTCGTCCCCAAGTATTAATAATACTATCTTTTATTGCAGGGGGAAACATTTCATCTTCTATATAATTATAGCGGTGAATGGCTAATTTGCACAATTCTATTTGGCCTTTAAAAAAATGATACCAGTACATATAACGATCTATATTTCCGGTTCCAACTATTTCATCTTTGTAAGAACAGAATTGAACATATACATCAATGGCATCTAAAAAAGTAGGATCAGTCGGTGATGTAGGATCGCCATCTTCTGGCTCTATCTCATTTAGACTACTTGGAAGAAATCTGGAAGCTCTTGGTATAGCTCCTTGTACTCCCTCTCCTGTATTCTTTGGTTCTCCTAATCTATCAGCCATCGCTAAAAGAGACCCAATTTCAATGGCTTTTTCGGGCCCAAAATTCGCTGCTGCCCAATCTTGATAGAAGCTTGTAATTTTGTCTACAAAGTGGGCTGGCTGTTCATTGACAGGTGTTTCAAAAATGTCAAATTCTTCTTCAAAGTCAGGAAAGTTATCCAATTCTTCATCAGTAGTGAGTAAATCATCTGCCACTGGGGCTCTGTTATCCCAAATCATTTGTGCATGTGCTGCTGAATTGGGTGCTACAGAATTTATACGCCAATGTTTGGCTATATTCGCCTGAACCCCACCAAAGTCCAAACTTCGACCAATATCATAATAGGTATTCATGACTCTCAATTGCGGTTGTATCAAACCCCAATCTTCTTCGTACCAAGTAGCAGACCAAAACTCGCGTCCAAGCGGTATAATGGCCCAATTGCCTTCTGCCCCATCCCATAAATTACCAAAGGGAACTTCCAAGGGTAAATCATCGTGAAATTCAGCTTCTTCACCGTCACCTCCGGAGCTACCCACTTTCCATCCGAATGCAGCCAATTCAAATGGTGCGTTCATATCCTCTAATACATCGTAGCAATATTTGTAATCGTTTGCAACAGTTTCTATCTGTTTCTCGGACGGTTCATGACCACTGTAAGACCAGGTTTCATAGGTCCAAAGCCAATAATAATCTAATGGGTGGGTTCTGGCGATTCGGGTAAACATCCCTTCTAGTAATGTCTTGCTAAAGATTTCGTTTACAATTCCTGTATCTTCAGGTAGAGTAAGACCGTGAACGTCTCTCATTCTGCTTTGAACATCTGGCGGACAAGTACGTATCCAGTCTTCTGTAATTAAATGAGCCTCGTCACCTTCGTCATTAATTTCGGGATTGCCTGGTTCAAAGCCTAAAGGTGCTTCGTGTCCTATGGCGGTTTTAATGCCCATTTGTTTGGCAAGTGTGAATGCATCCTGAAGTAGAAGTCCTACATTATTAAAGTTGGCCGCTTTCTCCGCTGGTGTTTCGGGTTCTTTCGAGCCTATCGCATCAGACGCAAAATAATCATAAGCAAATAATTTATCTGCTCCATTTGTAAATTCAGGCGTTGTAATAGGTCTGGATCCCCAGATAAACTCATCTGGTATTTCTCCTTCCCGAAAGCTACTGGCCCAGTATGATTTATAGGCACCTTCAGGCTTGATACTGCCATCAGCATTCACGTCCTCTTTATGTCCAATCCAAAGATGTGGTTCAGGGCCTTCTTGAGATGAAGGATCGCCATTTTGGTTGTAATAATGCAGCCCAAAAAAGTTGAATCCCATCTTGGCCTGCTGAACAATAAAAGATTGGTAATCGGGTACGCTCCACAAATCAGGCCCAGCCGTAAAATTATAAAAAGGTAGACATCCCCGAAGTTCAAACCAAGGTTGTGATTTTTCATCGAATGAACTAATGTCCAGTGGATAGGATAATTTCGTATCAGGAATTACATCTCCTGCTAAATTGAAATGACAACCAATCAATTCTGCAAAGCGATATGCGCCCGTTAATGTGGTAATTGTATCTGCTCCTGCAATAACTAAAACATTTCTATTGTCTTTGTTGATAGACTTGATTAAATAACCCTTTCGATTATCAGAATCAGGGGCATTTACATTTCCGTATTCTTGTTTTAGCTCCGTTATAATAGCTTTGTCGTTAGCAGCAACTACAATTACATCACCAGCAGGCAAGTTGTCATAATTGTCTGCAATTTCCAATGTAGGAGCGGTGCCTGTACGGAGAAAAATGTATCTCCTTATTTCTTTTGCTGCCTGCTCTTCGGTAATTGAGACATCGCTTGGATGAACAATGGTCTGGGCATTTAATTGCAATACCGAGAACAAAATATACACAGTTAAAAAAGATTGTAATGATCTAAGCATATTATTCAGTCGTTTTTTTGATTCCATTTGATTAAGCAAATTTACTATGCGCCAAGGATTTATTAAATCAGGGTCGATTCCTAGTGGTTCAATTTATTAGTTCTTGACAGCCCAAGTTTTGTCTTTTTACGATTCTACTTCGTTATTTTTTCGTTCCGTAGCGCTGCTATGGGCCTCAAAAATGCCTTGTATAATCGTAAAAATACTACAACTTAAAGTCAGAAACTTATAAACTGAACCACTAGTCTATTCCCACTTCTTTGGCGCTTTTGGCAGTCGATAAGAGGCTCACAGCCATATTCTATAGCTCTTTATCGTATTTTCTTCTTGTTTTCATACTTCAAATTTACAATTTTAAAGCTTAACTTTAGGGCCTGATAAAGATAGCAACTCCAATCTCAATGCACTAGGCACTGAGATCCAAGTGTTTGTTTGTGTGTTCATTAACTTTATCACCGAAAATATTAGCTCGACAAGCAAAATATGTCAGGAGAGAAAGAATTCATAAGAAAAAAAATAGAGGATATCATTTTTAGGCATGATACGCCTGCCAGTAAAGCCTTTGATATCAGCCTTTTGGTGCTTATCGCCATTAGTATCCTTATTGTGATGCTGGAGAGTGTAAAATCCCTTGATGCTCAATTTCATAATATTTTTTGGGGGATTGAATGGGTTCTCACCATTTTGTTTACCCTCGAGTATATCTTGCGGCTTTACAGTACAGACAGAAAATGGGAGTATGCGACTAGTTTTTATGGCATCATTGATCTGTTGTCCCTTATTCCGACCTACCTGACACTGTTTGCTTTGCCCATTCATTATTTGACCACCATACGGGCTTTGCGACTATTGCGTATTTTCCGTATCCTCAAAATGTCTCAGTTCTTAATTGAAGGCAATATGCTTTGGGAAGCATTGCACGCAAGTCGAAAGAAGATCACTGTCTTTATTGTCACTATTTTGACAATGACGATTGTTTTGGGTTCTGTAATGTATATTATAGAGAGTGACGAATCTGGCTTTACAAGCATTCCTGTTTCCATTTACTGGGCGATCGTGACACTGACAACTGTTGGTTATGGAGATATTTCTCCAGTGACACCGCTTGGTCAGTTTATCGCTGCTTTGGTGATGATTTTAGGTTATGGTGTCATTGCTGTTCCGACGGGAATTGTTTCTGCTGAGATGGTCCATGCAGATAAAGACCATAGGGACAAAGGAGAGCCCCCAATTGATATTCCTGGCACCCTTTCTTGCCCACATTGTAAAACGGATGGTTTGAATAAGAATTCGATTTATTGTAGACAATGCGGTAGAGAAGTGGGGGAAATTTTTAGTTAAAGCATACCGAGTAGGAAAACAATCAGCTTAGAAAGGCTCAAAAAAGAGGGTTGATAAGTATGCTTGAATAGCCTCCTTCAGCTAAAGCTTCAGGCGAGTAGAACATTCCACAATTTTTGGTCGATGCTTTTACCCGACTTGCGAAGCAGCGTGTAGCAATTTTTATACTCTTCGCTCATCACTATGCACTCATCACTATCCCCCTCCGCCCTGCGGGCACCTCCCCCAAGGGAGGACAGGCTTAGGGATGGAAGTGGTATGTGGCGTCCATGGCCTGACTTATGGAGCTTAGGCTCACGCAGGCTTGCCACGCAGTGGAAGACAAGAGAGCCTTAGCGGAATAGGAAGGACATAGCCGCATAAGAACGGACAGCCCGACGGCTGCGCTTCGCTTGCAATGCGTAATGCATAATGATGAATGATGAATATTTTGGCCGTGCTGCGCACTTGCTTTTACTGGCGCAGGCGGAAGCCCCAAAATTAATGATGAATGATAAATTATGAACGATGAATAGAATTAAGTAGCTAAAGTTAATTATTTCGGCAGTTCTGATGGCCTCTTTTTAGCTTATCCTGCGTTGCTTTTCTTAGCAATAGCCCTGCTATTACTGGCGAAAACCGCCTTGGCTAAGCTAAAAATATGCTCATCAAGAATGCACGAATAATTACCTTCAACTACTTAAGAAATGAATGAATATGCTGATGAACATCTAAACATTCTTTAAAGATTTTGGGGGAAATGTATCATCAAATAAGTGTTTAAGGATTAAATTTTGTAAAGGAAGCGATTGCCATTTCTTTGCCATTTGAAATCAGTACTTTATATGTACCAGGTACTAAATGGCTAGTATCTAAATCCAATTGAAACTGCTCACTTGTTTTCTTAATAGTTTGAATGGATTGTACTTGCCCCAGCGTATTGAGCATGCGAATTTGGAGGTCATCTATCCAATCATTTTCTAATAAAAGAGTGGTGCTTTCATAGACAGGATTAGGATATACTGTAATAGCTGCCCCCTTAGTTAGCACTTCTTTTGTGTTAGTTAGCATTTGACATTCTATGTCTGCATCAAAACTACTTTCATAAGCACCGATATCTATACAACTACCTTGTATACGTGGATCTCCAGCCAAATCAAAGGCCATCTCCTCCTCAGCTAGTACTCCAGCATCCACGCAAGGACTATTCATACTGAGTCTAAAATTACCAATTGCAAATAATGGATTGGTGTTTTGAAGGTCAAAATCAAGGGCTATATCAGCCGCTCCGTCATCACTAAATAAATTGCCCCCTAAAGAAGTGAATAAATCGCTTGCATTAGCATTAAATGCGCTTATACTCGAGTATCCAGCATTGATTTGTAAAATATTATTTTGTAAATGGACGTTTCCTGCGCTTTCTACAGCAATGCCTGAAGCCTCGTTATCGGCAAAGGTGCAGTTACTAATGTTTGCATTGAAATCATTGAAGCTTACAATTGGGTTGATTGATGAAACGGAATAATGATCATTAAACAAGCAATTGCTTATTTCAAGCTTGAATTCAGGGATTAAACCCAAATATCCACCAGCAATGGCTTGAGAGATGCCACCACTATTCCCCTCAAAAATGGAATTGCTAATACTCACATCATTGGAAATCTTACTGATACCTATTGCTCCTACACCAGCAGCACTATTGTCTTGAAACAAACATTGATCAATTGAAATCTCATTGGATACTGTAGTAGAAATATCCACCATATAAATACAGCCTACCAGACTTGATGAGGAATTGTTGATGAATTCATTGTTTAGAATTTGCACCACATAATTTTCAGTTGGCTCTCGTAAATCGATAAAAATACCACCTCCCAGAGGATCATCGATAACATCTGTACTTATTCCCTGATTGTTGATAAAAGTGGAATTCGTTAAAAGCATCCCGCTATTCCAAGCACCAAGCCCCCCTCCTCTTGCGGCGCTGTTATTATCAAATATGCAACTATCAATGACTACTTCAAACAAATATCCATTTGGATTATTTTCATAATTTTCCAAACCAATTCCGCCGCCTCTTACTTGACTTTCATTGTTGGTAAATGTACAATTAGTGACCGTAGCACCTGATTGAAATAAATTGAGGCCAGCACCAGATTCGCTCTTATTTTCAGAGAAAAGACAATTAGTGACTGTAATTGAAACTGTTGCGTCATCAAAAGCAGAAGCATGCATTCCACCACCATTTCGAAAGCTCGTGTTATGTTGGAATACACAATCATTGATGATAGCACCATCGATGGCATTATCTCTATAATATACCCCAGCACCAAATAGTCCTGCATAGTTTTGTTGAAAAGTACAATGCTGTAGTTGAATAGCTCCATAAGACCATATGCCACCGCCTCTAAGGTCTGAGACAACAGTTTGATCCCCATCGGCATGTCCATTCATAATCGTAAAGCCGTCAAGTACAGACTCGGACGTTACGGTATTTTCAACATAGATGACGTTTACTGCATTGTCCTCTCGATTGGTTTCAAAATCATCTTCGATATCATCCCCATTGAGATCACCTGATAGAATTGTAGGATTATTATCAATATCTCTTTCTGACAAAGTACTTTCTGTGCCAGCAAATCCACCATACAATTTGACCTCTTGATGGATGTAAAAAGTTTGTTTAACATCATCCGTCCATGTGCTAGGGTTTTGTGGTAGATAGGTGCCTGTCGCAACCCAAATCTCATCGCCTTCCTCGTAAACCTCTAAGGCATGGTGTAAGGTGGTGTAGGCATTTTCCCAAGAAGTGCCATCATTGTCGCCATTGGCATTTATATTAACGTAAATTTGTGCTTGTAAGGATGTTCCAATTAGAATGAATATAGTTTGTAAAAAAAGTTTCATAAATTAATTTTTTGACTTCGTAAAATGTTTTGATATGCATTAAGTACGAACTCATTGCTGAGTCCGTACTAATGATTTCAATTTAAAAACCACACTTTTTATTCTTGGCAGTTTTTAGTTCTTCAGAAGATGTTGGATTTTATTTCTTAAGAATATATCTTTCGCACATAAACTCAAATCCTTGTATGCTTCCATTTTCAACAATCATGTTGAAGTTGTTTCCGTAGGTATGCCCTTTGAAAGGATTGTCCCCTATATTGGTGCAAACCAAAACAGCTTCCTCAAAATTGGGTATTAAGTTCCACTTTTTACCTTCATTATTTGTCCAAGTGAATTGGCCATCATGTACTTGACATTCCGTAAAGGTGCCTGTCTGATAACTACTGGAGGATTGTTCAACCTGGAAGGTTTGATCAATAAAGATTTCTTTGATCTCTGTCTCCGTCAGATTTCCGCAAGCTTCAAATTGAATCTCATTGGGTAGCATGTAATAGGTGCCGCCCATAAATTCAAAGCCGACAAAATTGTTCTTTTCTTCTACTAATGTAAAATACCCTCCATCTGGATTATCCATATATGGATTACCGCCGCAACTGGACACCAGCATATTATTCTCAAATACAGGGCGCATCATCCAGGAGATATTGGAAGCAGTTGTCCAAATCAACTCACCGTTTTTTTCCTTGAAAGTACCCGTGTGATGTCCATTTGTTGGATTCTGAATACTAAAGGTATGCGTTGTCAGAAAAGTCATCAATTCTTTATTGCTGAATCGACTTTGGTAAACGCTGGTACCAGTGGCAACAGTAGAACTGCTGTTAGAGCTATGTGAAGAGCTATGTGAACTAAGCGTAGAATTAGGGGAGCTTGATCCAAATACTTCCACTTCGGCTAATTGCAAATGAATAGGTCCATTCAAAAATATCCTTACGTATCTTCCCTTCTCCGTTGTGGGGAAGTTTTTGGAAGGCTCTTGGAAATATGGATGTTTCGTTACAACGGCAGTGCCGCCCGTATTGCCATCTAAAGGATTAGAAGATACTAAAATGGTAAAATCTTTAAGTCTTTGTGGAGCACTATCTGTTCGATTGTGAATCGTTATGCTTGATAAATAATATTCTTGACCCAAATCTACTTCCCACCATGCTCCATCATCATTACTGGTGATGGATACAGAGCCATTATTATGATCTCCGTCTGTATTGCCATCTACTGCCAAGTAGGCATAGGATGTGCCATGAAGTGATGACTGTCTTGCTTGTTTGCCCAAAGCAAGATTGGAAATCGAAGTTGAGTTAGTTGAGGTCGTTGTATTCTGCGTATTGGTATTATTGCTTGTATTAGTATAATTACTTGTATGGGTATTATTGTTTGTATTGGTATTATTGCTTGTATTAGTATAATTACTTGTATGGGTATTATTGCTTGTATGGGTGTTACTGGTATTATCAGTTGTGCTGACATTATTGGTAGTCGCTACATTAGTAGTTGTTGCATCATTAGTTGAATGGTCGCATTCAAGATCTCCTCCAGCTTCAAATTGAAAGTCTGTAAAGGTCTCAACAATTACAGTACTTTTATCATCAATAAGTGGTTCTGCGCCTTCTATTTTATCCCCATTTTCATCAATTCTTACAAAAGTCCTTTTAATATTGTACTCCATTGCTTGACGTTTGCCAAAAAGCTCTATCTTTCCTTTACATCCAGGAGGTACCTCCATTGTCGCATTTGGAGAAAACCATGTTGATGTTCCCTTAGTCTTTTCTTTTCCAGTTGATAATGCGTGATTAACGGAAAGGGCCACAGATGTCTCGAATGTTGTTTTTGCTCCATCAACTCCTATTTCACCACCAACAGTTTGCGTGATTTCTAAGCCAATAGAAAATTCCTCATTTCGTGAAACAGTAACAGAATGATTATGTTCTATACCGCCATCCAAGCCTACTGATATGTCTTTTGTCTTACCAGTATTTTTTGCCGTTAATCCTGACGCTATAAATTCATGACTACCAAGGCTAACAGGCTTTCCTGATTCTTTTATTATCTTAACGGATTCAAGTTTATACCTTGCTCTGCTAACCCTAATTGAGGAAATATTCTCACTCATGCCATCATTCACAAGATTATAAATAGTGCCTGATTTATCAGGGCTTATATCTTTATATAATTTACTTTTTCCATTAGGATCAAATGCAGTGCCTTCAAATATTTCTACACTTATCTCCCCTACTACCAATAATGATTCAAATTCGGTATCGATTATATTCCCGTTTTTGCCATCATAAATATAATCGCCCACTCCAAAGCTTTGTCTGTATCTTCCCACAGATTCATGAGGTAAATTGGATGAAAAATAAGCTATGCCTTCACCATCACCCTTTTTAATATCATTATCAATTTTTTCAATTTTCATAGACTCAAATGCATCGGTAATATCCCAGAGAGATGGGTATTTCCCAGGGTAAAAAACTACTGAGTTTCCATATTGCGTTGTTTCATTCCAGAAGGTAGCTTTATAACCCTTTGGTACTGTTAATGCGGAAATTGAATTTGCCCACCAATCACCCAAATTGTTGACGTCGGTAGTATAGTTTACATCATAGTGCTCCCATTTACCTCCAAAATCAGCATCTTGACAAATTGTCACCTTATTACTTGATAATTGCTGATAATCAACATCCATTACTTTTCTCCATTTATCTTCAAAAGAACCCCGAGTATCTCCTTGTTGTCCAAACGACACATTTGAAGTGGCCAAAATCAGCAATAGAAATAAACTTGCTTTTA
>JAHDDO010000061.1 GCA_020629315.1 Saprospiraceae bacterium | reverse complement strand
ATGAATAATTCAACAACCCAAACACTAGAAGAAAGAATCAATACATTCGATTGCTATTACATGATATCCGACGACCACGGCGTCTATTCCGAATGGTCAAGAAAAGGAACTCTTATCAGTTTAGAGTTGAATGAAATGTCAGAAGACGACAAAGTAGAATTAGCATCAAAAATAACCAGCGAACATGCATTGAGATTTTTTAAACTTTACCAGTTTTTGAAGGGCGCAATACTATACGCCAGTGAAAAATATAAAGTCACATCTATTAATTCTAAGAAGCTAAACTCA
Organism: Saprospiraceae bacterium; assembly: GCA_020629315.1. Classification (GTDB taxonomy): domain Bacteria; phylum Bacteroidota; class Bacteroidia; order Chitinophagales; family Saprospiraceae; genus JAHDDO01. Next base: position 13,596 of record JAHDDO010000061.1, on the reverse strand, counting down.
ATCTATTCTTACGAACTCCTAGAGTACGATAGCGAATTAGGATTTTGGGACGAAATAAAGCATCCTGACGCAAAGAAACCAATTCTAAAGCAACTAGAAATAATTCAATAACAAATCAGTTCATCATTAAATAATAAATTATGTCAACATCAGCTAAAAGAAACCCAATAGGATTTAAACATTACGAAGATACACCATTGAGAGTCGTATCGCTAAACGGTGAAAGCGAACCACCTGAAATCAAAGAACAGCAGCCAAATCTTTATCTAAAATCATTAGTCCGTGGATTCATAGAGTTTCTTCACGAAGAAGCTACGGACCAATGCTATACAGAGAGCAGATTGAACAAGAAAATCGAAGCAGCGCGTCTTCTGTGACGAACACAGCGACCGTATCAAGAAGCTAGAAACCAAAACTACTACGCGAGTAGAAACTTATACGATTGCGGGATATGCTTCATTGTTCGATATGCCTATGCCTTTGAAACTAGCAAGCAGCCTTGGGCGTAAAGCTAGCAGAATGTGCAAGGATGAAGGAATTGAACCCGATGTTATTCCAGATCCGCGCTTTGGTAAAGTAAAAAGCTACCCTGTGGAAATATTAGAGAAAGTATTTAACCTACCGATAGCAAGTTAAAATGATTATTTTTAAACTAAAAAGTAGCAATGAAAGATAAATTAAATATATACATCGAAGGACAATCTAATTCGCCAGGCGACCCCAGCGCGTTTACATCATATTTAATCAACCAGATGCTGCCGTATGAAATATCATTTGAGTATTTATTGATAGCAATCTTAATCGTCTTGATTGGCATTTGCTATAAATGGGTTGACTCCACAGAAATAAAATAAAGTAAATAGATAGGTCCGATCATAGCCCCGTTGATTCATTCTTCGGGGCTTTCTCTTTCAAAAGTGTTAAAATTTAAGATACTTCTTAAATAACTGCTCAAAAAGTTTGCATGAACTAAGATATGTCTTATATTTGGGTATACTTAAACATTAAAGCTTTATAACAATGACAGGTCCAAAATTAACTCAAGCAAAAACTCTTTTAGATTTAGATTATAATGAATTTGAATACTTTGATCACATAGTAATGGAAAACGATAAATACTATTTTGTATTGGTTCATCTGAATGGAGATGAAAGATTGTTAGAGATAAATGAGGTTCTTAAATAGGGCCTCTAAAATTTTAGTGATGAACTGGACACTGTGGCAAGAAAAATACCCACATACATTCCTTCTAGCTTATGAGTTTTATCAAAAGAATCCATCTATTCATAAAGATGTATTTTTGCTTCGCTTTTTAGACGCACAAAAAGAACCCTATCATGGGGATTTTGCTACAACCAGACTCAAAGCGCTGGAAGAGCGGCTAGAAAGTAACTTGACCAAAATAGAAGAACATGACGCTTAAAGAAATCAAAAAGAAGTACGGCATTAAAGATCAGGATATAGCTGAATGGTTCGGCTATAAAAATGCAATGAGTTACTATAATGCCAAGCAAGGAAAAGTTAGACTCGAAAAAGGACTGGAGAAGTTCTACGAGTGCATATCTAAACAAAATAACGACTCCGAATAATCGACACACCTCTTTAAACCACCTTTTAAACACTTCACAACATAGCAAATGTTAAAATGTCGTAACTATGACATATATGGTATACTCCTTTTCATATGTTTAGTTCAGAAGCGCCATTTTTAACAGATCAGGAACACATTTAATCCTGTCCCCTTAATAAGCATCCCACTAGCTTCTAATTTTCCTGACCTTAAATACTACCCTATTATGGTCACAAATGAAGAGGGTTTAATAAGACCCATAGGCTTCTTTTCGTCAAGAGTTCCTAAAGCTGAACTCGAAGTTCTAAAAGACGAAGCAAAAGAGCCTAACAAGTACCTAGAATGCATCTCTACCCTATGGATTACATTTCTAGAAGAAGAGTCGAATGGATGTAGTTTTACATTAGATCGACTTAACACGGGTATAAAAGCCGCCAGGCGATTGTATCCGAAAGACCGCCAGAAGTTAAGTGAATATGATTTGATCTAAAAGATTCTGGAATGGATTAGCCCTGCTTCGGTGGGGCTTTTTTATTCATCTCCTTTCCAATCTTCCATTGTTCGACAATAGGTTTACCATGAAATAACATGATATTTATTAACATCGTTTACGGCCAATAGCTTAAATCCAGCCAGCTTCAATTCATCAACCATGTTAAAATTGATAAGGCAATGCAAAGCAACATGATTCTGATTATTCTTTGCCGCTTCTCTAATCTTATCGTAACACTCATTAAGTGTTATTCCTTCCGAAAGCTCTCTTGCTTCTGCTGCTGTTATTCTGTTGCTCATATTATTTTTATTTACTGCATCATCAATCTAACAATAACGTAGACTGCCAACATTATAAGAAGAACTAATGTACCGTTTGTTCTCTTTTCGCTCATTAGGATGCTATTAATAATTTTTCAAATGTTCTTTGTCGCCTTCTGAATACCTCCCCCACGGTCAAAATGATCGCGTCTGAAGTCTCGGATTGCAATACATTCAACTCAGCTATTAATTTGTTTGCCGGATCAGTGAAGAATCCTTTGCGCTTTCCGTTGGAAGAGAATCTAAAACTCGCCTTTGTTGGCATTCCTTCTAACTTATGCTTGTTTGCTGTTCCAAATGCTGCTCCTAAAGCTTCTTTTTCTTGAAGCCCTTTGGATATAAAGTAATCTTTTAAACCTTCTATGTAAGCAGATCTACCACCATTACCACGGTTTTCAGAATATGGAATGTTGCTTGGCTTTATTCCTCCATCAATAGCGAAGCCATAATCTGCCATAAATACCGTAAGCTGGATTAAATTAGGAAAGCGCTCTACCTCTCTGCGGATCGAATCACGAAGCTTTCCAGTGTTGACATGCCCTTGACTCTCCAATTCTTTTTTCACTTCATCAATGAAAGCGTCAACGCGTCGAATTGCTATTTCGGAAACTTTACTATTTACAATCTCAAGAAGGCCCATTAACCACCCCTTTTACCTCTATTTGGAGGTATATCGCATCCAGCAGTCTTGGCCCTTACATCTTCTTCAGAAATACGCTGTCCGATAGACTCTAACCTGCCCTCGTCATACCACAATGATGTTGGCTCTTTTCCTTCCTTTGATCTTCCGGTTATTAGGTATTGATTGCAACCGGTCAAATAAAAACAGGTTCCTGTAATTGTTCCCCGAAAGCCAGATACCTTTTCAAACACTTCATCGCCGTTAGCGAACTTAAATTCTTTTGTAATCATATATATTTTTTAACAACAATCAATTTTGATTTCCTCTGCCTTCACGTTCCAGTCGTATTCCGCACATTCTAAATTAGTGCAGATAGTGACTGGTTCAACGAATAAAGCATAATAGCCACCTAGATAAGTCGTACGCTCCATCTTGATGCGATCTACTAGCTTAAAGTACCTTTGTAGCTTCCTAGTAGATGCAAATTGCGATTCATATCCATCAATAGTGCCTTTGGTTCGCATGTAATTTAAAACCGACTCAGAATACCACTGATATGATTCATGTAAGTATTCCCTTTGATTTTCATTATTGATCTTGTACGGCCTTGCCGCTTCAACTGACTGAAGGTATCTAAATACGCTCAATAACAATTCTCGAAGATCGCAATAGATTTCTTCTTCAGTCCTCTTGTTACAATACCCGCAATTCTTGCAATCAGTTATATGCTTGTCAATAACTCCAATCTGGAAGCTACAGCATTCCTTTTTGTGCTCAATGTAACCGTCTACTTCGGAAACAATAACAGCAGGGAACTTTGCCTTATTCCCACGCTGAAAAGAAAACATCTTTCCCCTATGCTTCTTTTGGTCTATGCCAAAGTTGTCCAAGGTAAAGTCTTCAACCTCACTGGTAACAATGAAGCTGTTCAGCCTTTTACAAAAGACATCATTGATCTTTCCGTCTGGAATAGGACTAAACTTTACTGCCTCCCTAACCAGACGGAAGAAATCTTTTTTACTAAATTTCTGTAGACAATTTTGACTCATCGACTGCGATGTTTTTTAAAGCTGGAGTGCAGATGTAATCAAAGAACTCATTGGCAACATCTATGACCATCTCTGTAGAGATTTCAACATTATCCCCGTGAATTTCTTTAAGGACTGCCACAGATGCATTCAATGAAGATATTCTCGCCTCTGTGTTGTTTGACTTGATCACGTCATTGATTCGCATCTTCTCAAAGTCAATCGCCTTCCTTGCATCCTCTTTTTGCTGATTGAATTTATTTTGAGCTGCGTCTAATATCTTGAATGCCTCTTGAATTTCTCGCTCTTTAGCCGATAAGCTTCCTGCTAAAGTCTTCAATTCTTTTTGGCTCAATTTCTTGTCACCAGTTTTCGCATCTCTTTTTTGCGTTCCTACTGCGTTCATTTATTTAAAATTTAATTTATACTGTTTGTGCGTTCTCATTACTTAGGATAAATAATGCTTCCTCGTAACTTGAATCTTTCACTGCTTGTAATTTTGTTTTTCCTGGAATATCAAAATAGGATCCATTCATTAATCGAGTATATAAACTCTTATGCCCTATCCTATTAAACACCTTCTTACTGTTTGCGTCCATCTTTGATAATCTCTTCGCATATTCCGCAGGACTTTCCCCTTGAATTATACTGGGATTGATCTTCTCAAAGTAGTATCTAAGGCGTGGGTTATTTTGTAAGTTGTTGTTGTATGACCTAAAAAAAAAATTATGTCCAATGCTGACACCATGTCCAAATCTTTAAATTCGACATACCTATTATCGAGCCATTCCATAAACTCGTAATCATCAGTTGGCATTGACTCATCCTTTTGCCGGCATAGTATGGCAATCTTCTTTAAGTTCTGAACAAAGTTTACTTCCGCCTTATATAACCACCCTCTTTTTTTCTTTCCGTTCGCTACAATCAATTTATCCGACTCCACACCTTCGCACGCCTGCCTCAACCTTTCTTCAACTACATACGATTCGATCACTTCGCCAGTTAACATCTTTGGATTACGCTCCTTTTTGAGGACCTTATCAATTGTAAACTTTGGCACGTGGTATCTAATGCCATTTGATTTGACAAACCACGATTTGTGCCGCTTCTTTGGCTTGTAAGCAAAGACTAGATTATGAATGTACCGATCTAATCCGAGCAATGTCAACCGAATACTACTGCCGTCCGTTTCTTCACCAATTGCGAAATCCTTGAAGTCATAGTCAAAGAACTCGTTTAAGCCTTCTTTAATCATGATTATTCGCTTTGCCTCGGAATAATTTCCTTCATCACTAGACTTACTCAAATACTCCTTAATGCGGTTCGCATTCTCAACTAGAGTGCAATACTGCATAAAGGTCACGTCTCTCGGCTCAGAAGGAATCAATAGACTCCCATGGTTTTTACCTGACTTTTGGTCTACTATGTCGAACTTTTTAAGCAATGGCCTCTACTTTTTCTTTTAGAATCTCTCTGAACTTTTTTATGCCGGCTTTATGGTTGTCAGGCAACTCAACTTTCAAGTTAGTAGCAACCCATTCTTTTAAACCTTTGTAGCCTTTAAATCGATCATAGATGGTTTTATCATCTGAGTCTGACATCTCGATCAATTGTAGCTGTATTTCTTCTTCTGGCATGATGTATTCCTCTTTAGGCGGCTCAATGACACCCTTGACAGGATTCATCATAGAACCCTTTTTTTTTATATCCTGCTTGAAGTCATCTTTTGAAAACTTCATTCCACGCTTCGGAGCGTCAGAAACAACCGCCTTGCCTTCTATCTGCTTAATCCTTGCTTTGATATTGATCGTAATTGATCTATCACCTACAAAAGACTTCATTAAATAAGAGGATAGATTATTGTATGCACTCGCACCTCGAAAGTCCTTTTTGTTTTCCCAAAGAAATTCTAATTCCTTGAGCATCTTTTCAATGTGCTGATCTTTTTTACTTAGAGCCATATCTTGAGTCGTATAATTCTTTATTAATAAATGTCTTGATTTTAAGTAGATCACGATACTTATAAGGCTCTACGCCTAACTCAGTGCTTGCAATCTCATCACAGCGTTTTATCGCCTTATAGAGCGTAATTTTTTCCGATGTATGAAAGTATCCAGAATGATCCTTCAAGTTTACATCAAGCCTTGGAGCCTTAATAGAATCCAAAATTGGATTATTTAATACACGAGTTGGAGCTATGGCAGCTGTGTTGTGACAATTCATACACCCCTTTTGCTGAATTAGTAACATACCTTCTAAAGACTCAACCTGTTCGCCTGATTTGTATGACCTATTGATTCTGTTTTGATCGGTGACTAAATTCTTTTGCTGAAATGCCGATATAGCAGCTTTCATAATATCGAGATTAAAAGGTCCGCCCGTCAATTCTCTGGACATATCATTAAAGAAAGGATCAGATTGACATTCCAGTACTAGGTCATTTCCAAAGTGAGCCTCATTTAAAGCAACTCCTACCTGAAATTCCAACGGAAAGGAATCTACTACACCTTTAGAAAGTATTCGGTTTGCTTGATGTAGTTTATAGGCATTGAGATTTGACCAGTTCTTAAATGGTTTATGGTCTTCCTCAATTAATGTTTCACGTCCGTATAGATTCCTGTAAAGGTTATTGTAGACTGTCAAAAACTCTCCACCTCCTTTGGCTCTGTTAGTGAATCCCGTTCCAGCGTTATCCTTACTATGACAGTCAGCACAATTGGCTCTACGAACTCCTGAACGTTTGTGAAATAATAATTGACCAAAATCTGCTAGTAAATCCTTTTGATCTAATCCCCATCGGTTTGAATCTAGCAAATCAATTGAAACTTTAACATCGATGGAATCAGCGTCATGAATGTACGGAGTGTAATCCAACGCTGTAAATTCTTGAACTTGGTTTTGCTTACAACTAATTACAAAAATAAGCAATACCAAAAATAAGGTATTTTTCATATAATCAAATATATAATATATTATTCATTGTACGAAACTTTTTAACTTTTATCTTGCGAATTGACGGGTGCCTACTTTTGGCATAAGATCCAAAACAGAACGCATGGCCATCATATCTGATTTATCTGGACTTCGACCGATCAACTTTTTTACATCTGCTTTCTTGATCATTTTCAGTTTTCCATCTTCGTCCATACCGCGCCGCTTCATTACTCCGAGTTCTTCCTCCACTTCTTCACGACATGATTCATCCATTATATAAAACTCATCTTGATTGATCTTTGAAGCAAGATAATAGTAGCATTGTGTTTTAAGATTCTCATAGTTACTATCCTCTCCTATCGCTCTTGAGTTATTCACAAATGGAATAGCTGCACGAATGAATCCACCTATATAAGACCCTACTCCATCAGCATCATACACTATTCTATCCGAAGGTACTTGATGTTTAATTTGTAGGTCCACAATAATATCCAACACTTGTTTCCCATCCGTTTTATCATACTCGTATATCTTTTCAAGCCTCCAACCATCGAAATATCCAACCACGTATTTATCAGACCCCAACATTGCCACATCGCAGATAAGAGCGGGTTCGCCTCCAGAGACATAACTATTTTCGAATACAGCTAGTATTTTTTGATACTCACACATAGCGCTCGGATCATTACTATAATTCCAGTCACCATCCAACAAACGAGCTCTAGTGGCTTCGTCTTCGATTCCTTTCAGTCGCTCAATATAACCCGACTCAATAAATGGGTTTTCATGCACTAAACATTGTAAAAACTTCTTTGCGCTTTTGCCTTCAAGTAATCCTTTCTTCCAGAAATCATAGAACTTTGCCTTTACCCAATTCTTATTCGGGTTGGCCGTAACAAACATTTTACCAGTGATGCCATACTTATCATTCAAGTGACGCCCTATTCTAGTATTAAGGACCTGAAATGCCATGTACTTACATTCTGGAGCCTCCTCCATCCATCCGAAAGTATACTCAAGCGATCCGAAACGCTCAAACATTGGATCACTTGGCTTGTACTGAAGGTCCAATAAATCTATCCGACTAGCGTTATCGAACAGAATAAAGTTCCTTTGAGCATTGTATTTGAACCTGTTTTCAAATCCATACTCTTTAGCTACCTTGAAAAATGTAATTAGCGTCGACTCGGTGATTCTCTTTAACTCATTCCTTCCAATGAATCCTTTTACTCCTGGATAAAGCAAACACATGAAAGCGAGCCATGCACAACCTGTCCAAGACTTTGCTCCACCAGCTGCCCCCCCGTAACAAAACTCTTCTGTTTCTTTGTCTGTGAGTATTTTTAAGGCTTGCTCTTGCTTTTCGTGACGCTTTCCGTCTTGATCTACTATAAAGTCAAATAAGCCTCTAGAAAAAGATTCCAGAGAATACGTTAAAAGCAACTCATTAGATACGAGCTGGTCATCATTTTTTCCTAATGCTTGCAAGAGCCTTAATTTGTTCGTCCGACAAATCTTTTAAATTTACTTCAGGAGACTTTTGACTGTTATCCTCTTCATAAAACCCTAAATGCTTGGCTATCATATCAAGAGTCCACTTAATATCGTGAAGTATTATGGTAATCCCGTATTTTGTTGGGTAAGCTTCTTTGATTCTATCTAGTTGTTCTTGAGTAAGTTCGCTCCAAGGTTTCCATCTAAGAGCAGGATAAGTTCCAATGACCTTTCCTTCCTCACCTTTGATGTCTTCATGATAAAGCTCTACATAATCACTTATCTTTCCTTGACGTAAATTGTCAAGCTGTTTTAAAACGTCTTCTCGCGTTATACCGAGCTTATCTTTGGCATATTTGTGCTTTTCTCTAATATATGATTGGAGGTTAGTCAAAGTTAACAATTTAGCAAACTGAACCTTTGAAGACTCTATGCTTGCACTTGGGTAAACTTCTCTATAAGCAGCTGCCCCGTTAAACCCATTCGTGAAGTAATGGTCAATAACTAACTTGTGTTTATCCTCTGTTTTCATCAATTCAAATATAATAATTTAAAATGTGTTTTCTACTATTTTTTAGGTATATTAACTATTTAAAATTTCGTCGTTGTTTTTACTTCAAATGATTCCAACCTCCCAAATCCTACCTTGGCGCTGATCTTTAAATCTACATTCCGGAACATGTCTTTGTACTTCAAATCAAAGTCCAGGTCCAAGTATAGTTTCTCCGCATGGTATCTAATGTTCTTTGCTCTTCCAAGAACATTGTTCATTTCATCTACTAAGCGGCATTCGTCGGGTAGTCTTTCCTTTATTCCAGATGGAATTTTTATTAATTCGTTCATGATCTAATTAGATTTGGATAAATTTTGAACCTTAGATTATTGATTACGTAGACAGTTTCTAAGTTGGCATCAACTGATTTGTCCGCAAGCATTTCAATGATCATCTTTTGACTTTCTGATATAGGAATCTCTATCTCAGGCTTTTTCATCATAGAGCTTAGATCAAGCTTCTCTCCCATGCATATTCTCCAATTCAAAGAGTTTAAGTCACATAATGGACCTTCTTTTTCTTTTAAATCCGATTCTTTAGTTTCCATCGTTTACTATTATTTTCTATTTATTACTTTCATCTAATTTTAGTTCACTTCCAGTTATTGCTTGATATAAGTTCTGGAGCTCGTCGACATAAAATTTCTTCTTGATATCCTTATTCCACAAAACGACTAAATCTGATTCATGATTCCTATTTTTCGAATCACCATGTGATATATACAGATAATCGTCAACGAAAAGTAGCATTCGATGCCCTTCATCAAACAGGTTTATATCCTTCTCAAAACAGTTGAATCCATTTTTATTAAATCCAAACTTCAATAGCCAATCATCAGTCAATTCAATTTTATCGGTTGTCTTTATTACTTTCTCCAAAGTAGTTACATTCTCATGCCAGCGGTTTATTCCCCATCCCATGTTCATATATCCCTCTTTCTCCAATTGCTTTATTCTCAAGTGAGCCAGATCATAGTCACAGTCTTTGTATGTGATCTCTACTCGCTTTACTTGTGTTTCTTTTATGTCGTACATGTTCAACGTATTTTTACGTTAATAGCTAAATTAGCGTGTTTAGAAGACACCCTAACAACCATACACTTAGAATAGCCACGTAAATTACAATCAAGAAGATTCCAATTGTAGCTAAGTAATCCTTTCGATTAAAGCCGTGCCATTGGGACATAAAGAATCCGATAACCAATGCTGGAATCAACACACATATACTTACTATTCCTATTACTTCTATTAAGCTCATGATTTTAGAGTTTTGTTAAGAAATTTGTTGAAGTTTTCCACGAAAAAGAACAATGCGGATTGAGGGAAAAGTAATTTTAGTACGCGGGGGTAACCTTCACCAAAATAGACACCAAAGCCAACTATTGTTGTAGCAAAACAATAAACCGAAAAAACACCCCGCACCACAAAGCCTCCCTGCTCATTCTGATAATCCCAATGCGGCACAACTAAATACTTTACTGCGCAAAATGTAGCTATCCAGTACATTACAAGCCAGAATTTTGTGCTTCCTTTGATTTCTTTTTCTTCCACGTTTAAATCGTTAATTGATTCATTTAATGAGTTATTCCACCCTCCTTTTGTAGTTACATCGAGTTTTTCTCCAGATTCAGTCTGCATCATTTCTCTTTCAAGATCTTGCAACCCTTCGTATAATCCATATTCTTCTATTTCCATCTTTAATCTTCTTTTGGTGGTTCTGGAATGTGGGCTACACAGTATTTGTCAAACTCATCTACGGGATATTCTGCACCGTGAGAATAGATATATATTCCATCACAACCCATAGTAGCACAGGCTAATTCAACTTCCTCTAGGCACACAACCCATATATCCTCCTGCGCTATTAATGGGCGTTCTTTTGGTGTTACCCATCGAGGAGACAAAACTTCATTTGTCGCTTCAACTATCTCCTGAAGATTGACGATTTCTTCATCAGTCCAATGCTCGCTATCGAAGTCATATTCACTATTTTGAGTGAGATAATCTTTTACTTTTTCAATTAAATCTTTCATTCTTTTTCCTTTTTATCCATAGCCGCGTTGTGGGTGCGTGCTATTCTTTTAATTTTCTTTTCGTTTCTCCTTCTGCTTATTTCATATAAAAGTACTCCCGCGCCTGTGTAGGCTATTGAGAGTATGAAGGCTCCTTGGTTAATGTGTTCCATGTCTCGATTAAATAAGCCCCAACAGTTCTTCAGTCAGGGCAATGGTTTTTACTCTATGATGCCCCAATCATCGGATAGCATGTCTGTCTGAGAGGCTAACCAACCAGAAACATAACCGCCCTGTGCATCCTTCATGTCAATGTGATCCCTGAGTACAACCTCTTGTTGTTCCTCAAAATGTTTAAAGGATCGCTCTTTGTCATTCGGAATAGTTCGCCCTTTAGTTAGGAATACAAACATTGCTTTACCGTTCCACCCTTCCCGGGAGACTTTCTTTCCTTCTTTCATTGCCTCAATGGCCTGTCCAAAATTCATCTGTAATTTATTTATTGATTTAAAAATTATTTCTCATTTGCTTGCTTGTCCTTCTCATATCTGTAATGCAAAGTCTTCAAACACCACTCTATAGTTTCTTTCGAATACTGCCTTTCAAGGTCTTTAATAAAAAGTTCAATCTTTAATTCCTTTTCAGACAACTTAGTCAGTTCCATGTCTGGCTTTGTTACTTCTCTCCAGACGTTTTCAATAAAGCATGTTTCATGGTAGTTCGTACCAGTGCTTAGTTCAAGCCATGAGCCCCCAAATGTGTTTTTATACTTTACTGTAGTCGAATATGGCTCATTATAAAATTCAGTACTTACGTTCATAATTCTATCTATCTCCCTATCCTTTGGCACACCATCTTCACAGTATAGCCATCCGTCGTTTAATTTAATCGTTTTACTCATATGCATTCGTCTTTATGCTGCTCTGCTGTCAACATATTATCTTCGGTAACATCATCTAAGCAATCAAATGGTGCAACACTGGCTGTTTCAGAATTTAATATTAACAACCCGTCACCAGCAAGATATACTACGCGGGCATCAAAATCACATAAGCTTCTGACCTCTTCTTCTAACTCATTACGAGCAGCGTCATATTCCTTATATTTTTTCTCTGTCTTCTTTAAAAGACGGTTTATTGTCTTGTTACTCATCTTCTTTTATTTTTAATTGCTTTCCTCTTGTTAATACGAAATATAGGTTTTGGAGCTCGTGGACGTGATCTAGTGGTATCTCAAAAGAGTCACATTGAAAATAATGCTGTCCACTGTCGTACATAACTATGAAATCTTGACGCTCAGGATACGAGTTTGATTCTATTACATCATTGATCGTATAATAATTTATGTTATTATCTTCATCAATTTCAAAGCCTAGTTTTTTAAACCATTTTTTAGATAGTTCAATGCCAAATGGCTTGATCTCATAATAGTCATCTTGGCTTCCAACAGTTTTACAGGAGAAATACTCAACATCGCCACCTTCATTCCAGATATAGAAATCTTCATCATAAGTCCTACACACTTTATATACAGTATCATCAGATCTATCTTCTCGATCTAATACATAGTTTCCTACCATTAATTGTTTTGAGTCCATTCGTCTATTGGTTTAATTCAACTTCGTTAAGCTCACAACAGATAGTATGCGCTATCGCTCCAGATAAGCTATATCCATCTTCATTAGTTTTCCTCAAACCCTCACAGTCATAAGCCGTTTCAACTTTGGAAAAAAGCGATAAAGCAGCCTGTATAACCTCCTCTACAGGTATCTCAAATCTTTGCTCTTCCAACTCTTCTATTAATATTTCAATTTTTGTCTTTGCCATTGTTTTCTATTTACTTAGTTTGTTTAATTACAGCCCTTCAAAGCCTCAATTATCATTACTATCCCATTAAATAGCAGTATCATAAAAACCACCATCATCAAACACCCTCCTAAATCTGACTTTATATTCCAGCGTTTCATCTCACTCGCTTTAATTCAATAATCATGTTTCCAATACAATCCATCTCAGGATCATTTACAACCCTATATTTTGCCTCTCCAAAGGTTTCTATCTTTCCGAAACACGGTACAACTATTACTCCAGGAGGCGTTTCTTCGAAATTATACTTAAGAGTTTTAAGCTCATTTCCAGTAGATTGTTCTATGTAAGTTATTTCTGCCATGCCTTAAAATCTATACCAGAATTGCCACCATCTAGCAGGTCTAATAAAGCGAATGTCTGATATCTTTTGACTAAAATAGCTAGTCATAAAATCGTCAAACCTATCTTTATACCTCCCTCCAACCTCATCTTCGGAAATAGATGTAACTACCCCTTTGTATCGCCCGTAAACAATTACTCTATCGCCTCTTCTTGGCTGAAATTCTTCTGTATATTTCATTTTACTTTCTTTTTATTGGCACTCTCGCAGCCTTCTCGGACTCTTGTTAATCATTACAGGCTATGTATTTTAAGCTCCTTACGCTTGACTTTTTGGACATGCACAATTTTACAGGAATCACAACCTTACGAGGAATACATGTATAAAAGCTGATTAACCTTCGCACTCCCGTCACGGAGTCTC
>JAHDDO010000025.1:51558-63550 GCA_020629315.1 Saprospiraceae bacterium | reverse complement strand
CCAAACCCATATTAAAAAATAAATACATATGTTTATATTTGCATGTTAGGCCAATAAACACATATTCCACGTATGAGTGATATTATCAATATTCCATTAGATTCTGAAAATCAGGATGAACTATTAACCTTAGAAGGAATGTACAAGGAATATTTCCTTGATTACGCTTCGTATGTTATACTCGAACGGGCGGTACCATCCGTATTTGATGGATTGAAACCTGTGCAGCGAAGGATACTACATTCGCTGAAAGAAAAGGATGATGGAAGATATCATAAGGTGGCCAATATTATTGGTCATACTATGCAATACCATCCGCATGGTGATGCAGCCATTGGTGATGCTTTGGTAAATCTAGGTCAGAAAGATTTGCTGATCGATCCGCAAGGAAACTGGGGTGATTTTAGAACTGGTGATTCGGCTGCAGCACCGAGATATATCGAGGCTAGGCTTACAAAGTTTGCTTTAGAAGTGGCCTTTAATCCACAGACTACGGAGTGGCAGTTATCGTACGATGGTCGAAATAAAGAGCCGATTAATCTACCCATGAAGTTTCCATTGGTTCTAGCGCAGGGGGTTGAAGGTATTGCGGTTGGTTTATCTACTAAAATATTACCTCACAATTTTTGTGAACTGATCAAGGCCTCCATTGCGATTCTGAAAGGGAAGAAAATGAAAATCTATCCGGATTTCCAGACCGGAGGATTGATAGATGTAGCCGATTACAATCAAGGAAAGCGAGGGGGAAAGGTGAAAGTACGAGCTCGAGTAGAAATTGTGGATAAGAATACGATAGCTATCCGCGAGTTACCATATGGAGTGACCACTACCAGTATGATTGACTCTATTCTGAAGGCCAATGAAAAAGGAAAAATCAAGATCAAAAAGGTATTTGATAATACGGCTAGAGAGGTAGAAATTTTATTAGAACTTCCATCTGGCGTATCACCCGATCTTACCTTGGACGCTTTATTTGCCTTTACAAATTGTGAAGTGTCTATATCGCCTAATTGCTGTGTAATTATAGATAACAAACCGCACTTCTTATCTGTCCAAGATATCTTAGAGACATCCACAAATCATACACGCTCCTTGCTAGGGTTGGAACTGGAGATTAAGAAAGCAGCCTTGGAAGAAAAGTGGCATATGGCTAGTCTTGAAAAGATCTTTATTGAAAATAGGATCTATCGGGATATTGAGGAGGCAGAGTCATTTGATGAGGTAATAAAGATTATTGACAAAGGATTGCGGAATTATGTAGCAACACCTAACGATAAAGCTAAAAAGGGTGATAATCGAATCCAACTTCATAGAGACATAAGCGAAGAAGACATAACGAAATTGACCGAAATTCGAATTAAACGAATTTCTAAGTACAATACATTTAAGCATGATGAAATGATCAAGCAGATCGAAGAAGATCTTGCTCAAACGATTCATGATATAAATAACTTGACTGACTTTACTATAGCTTATTTCGATCGATTATTAGCTAAGTATGGTAAGGAAAGAACCCGTCGAACTGAAATAAGCACTTTTGATACAATCAAAAGAACAGAAGTGGTAGCCAATAATGCTAAGCTCTATGTAAATCGAGCGGAAGGTTTTGTAGGCTATGGCAATAAGAAGGATGAATATATCTGTGACTGTTCGGATATAGATGATGTAATTGTTTTTACCAAGGATGGCAAATTTCAAGTGGTTCGCTTGGGTGATAAAGTGTTTGTTGGCAAAAACATTATTCATGTTAATGTCTGGAAGAAAGGAGATGATAGAACCACATACAATATGATCTATGTAGATGGTGCTACTGGGGTGACTCGAGCAAAGCGCTTTAATGTTTCAGCGATCACAAGACATAAATCTTATGATCTAACAAAGGGTACAAAAGGTAGTAAGGTCTTGCATTTTTCTGCTAATCCAAATGGGGAATCAGAATTGGTCAATGTACAGTTGTCACCAGGATGCAAGGCAAAAAAGAAATTATTTGAATTTGATTTTGCGGATATGGAGATTAAGGGTAGGGGTTCCCAAGGTAATATTGTAACCAAATATCCTGTTCGGAAAGTAAGTTTTATCAGTAAAGGTAAATCTTCGCTTGGGGCCATTAAGGTTTGGATGGATGAGGTTTCTGGCAAATTAAATAGAGATGAGCGTGGTTTATTCTTAGGTGAGTTTGATACAGGGGATGACTTAATTGTACTATTTAAATCAGGCAATTACCTTATAACGTCCTTGGATTTCACAAAGAAGTTTGACGTCCAGAATATTCTAGAAATTACACAATTAACAGAAGATACCGTTATATCAGCTATCCATTACATCCCATCTAAGGATTGGACGATGGTTAAGCGTTTCCAGATCGAAACCAATACAAAAGGTCAAGAATTTCCATTCATTGCAGATGAGAAAGGTGCAAAACTATATGGGGCTACCTTGAAAACAGGCAGCAAAGCGGTGTTTACTTATAAGGATGGACGAAAGAATGCCGAAGATAGTTTTCTCATTGATGAGTTTATCGATGTAAAAGGTTGGAAAGCACTGGGAAATAAATTCAGGGATGGGAAATTAGTTAGAGTACATTTCGAAGAAACGGAAAAGTCTAAAACCTCAGCTTCCAACGAAGACCCTAACCATGACTCTTTTAAAGCTGGCGATACTATAGAATTGGATCTGTAGGAGACATACCTACCTAGCGTGATTGTCTATATTGATCGAGCTATTCGTCAGGCTACAAAGCCTGATTCAGCTTGGTGATCTTTCTAAAATGTTAAGAAAAATCCCTATTTTAGAATGAATCAAAACAAAAAGACATGAGTGATATCAACTGGCTAGCTATTATAGCAGCAACCCTTGTTCCGACAGTTATCGGGATGCTTTATTATGGACCGGTTCTAGGTAAACATTGGTTAGACTCAATAGGAAAAACGCAAGAAGAAATGACACCAGCGAATCCTGCAGTTACTTATGGATTGGCAGTGGTTATGGCTTTTGTAGTATCGTTCTTTTTACGAGCTATTATTGATGTAATGCACAGAGATGTGATGGACAATGGAGATATAGCTTACCAAAGTTTCCAAACCTTTGGCCACGGAGCATTGCATGGATTCTTTATTTGTTTATCCTTTGCGGCGCCCGTGCTTATATCTTATAGTCTTTACCATAAGAAGTCCGCCAAGAATATTATTCTTAATGTAGTATTCTGGTTTATATGTTTTGCCCTTATGGGTGGGATAGTGGATGCTTGGCGATAAAATTAAAAACCCTGAATTCTACATTCAGGGTTTTTTTATTTCACTTTATGCCTTCAAAATCGATGCGGCTGATAGCATAGACGCTACAGGCTTCTCCGTCAAAGACTTTTTGTTCTACAAATTTAAATCCTAGGCGTTCATAAAATCGATGCGCTTTTGTGTTACTGGCTAGGGGATCAATGAGAACTCGTATTACATTAGGGTCGGAGAAACAGTGGTCTAAGGCTAGCTTCATCATGGTAGTTCCATACCCTTTGTTAAGATCTGATTCTTCACCAATCCAGATATCAATAGCTCTTTGATCTTTGGCAACATGTCCCCAATAATGAGTTTCTTCTTCTAGAGGGTCGATGATCTGAATAAAGCCAATAGCTCTACGATCTAATTCAGCAATATACATTTTTCGCCATGCCGGTTTCCTGGCTAATTCGTATGCCCAATTCCAATCTTCATCTTCGCCTGCATCAATTACATGTTGTTTCGTATCCCAATAGGATAATACAGTTATATCAGCAGGTTCCGCTTCACGTAATTCTATCATGGAGTCATATACGACGGAAGGTTACCACTTTAGGATTACCAGCTATGGTATCGGGTAGTGTCAATTCGTCCTCATTTATAGATACATTCCGCACTAATGTGTTACCATCATTAAAGCTGAGGGTAAGGTCGAGAAACGCATATTCCCAAAGCCCATTTTCATCATCCAATACAGTAGAGTTATGGTAGAAGGTCCTAAAGCTACCGTCATCAGAGAGTTGGATCGCATCGCAAAACGAATCTTCAAAAAGGACAAGGATCAGATCCCCATCATCTTTGTTGTCGATTTCGCCAGTATTTACATCTTCTACTAGGTAGGCTTCCCATTCACCCACTAAGCTTGACCGAATGCTTCCTTCTACAATATCTGTGCAAGAGGCTAGGCTAAGTAAAACCGTAATGCTTAAAAGTGCTCTTTTCATTGATTTAATTTTGAAGCAAAGAAACACTTTCTTAGTGATTTTACGCTGTCTCAGTAAGGTAGTTTGCTATTTCTTTTCCAATGCGCTCAAGATAAAGCAGGGGTGTGCTCATAGCCAATGATATATCTCCATTCGTTTCTTCTTCTACAGAATAACATTGGACAAACTTCCAATCAGTAAACAGGCTATGATCTATTTTAGCTCCCGATACTAGCACCAATTTGCAGTGATGACGACGTGCCAATGCAGCCACTTTACCGGGGACTTTACCACTCCTAGAACTACTGTCCAATTTGCCTTCGCCTGTAATAACCAGATCGGTATTTTCAACTTTTTTCTCGAAGTCAGTACATTCTGATAGGTAGTCAAAACCTGAGCGAATATCAGCATTTAGATAGGCATGTAAGCTCGTGGCTATTGCGCCGGCAGCACCTCCACCCTGTAGCTTAGCTACATCGACACCTGTAGCTTCCAATATTACCTTTGCAATATGGGCAAGTCCTTGGTCCAATAATAAGACATCTGCTTGCGAAGCACCTTTTTGTGGGCCGAAGATTACAGCCGCACCATTCGATCCATGCATCGGGTTTTCTACATCGCTTAGAATTTTTATGCTAGGCCAATGTGATCTATGAGGGGCAACAATGCTTTGTATATTAATCAACTGTTTACCACAGGGAATTACTATTTCTCCATGCCTATCATAACATTGGAAGCCTAACTCATGCAGAATGCCTAGTCCCGCATCTGTCGTACAGCTCCCGCCTAGGCATAGAATAATTTCTTTATGATTTTTGGCAATGGCATCTGCCAATAATTTGCCCGTCCCTAGTGTCGTAGTGCTCATTACATCTTTTTCATCATCGGTCAGGTGCACTATACCTGAGGCGATGGCCAATTCTATGTATGCGGTTTTGCCATTAGATAAATAATAGGCTGACAAGGGCCGTCCAAGTGGATCAATACTTTGCAATTCGATGGTGGATAGATCTAGTATATCGTTTAAAATATCCAAAGTGCCATCCCCACCATCAGCCAAGGGATGGATAACAATCTCGTGATGGCTTGCGACTTTTTTAATACCTGTCGATAAAGCCTTGGCTATGTCAGAGGCCTTGGCAGATCCTTTAAATTTATCAGGCGCTATAAGTATACGCATGGGCCAAAGATAGCCTTAAATCAGGCTTGGGATAGCAATGCTTATTATAACAATAAGAACAAAGTACCCTAATAACAAAATGATATTTGTCAAGCCCGCTTTATCAAATCCAAAGGTTTGCATGGTCTTTGATTCTCTCGGTATGATCATGCTTGTCAGCACGGCTACTGCTAGGGTAACAACTGCACCAATGGCATTCCACCAAAACCAAAAAATCTCTGGGTGAAATTGCCAAAGAATGACATTGACCAAAACCCCTGTAATCAAACCTAGATTTACACCTAAAGAATGCGTTCGTTTTATACCAATCGCACAGATAAATGTAGCTAAGATGGGGCCATAAAATACAGATCCAATCTTATTAATCGCTTCAATAACGGTTTTGGCAATATCGCCGGTGAAGAAGGCAAATACGATACAAAATACGCCCCAAAAGACAGCGGCTATTTTTGAATAGCGCTGGTATGTTTGATCGTCTAGGTTTTTATCTCTATTGAAAAAATCCTCGACCGATGCGGCACTCAAACTATTGATGGTGCTGCTCAGAGAGGACATGGCGGCTGAAAAGATGGCAACCATAAGTACGCCAATGACTCCATGTGGCAAATATTCCCGAATAAAAATTGGGATCATAAGATCGGGCTTGTCTACCGGAATCATGGCTTTAAATTCAGGCGCTCTCATCACTAATGTTCCAATGATTAGACCCATAATACAGTAGGTCAATGTGATAGGGAAACGCATCAATCCATTGCATAATAAAGCTTTTCTAACCGTAGGGATATCCTTTGCAGAGAATAGCCGTTGTACTTGACTTTGATCAGTGCCATAATACGAAGCGTACAAGAAGAATCCACCAATGACCATAGGCCAAAATCCAAATTCGTCATTGGAAAATCCCATGGAACCAAAGTCTACGGCTTGCAATCGATCTCTATCAACGTAGTTTGTGAAATCATCCCATCCACCTAAATGATATAGTCCAAAACCGAGGCAAATAATGATGCCCAAGAAAAGTATAATCATTTGTATAACATCACCATATACTACTGCTTTCATTCCCCCTTGATAGGAATAAATCAGGGTAACCAAACCAATGATAATTATAGTGAACCACATAGGCACATCCATAACGCTAGTTAGGATTAGGGCTACCGTATAGATCATGACACTCGTAGCAAAACCTCTGGATACTTGGAATACGGAACTGAGTAATACTCGGGTAGATGTACTAAACCTATTTTCGAGATACTCATACACACTCACAATGCCCATTTTAAACATGGGCGGCACTAGGTATACCATGAGGAATAGCATTGCCAAAGGCACAGCAAACTCAAAGGTCAACCATTTCATGCCTCCCCCTTCTTTCAATCCTACAAAAGCTGGTGCTGAGATAAAGCTAATTGCTGATAGCTGGGTAGCGGCCGTGCTCATAGAAAGTGGGAACCAATGGAATGATCGGCCTCCTAAGAAATAATCTTCTCGACTGGATGCATTTTTAAATGCCCTACCTAATAATAAAAAGCCTATAATGTAACAGGCAATAACGATATAATCCAGTATGTTCATTCGGCTAGTTTAAGATGTAAGAAACAAGAAGAAGTCCAAGAAAAGTTAGGGCCTCCATAGCCTTTATCTTGTGTGGATGCTTTTGCTTTTTCTGCTTCAAAGTACTCATGAAATCCCAGTTTGGAAACTAGTTCGATCAAGTCATTTTTAACGATGTTGGCTAGATTCATGTAACCATATCTAAGCAGTCCTTTATAGATCATCCAATTCATCTGTGGCCAAACGGGTCCTCGCCAATAGCGTTTAGAATCAAATAGTGGACTATCTACATCAAAGCTCGGACAGAGATAGTATCCACGATGATGAAGAGACCATAAATAGTCGGCCTGTACTTTTGCTTGCTCATTGGATGCTAGGCCAGCGAAGAGACTTATAAAACCTCCGATCTCTTTGTGCGCAATCTGATGATTACCCCGCATATCAAAGCACACAAAACTTTCTAAGTCTTGATTCCACAATTTTTCTTTGAAGGTCTTTATGCTTAGATCTTGTTTTTGATCTAAATAGGTGCTATCCAGATCTAAGGCTCTGGCTAAGTTTAGCAGACTTTCGTTGGACTTGATCAAGATTGCATTCATCATCGAGTCTTGGATAAGCACTGGAGAATGCTCTGCTATTTCAGGACCATCGTATTTGTATTTCTTGCCCAGCTCCAATAAGTAGACATACTTGTCATATTGGTCGGAGGTGGGTCTTTCTTCCGCGTTGGCTATTTGTGTATCTCTTCGGGTATATGCTGGTATAGTGTCTGGGTCTATAACAATTCGATCCATCGATTCGTCCCATAATGGTGAGTTGTCGCGCCCTGTTTCCCAAGGGTGATAAATGAAGAATAGGCCTTCGTTATGGGGATCTCTATATTCGTATAGAAAGCGATGGTAGGCCAGCACCTTAGGGTATATTTCTTTGATAAAGAGGATTACCTCTGGGTTATTCTTGTGCTGGAGATAAATCTCTTCTAACACAAAGCCAAATACCGCGGGTTGTGTGATACCTGATGATTTAGGATGTGATGGTGCGCCATCATTAACATTGGACATCCAAAAGTCATAGTTAGGAAAATAGGTTGTCTCGTTTTCGCTATGAAAAAGGATATGCGGCAACATACCATTTTCCCATTGGCCCGAAAACATAGTTCTTATTTCGGTCATCGCTTTTTCTAAATCGTATAGTGCGATACCCATAGATGTGAATCCAGAATCCCACATCCATTGAAATGGATATAATCGGGCTGTAGGAATCGTGAAGCTGCCTTTCCAGTTTGCTTCAATATTGTTTTTTGCAATTGTAATGAGGTCCAAAGGAAGTAATTTATGAATGTAAAAATGGGAAGACCCGAAAAGGCCTTCCCTGCATAAAATTTACGAAAAAACTACTTAGAAATTAAATGCTGCTCTTACAAATAATCTTCTAGGTAAAATAGGTCTACCGACGAAAAACTCTCCGCCACCCACTTGGCTATTGCCTTGTCTTGGTGACCCTTCGGTAATACCTGCACTATCTAACAGATTGAAAACGGCTAGGCCTAATCGCATACTTTCTCCTGCTGAACCAAGATCAAAAGTATATCCGGCATCTAGCCTAACTATGTTGAAACCTTCTAATTCTACTGTGTTACTATTATTAGCAAATTTGCTACCTAGGAAGTTTGAACTTACATTGGCATCAAACCCACCACCAGCATAATCTAATCCGACCATACCCATAACATTAGGAATACGAGCAATGCTGTTACCTACCATAGTTGGGTCTGATTCTACTTTCGTGAATTGGTGATCCTGGAATGTGAAATTACCATAGACCGAAAGACCACTCATGATCAGGTAGTTTGCACTAGCTTCAAATCCGAATGTTCGTGTATCCTGGAGCGCAACCTCTTCGATTACGTTACCTGGATTGTTAGGATCGTTTACGAAATCTACGTTCCTTCTATCTGTCAATGTATTGATAAATACCGCAGCCGTTGCGGCCAGGTTTCCACTTGAATACTTTGTTCCTACTTCCCCTTGGATTACATTCTCTGTTTCGTACGATTGTGGAACACCTGGTAATGGGAAGGATACCGAACGCAATTGTGGGAAGAAATACCCTCTGGATGCATTAGCATATACATTCACATTACTAGATAGGCGATAAAGCGCTGCGATGGCTACTGCAAAATCTGAAGCAGAGACGGTTCCTTTTTGGAATCGATTTGTTCCTACACCATTTTCACGACTTATGAGTCCTTCGGCTCTTTCCCAACGAACACCAAAATCAAGATCCAATCGATCTCCTTTAATTTCATCAGCGGCGTAGAAAGCGATTTTATTGCTTTCGTGATATCTGTTGGACGTCTGTCTACCTGTGACAAAACCATCGGCGGAATAGCTCACAGCATTTCCAAGGCTATCGACATAATCAACGGATACTGCTCGAGGTGAATTAGTAAAATCACCTAAGACATTATGAATCCAATTGTTATCGTCAGCCCTGGTAAATGATGTAAAGGTTCCAATGGTAATATTGTGATTATTTACGGTCTTAGTCAGATTTACTTCACCCACTAATTCCTCCATATCACGTTGTCTATCCAATACCCTGTTTTCAAATAATAGATCTCCGGACGCTAGTTGCGTGCCATTGTCTGCATATGTAAAAGTAGCATCTGCAGGCAGCCCTCTATCAATCAAATAATTTTCTTGATCTTCTGGTGTGTTGTGAACCCCGTCACCATCCAAGAATAAATTAAACCAATGCTCATAGCTGGCTGCTTTAGTTTTAGCAGATAGTAACCAATCGTTACCAAAGCTATGTTTCAATTCGGCCATAACGAATCCACCGTCCGTCGTTACGCCATTTCCAATGGGACTCTTGAACTGGCCAAATGGCGTGTCAAATGAAAAGTCTTTTAGGTTGCCAGAGAGCATCGTATAGATCGTCTCTCCGTCATTACCTATTGGTCGTAAACGTTCACCTGTGGAATTATCTAGTGGATAAGGCAGATAGAATTGGACATTATCATCAATGTTCTGCATACTCACTACGAATGAACTGTTACCTTCATTAAATACCTTTTTAAGGTTTCCTCTGATTTGATAGCCTCTTGTCGGCATACCTGTTTCTAGCGGCCCGTTATCGAAACGGTAGAATCCACTAAACGCATAATATAGATTTTCTGAGGCAGGACCTGCTGTTAAGAAATCAGCTTTGTATCTGCCGCCTTGGCCCCATTCTAATTGCACTTTATTTTCAGGATCGTCTGTACCACGAATACTATTGTAATTAACGATACCCGCTACACTACCAGCACCAAAAAGAGTGGAAGATCCGCCTCGGACAAATTCTAGACTACGTAGTCCAATGTCATTTCTAAAGTAGACATCATGTGCAGACGAATTCAGTCCGAAGGTGCTAAGAATCGGTACACCATCTATTTGTAATGGGGTGAATGCGTATTGGCCGCCAGACGGGAATCCTCTGACAAATAGGTTAGTGGCTACTTCACCACCTCCACCTTCGGCTGTAATCCCAGGTACGGTCCGAAGGATATCCGCTTGTGAGTTGCTGCTCAGTCTTGCTAGCTGGTCTCGATTCAATACGGTTAAAGACATGGGAGCGTCTTTTTGAGTCCGTCCTGTGAAAGTACCAGTTACCACGACTTCGTCCAGGGCCATAGCATCTTCGGCCATGGCCACATTAATCATAGAGCCATCATAGTCACTCATATTGATCGCCATAGTCCGATAGCCAATAAAGCTTACCAATAGGCGTTCTGCGTCTGCAGGGACATCAATGGAAAACTTTCCATCAAAGTCAGTAATCGTTCCCACATTTGTGCCTTCTGCTACTACAGTAGCCCCTATAATAGGATTGTTATCGTTGTCCATAACGGTTCCAGAAACCGTTCTTTGGCCAATGGCTGTAGTACTAAAAATTAGCATGAATAGCGGGATTAGAAAATTAAATATTGGTTTAGTAAGTTTTTTCATAATTATAAAAATGTAGATATGACTAAATCAAGATATTGTTTGTTTCGTGTGCAATATCGAAGTAATTCGAAAAAACTAAATACAGTAAACTATCATTGACTGATACTAAACTATCATTTTTGTACTTTTTTAATTAGTTTAGTTGCACTAGTTAATGAAAGATGCGGCCAGAATACGAACAGATACAACCTCTTGGATCTTCTAGTTTTATTGCCAAACAGGTGATTAGAAAGAGTAGGCCATTATTATCTCAAGCCTGGCATTATCACCCTGAATTTGAAATCTGTTATTCGCCTAAAAGTCATGGCTTGCGATATGTCGGTAATACAATTTCGAAGTATACGGAAGGCGATCTTGTTTTTTTGGGGAGTAATTTGCCTCATGGATTTACGACTAAGGATGAGACGGAGCAGATCGTTATTCAATTTAGATATGATTTTTTGGGTAAAGAGTTTTTTAGGAGTACAGAAATGAGTCAGATTCTTGCCTTTTTAGATTCTTCTAGCCGGGGGTTTCAGTTGCAAGGGGCTATTTTAAAAAGAGTGGTTACCCAGATCTATCAACTTTTTGATCTTTCAGGTTTTGGACGGCTCAACGTTTTATTAAACATCTTGGACGAGCTAAGTCATGAAAAAAGTTTGGTTCCTATATGTGATGCAGACTATGCAAAGAATATAAATATCAAGCAGTTGGATCGAGTGCAGCGAATCTTTCAATTTATCGAGGAAAATTATCAAAATAAGATCAATATAGAAGACGCCTGTTCAGTAGTAAATTTAACGGAGTCTGCTTTTTATAAGTTTATAAAGAAACATACCAATAAGAAATTTACCGTCTTACTGAATGAGTATAGGGTAGAGCATGCGGCGCAGTTACTATTGGATACGGAATTACAAGTTTCTGATATTTGTTACCAATCAGGATTCAACAATTTATCTCATTTTAATCGGCAATTTAAATGGGTAACGGGGATGGTGCCCTCTGCGTTTAGGGAAGCTAAATCTAGGGCATAGTGAGTGCGATGGGAATATGGGGGTAATGATTATGAATTGAAATGAAAGAACTAATCGATTA
>JAHDDO010000025.1:50342-51458 GCA_020629315.1 Saprospiraceae bacterium | reverse complement strand
TCTGAATGGGAAGGATTAAAAGTTAGATTTCCTTGGCAAAAGAATATTGACAGACATATTTTAATCAATAAAACGGCACTGGTTCGTTCTCCCAATGCGCCACGTAATTGTTACCGAACCGACTGTCTAATAGAGAGAGAATTTGAAGGCTATTCTTGGATTGAATTAGCTCAGCCTTTGGCTGTTGATTTTATACCTTCAAAAACAGATATGTTAAAACCAGAAGAAGGGTACTTGGTAGTAAAGACCATTAAAAAATGTCAAATATTACGTTTTGAGCGTGAGATATATCAGCTAACTGATAACAAAGGAAATTACTATGTGATGCACGCGACTGAAACAGGAGCCCCTAATGTAGATGTTATTTTGCCTAAAGCTTGGACACTCAAAAAAGTACGTTTGCAAGAGCCTTTAGTTATTGTACCCTTTGGAAAAGAAGAAGAATGTTACTTTAATATAGTAGGAGACCATTTAGGGCAGGGATACCATCAATATATATACGCTAATGAATATTATCCTCAATAAAAGACTAAAGACAAAAACCAACATTTGGTTATGGTAGCATTTCCTTCGAGATTCGCCAGCTATCCGTACGATGAAGTGCGGATGTAAGATGGTCTTAATGGAATCAATAAAGAAAGGCTCGAATAGCTACATTGGAATAAGATAGCTATTCGAGCCTTTCTGGGTTTTGAGAACTGTGATATCTTGATCAGGATAACGATCAAGCGGATCTCATTACTTTATCATTACTTTTTTAGTTGTACCCTCTATTTGAATAAAGTACATACCTGGATTCAATGCATCTAGTGCAATCTTGGTATTACCATTGATCGTTGCACGCTGATTCATATTTCCGGCCGCATCCATTATAAATAATTGATGCGTTCCTTCTAGATCGAAGTTTAATTCAGTAGTAGCTGGATTTGGATATACATTGAAGTCGATCGCATTTTGATTTGATACAGATACGGGCCCTCCTTCTACGATACTTAGATTATCTATCTGAGAGATACTACCATCGGAATTACTTCCTTGGTGTCTAAAAGCCAAGGTGAAATTATCCGAAGCATATGCTGAAATATCAACATCTCCAGAACTTACTAAATCCCAAGA
>JAHDDO010000025.1:42911-50242 GCA_020629315.1 Saprospiraceae bacterium | reverse complement strand
GAGTTACCAGAAAACTCGTCCAAGATCCAATCAAATCCTGTATCTGAAGCGATTACTACTTGTGAGGTCCACGCATTGTTAGCATCTAATGCACCGCCTTCGAAGTCATCCTCCATATACGTTTGTGCCATTAATGGCAACGTTAAAAGACAAATAAAAATGGGAAGTAAAATTTTTTTCATAACTAAAGTATTTGGTGAAAATTCGTAAACATGAAGATTAAAAAACTCCATTAAATAATAGACCTTTTTACATTAAGAAAATATCAAATACTTAATAAAATATACAGAGGAGCGAAAAATTAACGAATAGTTACTTTGTTAACCACTTTTTAAATGCCTTTACCTTTTCTCGACTGATTATCAAATCGTCTATGTTGCTATTCTTCATTTTAACCTTCAATCTATTATTAAGATAGGGGTGAATAGTTTCAATATCATCTATGCTCACAATACATTTTCGACTGATCTTAAAAAATCTATCTGGATCGAGAAGCCCTTTGAGTGTTTCTAATGAATCATCTAATAGGTGCTTTTTATTCTCTTTTGTGAAAGCGAAACTTACCCCATCTTCAGAGAAAAATAGCTTAATATCTTCTATCGGCAGGTATGAAAAGGCACTACCTTGTTTAATAAGGAATCGTTTTTTATAATCTTTTTTTGTGCTGTTCATTAACTGGATCATTGATTCCCAGTTTATAGATTTCGCATTGTGAAAATGATTTTCAAATTTGTGTATTGCCCTTGCAAAAGCATCCTTATCAATGGGTTTCAAAAGGTAGTCAATGCTATTTAGACTGAAGGCTTCTAAGGCATAATCATCATGAGCTGTTGTAAATATGACTGGCGCTTCAATCTTTATCTTTTTGAAAATTTGGAAGGATAATCCATCTGCCAATTGCACATCCAAAAATATCAGATCGGGTTCGTTATGACTGCTTAACCATTTCACCGCTTCTTCTACGGAGTCTACTACATCCAATATAACCGCAGTTGGTGTCGCATTAGCAATTAGATTTTGCAAATGCTTTGCAGCGTATACTTCATCTTCAATTATCAGGCATTTCATTTCAGATGCGTTTGATGATAGGTAATTTGACAGTAAAGAAATGATCCGTCTCAATAATTTGAATATTTTTTTCGACCAGCAATGCGTATCTATCCTGGATATTGGATAAACCTATTTTTGTCGAATTATGCTCTTGATCCTTTTTTTGCAAATTATTCTGTACAACAATAAAGTCTCCTTCATTATAAATCTTGATAGATAGGGGTTTGCTTTTTGAGGTGATGTTGTGCTTTACCGCATTCTCTATCAAAATTTGCAATGATAATGGAATGATAAAGTTATCCATCAAGTCATCTGTCACCGTCTCATAGATTTCTATTTTCCCTTGAAACCTGGTTTTGAGTAAGTAGATATATGATTGTAAAGCATGGAGTTCATCTTTAATGGTAATGAGTTTTTCATTACGTACCTCCAAAATATTTCTATACGAGCGAGATAGGTTTTGAACAAACTGAATAGCCAACTCTGGTTCTTGGGGGATAATACTTACCAAGGTATTGAGGCTGTTAAATAAAAAATGCGGATTAACCTGATTTTTTAAAGTGTTCAGTTTATGTTGAGCCGTGAGCTTTTCCAATTTATTTTTTTCTATTTCTATGAGTCTGGATTTATTGAAATAGTATATGCCTTCGTATAAGAAAAACATCATCATAATAAGTAACAAGGATGTCAAACTCTCCAATTGCGGGGTGTGCTGCACCGACTGTGCTATTTCCGGAAACAGATAACTGATACTATATCCAATTAAAAATTTGATACCAATGAAAATAAGCCCAACCCAAAAAAGGACAAAGAAAACGCGGCCTACCGTAAACTTGAAATCTGGATATTTTTTATGATACCAAATCAGAAAGGGTCGTAAGGTTAACCAATAGGAGCTAACAAATATGCTGGCTATAAACAGACAAGGAAAAAAGGTAGTTTCTAATAGATTACGTTCATATAGCATAAGGGTTGCTATGATTGAGATCACAGGAATGCCCATGATCATCAACCATAGATCGTTAAACCCTAAGTATTTAATAGCTCGTTTCAATGGTTAGAATTCTACTTTATACATGAAGTTAGGGAAGAATCCTATTTGATACACATCATTTACCTGATTCGTATTTCTATTATATGATTGTCTAAAGATATTTTCGTTGTCTGTCACGTTTTGAATATCGAAGTAAAAGCCTTGTGCAAATTTTCTTTTAGAGCTATTCAACTTGACACCTACTTTTATATCCCACCTAAAATATGGATCATATTGTAGTGTAAAGGCTTCATCTATATCCAAAACTTCGATCTCATTAATTTTAGACGCTTCCAGATCCACTGGGGTATAGAATCGTCCGCCTGCTGTCGTAAGTTTTGTATCGACTGTAAATCGGTGTTGCTTGTTTTTTCCCCATTCAAACTCTTTACCACCTAAAAGATTTAGTACATATTGATTATTAAAAGCGGTATTTCGTTCAATGCCATCGCTAGCTGTGTACTTAGAATCAAAAACAGAACCCGTTGTTAAGAGATAAAAACCATTGCTAAAGAACCGCTCTATAGTAAGCTCCACTCCTTGGTTGACACCGGTACCTTCGTTCACTAAGTCATGTTTATCCAGTGGGAAACCAAAATCTGCTCCGACATTAAGCATGCTAAACGGACTATCAAAAGGATCTACTGGCACATTATATAATTGCTGTCTATACAACTCAATCTTGGATCGCCATTGCTTATTAATTTTATAATCGTGTCCGATGACAAAGTGATGACTTTTTGTCAATTCCAAATCTTTATTGGTTTGCACAGTGATCCCGTCTACAACTTTAGAGTTTAGCTGCATTGGAATCGGTTGTGTCTGACTGTGAAGTCCATATCCAATAGTAATAGCATGCCTTGGGAGCAATTGATAGTTTATGGCTGCTCTAGGTTCTATAGAAATATCATCATTCAGATCATAATATACGCCATGCAGTCCCCCATTTAGGGTGAGCTTTTCATTCACTCTATATTGGGCTTGTGCAAACGGCTGTACTGTGTTTGTACGTTCGTCGAAGCGGTACACTTCGATAAGATCAAATACACCATCATTATCATCATCAATACCAAACTGGGCACTTTCTTGACTTAAATTCGATCGTTGTTGCTCATATAAGACACCGGTTCTAATCGTTAATTGACTATTGATCTTGCTGTTATAATAAGATGAAATAGAAACTCTGGACTGTGAGTCATCACCTACTACAAATGGTGCAATAAATTCATCAGGTGTATTTTGATTATAATACCGATCTCGGCTAAATTTTACGCCGTTACCCGAGAGACCCAAGACGGTTCGGACATAACTCCTATCATCCACTAATAGATTGTGTCGTAATCCTATAACACCAAATCTACTTTCAGCGCGGGTATCCTCATCTGCCGCTGCAAACAAATCGTTTTCATCAATCTCGTCATGAAGGAACTCAATATCGCTGACACCACCGACGCCAAAAATGCTAAAATTGCCAAAGCGTGATTTTCCTAGATCTAATTTGAAAGAAAGATCGGAATAATTGGGAATGGCATTTGTTCCAATGTCCATACCTAGTGCTTGTGCAATACCTAGGAAAGAGTAGCGATACCCCACGATAAAACTGCTCCCATTTTTCTTGGAAATGGGTCCTTCAATATTCGCTTCTAAACCAGTGATGGCCCCCAGTTGCATCATGTATTCCATCTCGTCTTTATTCCCAGATCTAAAACCAAGATCAAAAACGCCTGATAGCGCATTACCATACTCCGAAGGGAAGGCACTAGTCATAAAATCGGAATTTTTCAAAAAATTAGGGTTTAGGGCACTTACAGGACCTCCTGTGGTCCCCACCGTACTAAAGTGATTCGGTGAGGGGATAGGAATTCCTTCCAATCGCCACAGAAGACCTGCAGGGCTATTACCCCTAATAACAATATCATTTCGGCTATCATCGGCAGTACTGACACCAGCAAAATTTCCAGCTAATCTCCCAACGTCGCTCCGTCCGCCTGAAAATCGATTTACTTCTTCCATACTAAACTGACGGGCAGAAACCGTAGCCATATCATTAATGCTTCGATCCTTATCCACGCCTGCGGTGATAACTACTTCTTCTAGTTTTACTAACGATTCTTCCATTTCTATGTTTAGAAATACTTCTTTACCAGAAGTGACTTCCACGTTAGGGATGGTCAGTGTTTCATAACCTAGATAATCCACTTGAAAAGCTTGTCTACCGACAGGGACACCTTCTAGAGTAAAGTTGCCGTCAAAATCAGTGGTTGTGCCAATATTATGTTCAGCGGATACTAATTGGATAGTAGCACCGAGTAAAGGAATTTCGGATTGCTTATCAAGGATGGTTCCTTTCACGTTCTGTACGCCATTTTGTCCATAGGTGAGGTTGGAGAAGCCGATGACGCAAATGAGAAGTATGTATTTGATCGTTTGCATGTTTGATTGTTTTGTGAGTAATTATTTATCACAAACATGCGGTAGAATCGAAGCGCTTACAATCTAATTCTGGTGGACTGTAACTTTTTAAGGTTGAATTGTATATCTAGTCAAGCTATTTACGGATACAAGACTATTTTTTAGCTTGATAGTACTTTTGAAGCACAAAGAAAGCCTTCTTTTTTTCTCCATTTTCTGATATTAATCCTTTACGATTATAATCATCCTGAATCTCTGGCAAGACTCTTCTAGGGGATCTAAAGTCTACTAGAATCCAAGGAGAGACGCCTCGAAGTTGATCAATATTGTCAATCATCTGTAAGGTCTCTTCGTATAAGTATTCTTGATATTCTTCGGTCCATCGTTCGCCTTTTTCACCATGCAATCCATACTTGGCGCCAGCCCCAAATTCTGAAATTATCACTGGTTTATTTTGAGTGATCTCCCAATTGATGTCTCTACATTTCTCAATGGGGCCATCATACCAACCGATATATTGGTTGAAGCTAAGGATATCAACCATTTCTGCAAAAGGATCATCTATGGTTCTGGTGAAGGGGTCCCCGTTGTAATTATGTTGTTCTAAAGCGGCACTAATTAACCTAGTGGGGTCCATGGCCCTTGTTTTAGCCGCTAGATTTCCAAGGAACAAAGTCCGAGCTTCACTGGTTGGCGTTTCATTTGCCATAGACCAAATTATGACTGAGGCTCTGTTTTTATCTCGATGGATCAACTCAGTTAGTTGCGATTCTGCAATTGTGTACGTAGTGGGATCATCCCATGCTATGGTCCAATATACCGGGATCTCTTCCCATACCATAATACCCAATTTATCAGCGGCTCTTAAAATATACTCATTGTGTGGATAGTGCGCTAATCGTACGTAATTACAGGCCAATTGCTTAGCCCAGGTCAATAATTTTTCGGCATCCTCCATGGAGTTGGCTCTGCCAGGATGGTGTGGACTTTCTTCATGGATTGAAATGCCTTTTAAAAAAATGGGGCTTTCATTAAGCAAGATATTTTTGCCTTCTGCACGAATAGATCTGAATCCTATCTGATCGACTACTTCATCTGTTTCTGTAGTAATGCTTATATCATATAGCTGAGGCGTTTCAGGAGACCAATATGTTAATCCATCCGCTTGCATTACGAATGAACGTACACCATCATGATCTAGGGTAACTGATTTTGTCAAAGCTAACTCGGGTATAGAAACGGTCACTGATTGCTTGTGTTTAGCCGTTCCTGTTACCTTTATTTTTACTTCTATTAAAGTGGGGTCATCGGGTGACAATTGGATGGTGTAGTCTTGTATATATGTTTCTGGTGTTTCTACAATTTTTACATCGCGTGTGATCCCTCCATAATTCCACCAATCTGTATTTAGCGTAGGTACACCATTTTTGCGTCTTTTGTTATCGACCTTAAGTACGATAAAGTTGTCTTTTTCAACTTGTTCAGTGATCTCAAATTGAAATGGGGTGAAACCGCCAATATGCTTTCCTAGTTTTTGACCATTTAGATATACATCTGCTTCATAGTTTACAGCACCGAAGTATACGAACACTCTATTATCCGGCTGCTTCTTAGTATAGCTAAAGGACTTTTTATACCATACAGTTCCTTCATAATAATACAGTCGTTCCTTTTGACTATTCCAATCGCCTGGTACCAAAAGGCTATCCATTTTATCAAAATCATATTCAATAAGATCTGCTTTATCTTGCATTTTGGCATTTGTAAAAAAGGCTGATTTTGATGGCTGGGTTTGGTTCTCAAAGGGCTCATATCTGTAATTATAAAAGCCATTTTCATAGGGGTCAACAATATACTTCCAATATCCATTTAGACTACTTGTGGATCGATTGTAGATATTAGTAATAAATGGGGATTGACCAAATGCGTTGTGAGCAATAAGCAAACACAAAAGAAGAGAAAAGAGGCAAGATCTAATATGCATATTCAAGAAAGAGTATCTTATTCTAAAATCATTGTATCGAATATGCCTGCATCGATCCACCCACGATTTTTGTCTTCCCCTTCTACCTCTGTGGAACCGATAAAGTTTTCTCGCTCCGGACTCCCATCATTATCACAATAAGCTAGGGCAAAGCCTATTTCCTTGCCTTTCACCAATGTACTTGCTTCAGCAGGTACGCCATCTTTGAAGGTATCATCAAAGAGAAGCACTTTACATTCCCAAGTGGTCGTTTTATCCATCGTTCGAGTGGCGGACATGACATGATCATTATAAAAGTGGGGTAGACTGTCAGGACCTAAATCAATGACGTGACCATTTAAGGCAACATGATAGGCAAAAGCTGAATGATTATATTGGTGATCCCCACCAGAAGCATCTTCGTCTATAAAGATTTCTAGGCAATCATCATCCCACCACAGTTGTAATGGATCTTCGAGTTTATCATAAAGCACATCATCTGTTATTTCAGCTAATAGATAGAGCGCTTCTTCGTTCCAAGTAAGTTTGTAGCGACCTGAAAAATCATCTGAAGAATAAAGATTCCCTAGCCACCGTTGATCTAACTTTCGCCATGGCGATGTATCCCAAATTTGATCATCCATAGCACCATCAATGATAGGAGCATGTGTGGTAAATGGAATGGTATTGTCTAAATCTGGGCCTCCTGGATTACAAGCAATTATGAATATCACTAAAAACGTAAATAGCATTAACCTCATAGCATGAAAATAGAATCTGGATCAGATATATCAAAACGTATGCAGGAGCATTATTAAATATTATCCATGAATCTCGCGAGAGGTGCTTAGAAGGTCGAAGAGTCCGGACGAA
>JAHDDO010000025.1:35827-42811 GCA_020629315.1 Saprospiraceae bacterium | reverse complement strand
AGGTCGAAGAGTCCGGACGAACCTTCGATTGTCAGAGACTAGTCCGGACGAAATTTGGTTGTCAGAGACTAGTCCGGACGAACCTTCGTTTGTCAGAGACTAGTCCGGACGAAACTTCGTTTGTCAGAGACTAGTCCGGACGAACCTTCGATTGTCAGAGACTAGTCCGGATGAACCTTCGTTTGTCTGGACCGCGCCGAATGGCAAGCCTGGCAAGGACCGACCCGACGAACCTTCGTTTGTCGTGGTCTCGCCCTGAGGCATACTATTAGTGAATGACTATTCTGGCTACCTGATAAAAATTAGGATCATATGGATCTGACAATTGTAAATAAAACATACCCTTTTGCTCGATAAATAAAAGCTCGTTACTGATGCGACCTTTAGAAATCAGAGACCCCTTCATATCATATAAGGTATACGCCAAATTTTGAGGGACATTTTTGAAATAAATCTGGCCAGTACTTGGGTTAGGGTAGACCCACTGTTGTGGTTCAAAATTTTCGATAGTGCTACTGGTGTCAGGTCCTGTAATCTTGATGTCGTCAATAATGAATTCACTCACGCCGAACGAGCCAACAGGAGTCCAAACAGGCGAAGCCATCAATTGCAAGCGATTAAAAATATCGAATGGTTCGTTAGGGTTTATATTCCGCGCAACAAAGGTAAAGGTCGTCGAATCACCGGCCCATCGATGCAAAAAGCTACGCTGATTAACCCCCGATGAATCAATGAATCCTTGTCCTAAGCCAATCGTACACCAACCTTCACCTAGACATCTGTATGTCATGGAAAGATCAATACTGGGGTATTCAGCAGTCAGTGAAGTATCAATCCAAGTGTCAAAGTTACCTTCAAAATGAGGTACATTGCTACGCAGCAATACGGCATAATCACCATCGCTAAGAGCAGGCACTCGCTCTATGTTTGCTAATCCATCGGTGTATACGAGTTCTATATCATAGCCAACAGGCACACCCTCCACCCAGTTTTCAAAAGACTCTTCAAATAGGACAGGACCATTCAATGGAGATACATCAATATCGCAAGCTAGCTGCACCTCATGAATATTGTCACAACCCGGCGCATTATTAAATAGCCAAACTACCTGATGCCTGGCTACCATATCGCACACAAAAGGGTGGCCACAGGTGGCAAGCTTGGGGTTATCACCGATACTGATTCGCCCCCACTTTTCAGGCATAAGAACATCTGCAATCGCTTCTATGGATTCTAATTCTGGATTTTCAAAAAGATAAATACCACCCTGCTGAGTCCCTGTTGGGTCGATCACTGTAATGTTTTCAAGTCCCCTTAAATCTTGAATGGATGTTTCGGAAATATAGATGTAACGCTGTATTTCTTCCAATTGATGTAAGCCAGATAAATCAGTAATTTCTAGGCCATTAATTTTTAATACGTCTACTGAATGTAGATCCGGATAGTTAATGGAAAACTGATCTATGTCTTCTTGTGTACTCAGGGTGATGTTATTTTGACCTTTGATCAAAATAGGACAGATAAAAAGGAATACTAATGGAAATAGCTTTTTCATATGCTAGTGAATTATTGAAAGTTGTATCGAAGATTAAGACCGGCACCGGCCATACGATATCGTTGACTATTAAACCAGAGCCCTTGTTGGGCTATACCGGTGGTTTGGAAAATGCCGGCCACATGTACGGCCACATCCAAACGATTTGTCAGTTTATAAGCTAACCCAGCTCTACATCGTGTCATTAACTCAATACTAGGGTTAAACTGGGAAGCCACATCTATGACGGCATCATTATCAACGTGAAGCATCTTACCCTCTGCCCCAGTATAAAAGCTCAATAGGCTAGCCCCTTCGGCAAAAAATGACCACGTATTCCATTGGTGCTGATACCCGATGATCATAGGTATATTGACAAATGTATGGCTATTATAATTTTCCCAAATGGCTGTTTTTTTACTACTAATCTCTACGTCTTCAAAGGCGGTAGCCAAGGTATCCCCGTTAGATTCAATAATGAAAATTACCGGTTCGTCTTCCTGTATAAAAGTACTGTCCGTTGATATCTGCACATTGAAACGTTCATTTACTTGCAGGTATTCTACACCAGAGCCTATGTAGATATTGAATGGAAAGGTATATGTCAATTCAGCGCCAACACTTCTAGATTCAAGCATTGTTTCTGTCCGATTTCGAGCATCTAGATGTTCACGATCTTGATCTGGTGCAGGTCCTTCAAAGTCGAGAAATCGGATATCTCTTGCGGTAAGGTAATAACTGTTGTTTGCAGAAATATGCCACGGATTATGATGGACAGAAGGTTCGATCAAGTTTCTCTCCATAAGGGCTGAATTTAATCGAGGGGTGTTTCGTTTTTTGGGCAAGTCTAAAACGAAGGCTAAAAAAGGAAGTTTTTCTAGTAGCTTGGTCCATGTGACTGTCGGTACGGGATCAACATTATCTTTTGCTGTGTCCGTCCGATCTACTGCTACACTCGACGTTGTATTGAGCTGTCCAAGTTTTGATATTTTGGATTCAACGTGTGGCTTAGCTTCACCCGTAGTTTGAAGAACTGGTTTTTGAATTAATGGATTGAGCCCTGCATTTTCTATCGACTCAATACCTGCTGTTCCAGCAAAACTACTAGATGCATTTTTAGATTTTCTGCTTTCATTCTGTGGCTCCGTTTTACGATCGGTAGCTATATTATTTATTAGGTCATTTTCTTTTTGTGGTTCAATGTCCATATTGCTTTGGACGTTGCTTGAGGTAGCATTTCTTATCTGTGCTTCATTTTCATTTTGTAAGGTGTTTGCTTCGTTTACTACGCTTGATAATTCAGGAGATGTTTTTTCTTGTTGGAATGGCCAAATATTGAATATGCCAACAAGTAGACCTACACAAAGAGGAATGATCCACAGTCTTCGCTTTCTAGGCTTTTTTTCTAGGCCGAGATCATGCCATAAGGCATCTTTGTCAATGGTTTCCTTATGCCCTTTGACTCGATTTTTGAAATATTCCTCTAGGCTATATTTACCCATGACTCATTACTTTTTAATTGGTGAATGCTTTCTTTTAGCATGGCTCTTGCCCTAGATAGTCGGGATCTGGATGAGGAAACTTGGATACCCATTTGCTGGGCAATTTCTTCATGCGAGAATCCATCTATGGCAGCCAAGTTAAATACCTCTCGGTAGCCGTCGGGGAGTTGCTGGATCAAGTCAAGCAGTACCCGTGTATTAAATTGATCTAATACATCGGGTTCTGCGTGATACTCTTGATCATGATTGTGGTCCAACTGGACTATATGTACTTTTTTGCGGTCTAATTTTTTAAGACACTGACGAATGGTGATCGTGCTCATCCAGGCTTCAATGCTGCCAAGCTCTGCACTAAATTTATCCATATTTTTTAGTATTCGTAGCAGGCTTTCTTGCAGCTGGTCTCTGGCTTCTTCAGGATTTCTCATGTATCGTAGGCAGATCGCATATAACATATCAGAATACTTATCGACAAGCATCCGCTGATACTTCGTTTGTTCCTTTCGGCAACCTATGATAATTTCTTCTATGCTGACTTTCTTAAATAACACGATACTATGGCACTTTGTATCCTATATTGATTCGTTGTTGATCATTGCAATCCAGGATAAATGAATCAGAAAGACCTGAGTCTGGATTTATATCACTGTGTGACGTCTCATCATTTGAAAAATGCTTAATAACAAATTCGTACGCATCGGTAATTTCTGCTCTTATCATGTATTCTCCTGGAGGGATGGAGTCTATTTTATAATCAAGCACATCCCAGTCTGGCCAAATCGAGTCGACGACATTAAGATCCATATCGACCAATTCGATCAGTATAGGTTGGTCAGGCCATTCACCACTAGCCCAAGTATTGGGGTGTGAATTATTGGGTTGGTCGGTCCAGAAAAAGCCATATACTTCTGCTCTGTCTTCAGTGACTGTGTATAGCGTATCTAATTTGATTCCTATTTGATCCTCAATTTCAATGAAGTAATCGCCTGCTGAAAGATTTGTAAATATGATTTCTTTACCTTCTTCATATTCGCCTCCATTTATTCTGGCTTTATATGGCGGAATGCCACCTTCTATGTTTAGGTCTAATTCTATTTCAGATGGACAATTTTTTACATGAGGGCGTATAGTTAAGTTTTCGGGAATAAGACCTAAATTGAATTCCTTTAACTCTCCTGACGATAGTTCGAAAAAATCTGTTTTAAAAACGGTTTGGTCTAGGAAGAAGTCCTCACCATCAGAAAGGATATAAGCCTGTTGGTTTGATCCTACTACTCGTATAGTGGAATCCACAGGTACTTGATCAAAAACCATAATACCATTTTCATCAGATATTCCTTCTAGCCTTTCTCCAAAGTAATCTGAAGCATAGACACCTCCGAGGGATATATATAGGTCAAAACAAGGAATGGCTAATTCACCATTGTTCCAGATGCCGTCATCATTTTCATCATACCATACATTGACTTGGATATCTCCTGAAAAAACCCGCTCGTCTACCACAAGATCAAAGGAACTTTCCATAGTGCCTTCATTATCTATAATGGTCCCTTTTAGCACTTCACCTACGTCTCCCATCTCTTCAAAGGACACTTGAATTTCTTCATATATACCTGAGGAGATAATGTTTTCTTGTTTCGGGCCATACAAGTTCAGTCTCCCATCATTCAAGCCAAAACCACCAACGGAGGTCATTTCCAAATAGGCTTCAAATCTTCTAAGTGGATCTGGGACTTCACTGTGTATAAAGTAATGAGAATCATCTACGATTTGAACTTTAGCATGGGTGATGAAGTTATCAATTTCACCAAAGTTAAAGATGATCAACTCGCCGGTTTCAGACTCTTCACAGATGATGATGGGATCTAGATCTTGGTCCCCTAAAATCATTTGAGGGCTAAATACAATTTCTTGAGAGAACAAAGCTAAATCTGGATCGAAACCCAAAATACGAATCGAGTCCTCACTGCAGTTTGTATTAAAGTAATAGTCAATAGCACCATTGCTATCTGGGAATACGATTCTTCCATCCTCGCCTTGTGTGATGATTAGATAGGCATTCTCAGGCACCATCATATTGCAGTCAATTAGAATTGTGCTAATTTTCATCAATGCAGCATCGGTGTACACGATATCGCCTAGATCTTTTGAAGTGCTTCCTTCTTCAATTGTAAATTCGTGGATCACTGTTTCTTCGTCGCAAGTATAAACGAACATAGTCAATGGTACGCCGACTGGCATGCCCCCCTGAACATAACCATCTACGTCTGTCCATCCATGGGAGGTAATATTGGTACCATCGATTCTGACTATTATTTTTTCGTAATGTAAAGGGTTTCCGTCCTCGTCCACCAATCTTGCGGTGACTTGGGAAAGATCAAAATTATCGTCACAGTTCCAAAATGAAAAGTGCGTCAA
Source organism: Saprospiraceae bacterium (assembly GCA_020629315.1). GTDB lineage: Bacteria > Bacteroidota > Bacteroidia > Chitinophagales > Saprospiraceae > JAHDDO01. The sequence continues at coordinate 37,357 of JAHDDO010000025.1, read as the reverse complement.
TTTGGTGGTATAATCACCGTCTTCATTTAGAGTGGCTTCACCTTCCTCTTCCCAATAGCCACTTGTTTCATTAAAGTGCCACATAGGTATAGTTGCAGGAGCTACTGCCTTTAATTCTTGAGCTAAAGGAAAGGTTATTTCGGCCTTTGATGAAGTTCTCAAAAAAAGAGGTTGGCCTGCCAAAGTAGAGACTTTTAGACCAAACATACCATAACTCGCTAATTGTGTTTGGTTACCTTCTCCATCGATGCCACGTAGATCACCGGGCATGCTCAAGGTTATTTCTGGATCCAATGGATCCCATGCAGCACCTACAATTTGTACCGTACCATTAAATTGAGTACCTGTGGCAAATTCCCAAGCTTCAGACGGTAATGAAACAGAAATATCACCGACCTGGAAATCTATAGGCTCACTAGATGAGTATTCGGCTACTATTTTTTTCTCTAGCAATTTTACTTCTACATAATTTTGAGCGTCGCTTTTAGTATAGACAAAGGTGTATCCAGAGAAATAATCTAATTTCTCGACTGTAATCAGGCTTCCTTTGCTATTTATTTCAATACCGCTAAATTGGAAAACGCCGTTTTGATCAGTAAATGTTTGTTCAGTACCTACCACTACCTTGGCCCCTTCTAATGGCAAGTCATTTTCATTTTTTACTAATCCGGCTAGATTGGCTACTCGAAAGAACTGGCCATCTGGACCTTCATTTTCGGTAAACTCTTGGTACGAATCTTTTCTACAAGCGGAGAGGCTTATAAGAAAGCAGAGGACGATGAGTAAGTAGCTGTTCGTTTTCATGATAACCTAATTTACAATTTTAATGGATGGTGTTCAGGAGTAGTTACCCGAGGTGTCATGAAAACGTTGCGAGCGTGGCGTATTTTTTTTGGGGAAGGGTTTTTCGTCTATAATTTGTATGTCAATATATACGTAAAAACGGCATGCTATTTTTGGGTTTAGCATGCCGTTTTGTAAATACCTTTTTTAGGTAGTTCTTAGGGATGAACATGGAACTCAACTGTTTCTATAGTCTCGGCGGAACCCGCTTCATGGCCCCATACCTTGGCTTCAATTATCCAGTCAGAATGAGCCGTCACTCCATTGGCTACTGATAAAACACAATTATCGTGGTATTCGAAAGACCCATTTGTTTCATGTATATGAGCCTCTTCAGGTTTGTTGTAGACCTCTGTGTTATCCGCTTTATTGTATACTCTTACTTTAATATGGTGGATAGTTTCTTCATGTTCACTTTCGAATAAAGTATGTATGTGAATAGTATCACCTACATTTTTGTCTTCTATCGAAGGTGAAAGAATAGTCGCTGTATAATTCACTTCATCGTTGTGTCCTTCCTCATTGGGATCACATGCTGTAAAACAAATGGCAATAGATGCTAGCGTAAATAATAAGAATACTAGGTTCGTGTTCTTCATCATTGTGTCTTCTAATTTCGTTATTAAAATTGCAATAGTACGCCATTATTATTCTTAGAATTGTCTGCTGCACTAGACTATAAAATCT
>JAHDDO010000025.1:0-35727 GCA_020629315.1 Saprospiraceae bacterium | reverse complement strand
AATAGTACGCCATTATTATTCTTAGAATTGTCTGCTGCACTAGACTATAAAATCTAATCTAGTCTGTTGTAGAATAATTAGATTTCAAATGTCTTGACCTTGCTATTTATTATCTAGCTAATTGCTGCTGGAAAACGAAAACACCCAAGGTGTCACTTGGGTCCGAAAATCGTTCGTCATTCATATATAAAGAGACAATCGCATTGATATCGATATCTTTTGCAAAATGGTAGTTTCCTTCAGAAAGGACATTGGGCCACTCGCCAGAATAACTATACGCATAGGCGCTTCGTTGTTGTATTCGGTCGTTGGTTGCATTTATGTATAACCAGCGGATTGTAGGATACGGTGAATCAACGAGTATTAGTGAATCTTGGGTAGTATAGCTAAATACGGATTCTACTGGCTTACCATCCATCAAAAATTCGGCTGCCAAATTTTCTTCATCTAAAAATTCAATCCAGCCTATCCCTCGGTCCACTGAATTATCGATGAGATCAAAGTATATCTCGGTGAGGGCTACATTAATAGTGTCTTCCTCCTCAATACTATTTGTCGAATCATAGGAGAACATCTTAGTCGCTTGAGTGTCTTCTCGGTCAAAAAAGAAACGTTGTGGATATGTATCAAATAAACGGTCCGACCGGCATCCCGTTAATAGGATGAATACGATTGTAAAGAATGGAAGTTGTTTCATGAAATTATAAACTATAATTAAGTCCAGCTGTATCACTTAACGGTATGCACCCACTATATTCACCTGGGATCGGATCATAATCCAAGTGCTCCATGGCGATTGTCGGATGTTTGAAATAGCTATTTATAGCCATACTTTTTATAGCATTCAGCGTGTGTTCAAAATGATATTCATCGGATTCGTTTCCTATGGAATCTTCCACATCGAGATCAAGGAATTTATCTTTTTGTTCAATTTCCTTGTCAGGGCGACTACCATAGTACCTTTTCATAAATGCATCTGGATTTTTAGCATCAAAACGGCTACGTAACAACTGCATCCCTTTATGGAAAGAGTCTTTCTCTTTTTGCTTATACAATTTGTCAATAATATTATCCATTATTTTGACTAGACCTAGATCTGAGGCCCCTGGTGTTTCTGTCGTCGGTAATAACAAATCAGTGATTATCTCCATCACGCTATGTTGGTCTGCATCCATAAAAGCAGGTGTCCAAGTGGTACTTTGATCTGTTTTGCATCCAGAAATCAATGAGCTTAAACCTACACCTGAGATTGCGACACCCATACCTAGGCTAATATTTTTTATGGCACTTCTTCGTTTCATATTCATTCAGATTTATAGGTTCATTTTTTTAAGTTCAGCTACCGCATGATTAGCAGCTCGGGCCGTTAATGCCATATATGTAAGAGACGGGTTTTGGCACGCTGCAGAAGTCATACATGCACCATCAGTCACGAATACATTAGGAACGGTATGGATTTGATTCCATTTATTAAGTACTGATGTTTTTGGATCTCTGCCCATCCTTGCTGTTCCCATTTCATGGATACCTAAGCCTATGCCGTATGAATTATCCCAAGGCTCCACATTTTTGTAGCCGGCGGCTTCTAACATTTCTGCGGCCGCGTTTGACATATCTTTACGCATGGTTAATTCATTTTCACGTATGGTCGTATAGAATTTTACAATTGGAAGTCCCCAATCATCTTTTTTATCGGTCAATTCCATTCTATTATCATGATACGGTAAGATTTCACCAAAACCATTCATTCCAATTTGCCAAGCACCTGGCTTATACAATGCATCTTTAAATGTACCACCATAGTTCATTTCGGCTACCCCTCGCCACCATTTTTCTCTACTCGCACCACCTTGGTAACCATAGCCTCTGATATAGTCTTTTTTGGAACTAGGATCCCAAGGGAGGTTTCTAAATCTAGGTATGTAAAACCCATTGGGTCTTCGTCCTTTATAATACTTGTCTTCAAAGCCATCGACATCTGCTGAAGCTCCAGCATGAAAATGGTGGTCCATAATATTATGACCAAGTTCACCAGAGTCATTCCCCATACCATTAGGAAAGCGATCAGAGGTAGATTGCATTAATATTTTTGTAGAGTGGATAGCAGATGCATTACAGAATATGATTTTTGATTTGAATTCATATGTTTTTTTGCTTTTAGCATCTATGATCTTTACACCGCTTGCTTTTTGCTTTTCTTCATCATAGATTATTTCATAGGCTATAGAGTCAGGCCGTAATGTCATATTACCTGTGGCTTCGGCAGCGGGTAATGTAGACGAATTACTAGAAAAATAGGCCCCATATGGGCAGCCTCTCATGCAACGGTTTCTATACAAACACTTACCTCTGGCCCCAAAATTTTCGGGATTACTGGTAATATGTGCGGTACGACCGATTGTCATAGCGCGTCCATTAAACTTGTTTTTTATGGAAGCAGCCAGATCCTCTTCGACGCAATTCATTTCCATAGGGGAAAGGAATTGGCTATCAGGTAACTGTTGCAGTCCCATGGCTTGGCCACTGACACCTATAAAACGTTCAACATGATCATACCAAGGAGCCAAATCAGCATATCTAATCGGCCAATCAACAGCAATCCCATCTCTATCATTCGCCTCAAAATCCATTTCACTCCAACGATAACTTTGGCGCCCCCAAACTAATGAACGTCCGCCTACTTGATACCCGCGAATCCAATCAAATCTGGTTCCCTTTTCTTCTTCATACGGATGTTCAGAATCTTTTACAAAGTGATGGACCCATTCTGGTCTCACGGTATACCCAGTTCTTCGTTGCTTTGGATATTCTCTTTCTAGTTGTTCTTCTGAAAGACTGCCTCCATTTTCTAAATCCCAAGGGTCTAAATTTGCAGTAGGATAATCCCCATGGTTTAGATTGCGTCCCCGTTCTAGAACTAGTGTTTTAAGTCCGTTTTCGCACAACTCTTTAGCTGCCCAGCCACCGCTAATTCCGGTACCAATGACTATGGCATCATATTCCATTGGGCTATTTTCATCAAATAAAGGCATAACTCGTTTGATTTTTATTTTAAAATAAGGATTTACCTACGCATTTTATTCAAATGGGTATTTGATCCCTGCTCGTTGTCTTATAGTGTCGGTAATGCTTATTAAGTCTAAGCTATTTTGATGTGTCCATTGCTTGCTTTCTATCCAGCCGTTGCGGATGCATTTTGCACACTCTTTAATCTCGTAATAGTAGCCAAATCCTTTAATGGGCAATTTGTATTTTTTCGTTTTACCTTTTTTTATAAGGCTAAAACCCTCCGCTTTAAACCAAATTGGATCAAGTTCTATTCGCCCATCGGGTCCGTGAATTGCAGCTTTCATATCTGCGTCACAATCAAAACCGCTATAGAGATTAGCAAAGCCTTTTTCGTAAGTAAGTATAGCACTTGTTTGGACATCCGCACCTTGGTCATGAAAAAGTGCCTTCGCGAGAACCTTTTCAGGTTTTCCCATCAGGAGGTAGGCTAAGAACGCATTATATATACCTTGATCTAATAGAGATCCACCTGCCAAATCCATATTTAGCATCCTACTTTTCGGATCATCATTTCTAGAAAAACTAAAGGCTGAAGAAACCCAATTAACGGGCCCGATACGATCCTTCTCTATTAGGGTCAAAAGCTTTTTGACGGATGGAATAAATCGCGTCCATAAGGCTTCCATCATGAAGACATTATTTCTTTTGGACGCTTGAATTAGTTTACGGACTTGATGTTTATTAATCGCGATAGGTTTCTCAATCAGTACATGTTTGCCCGCATTCATACTAGCCAGGCCATACTCTAAGTGCGAGTTATGGGGTGTGGCAATGTAGATAATGTCAACCTTCGGATCTTGTAATAAGGCCTCATAAGATCCATATGCGTGCTTGACTTTAAATTTCTTGCAAAACGTCTGTGCTTTTTGTACGCTTCTCGATCCAGCTGCATATAGTTTGTTGCCTTTGGCAAGCCTTAGGTCTTGCGCAAATTTACCTGCAATATGACCACAACCAAGGATCCCCCATCGTAGTGATCTAGTATGTTTTTTTTGCCCCAAGATGCAATGTCGTATTCAGTGATTCAATTAGAATTAAGAGAATACGACATAAGAAAGAATAACTACAATTATGATCGCTAAACCCACCGGTTTTACATATCGGTAAGGCGTAATATCTACTTCTTCTGTATATGGTAATACGAAGCCTTCTTTTCTTGGTTTAAGTTTTCCAATGATAAGCATGATCAAAATGTTCATCACAAATAGGATAGCCATTACATGTAAAAAATGAGGATACGCCCCTGCTTCTACCAATTTCAATGCGCCTTCGTCTGTAACACCTGAGGCTTTGGCAGCATCTAACGCACTATTGATCATATTCGGTTTTAACACAAACTGACTAATAAAATATAGTAAGGCGCCAAGTATAATGGCAATATTCGCAGCAATAGCTGGCACATATCTCGTGAGGTATCCAACGACAATAATGGTTAAAATGGGGATGCTATAGCATCCATTAACCTCTTGTAGGTAGCCAAAAAGGCCATCCGGCGCATTCGCTATAAACGGTGCAACGAACATTGCAAGAACCGCTAAGAAAACGCCAAATATTTTACCAGCTCTAACTATCGTTGCATCATCAGCATCTTTGTTTATATGTTGTTTGTAAATATCTAAGCCAAACAAGGTTACAGAACTATTAAGGGCACTATTAAAGGAGCTTAGAATAGCACCAAATAAAACAGCAGCAAAGAAGCCAACCAGTGTTACAGGTAGCACTGTTTTAACAAGCTCTGGATAGGCTTGGTCTGCAATTTCAAGTGCATTTTCTCCTTTGAAAATATAGAAAGCGATCATACCAGGTATCACCAAGATTAAAGGCCCAAGTATTTTGAAAAAGGCAGCTAAGAGTAATCCTTTTTGTCCTTCTTTTAGATTCTTTGCGGCTAGGGCACGTTGGATAATAGCTTGATTGGTACCCCAATAAAATAATTGTACCAACATCATACCTGTAAATATGGTGGCAAATGGAACAGAAGCTGTCGGTCCACCTATAGCATTGAATCGATCAGGCGCATCGTTGTATAAATTAGAAATACCCGTTCCGAGAGAACCATCTCCTATGTATTTGAAACCTAGATAGGTCAGTAAAAATCCGCCCACTAATAGTCCAACGGCATTTATAGTATCTGAAATAGCAACAGCTCGTAATCCACCAAAGATGGCGTAAACGGACCCTATTATTCCAATAGACCAAACACCAATCCATATCGCTTGATTAAGGGATACGCCCATAGCTTCTGGTATATCAAACATGGTCACTAGTGCTAGAGCACCAGAGTAAAGAACAATTGGTAAAAAGACAACTACGTAGCCGGTTAAGAAAAGCCCTGAGGCTATTGTTTTTGTAGTCGTATTATATCGCGTGGATAAAAACTGGGGCACGGTAGTAATACCGCCTTTTAAATATCGAGGTAATAAGAAAAAAGCCGTAACGACCATGGCAATAGCAGCTAAGGTTTCCCAGCACATGACCAAAATTCCTTCAGTATAGGACTGACCATTAAGTCCCACTATTTGTTCTGTAGAAAGGTTAGTCAATAATAATGAACCCGCTATGACACCCGCTGTCAAACTTCTACCTCCTAGGAAGTAACCATCCGAAGAATTTTCCGTTTTGCCGGTAAGGAAATAGGAACCTACAGCTACTAAAGCTGTGAATAGTAAAAAAGTAAAAATCGCCATTCAGACTTAGTTTTCTTATTAAATATGCTTATTCAGAGGATTTTTGAAGGTTAATTTTGAAAGCTGGTTGTATCTATAAATAAAAAGTATTAATTCACCTTCTTCAGCCAAATAATATTAGTAAAAGTAGGAGGCAATATACAAAGCGTTTTGAGAAGTTTAACCGATAGTTAGGTAAATTATTTGCGAAAAAAACCGTAAATATTTCCGATAAATACCCTTGCTCAACTTCGACTTTAATACATTATCAGAATGATCAAGACCATAGCTATCAGCGCTAGAGCTTGATATCTATAATTCTTATACCAAGCTACCTCTTTCAAGGCTATTGATTCTTCCGCAAATTCACCTCGCGTCCATACTACTTTTGCTAATTCACTTTCTGGTTTATTCGTACCCATAAAACTGAATAAGAAAATCGCTAAACAAGACACTATGAAGTGCCAAAAAGCAACGTATAAGAAGTTAGGCAGATCCATTTGATATCCGGTAACTTCCTTGAATATTAGAAGGGTAGTGATGGTAAAACCAATAAGTATGCCCGCTAATGCACCCGTATTGTTACTTCTCTTAAAGAAGAGACCCATTACAAATAAGGCCACTATAGGAGGACAAAACCAAGCTAATGTATTTTGAAGGTAGTCCCAAAGCTTTTCAAAATTACCAATTTGTGGTGCCCAGAGAATCGCTATAACCATGACTACCGCGGTTACTATTCTACCTACATTCATTAACCTTTTTGAGCTAGCGTTAGGGGTTAGCTTCTTAACAAAATCCATCGTAACTAAGGTGGAAACTGAATTTAGGCCTGAATCTAAACTGGACATCATGGCCGCAATAAGACCTGCCAGAACTAGACCTAGCAATCCCGTTGGAAGCAGATCAAACAACATAGTCGGGTATATCATATCCATCTCTGTCATTTCAGGATATAGTACTCTAGCGAAAGCGCCAGGGAATATCATAATGAAGAGAATAGATAATTTCAAAAATCCAGCAAACATAGCGCCCCACTGTCCTTGCCTCAGGTTCTTAGAAGCCAAGGTACGTTGGGTAATATATTGATTGGTACCCCAGAAATAAAATCCGAGGAGTAATACCCCGGTGAAGACCGAAGGCCAGGGCATAGCCTCATCACTAGCTGGTTTCATTATATCAAAATGACTAGGTTCTGTGATAGCTCGTAGGGGTTCCCAGCCCCCCATTTCTTGGAATGCGAAAATCGTTACCAAGGTGGACCCCAATATGAGAATCACCGCTTGAACCGCATCGGTATACATTACCGAAGAAAGCCCTCCTGTGATCGTATAAAGACCGGCTATGAGTGCGAGTCCGACGATAATCTCTGTCAAGGCAAATTGCGGGAATATTAGATTTATAACGAGTCCTCCAGCGTATAAGGTAGCTGCTATATCAACCATGACATTGAGCACTACAGCAATAAATGACGCATATGCTCTCACTGGGTAGCTAAACCTCTTTTCTAAATATTCAGGTATAGTGAATATTTTATTTTTTAAATAGAAGGGAAGGAAGAAAACGGCAAAGATAATAAGGACTAATACCGCCATCCATTCATAACTATACACGGAAAAACCATCCTTGTAGCCAGCCCCCGCGAGACCCACTAAACTATTACTGGACATATTTGAGGCAAATAAGGAAAAGCCAATAATGGGCCAAGTAAGATTACGACCGGCTAAGAAGTAATCCTCTGCATTTTTGTGTTTATTTCCAAAGTAAAATCCTAAGGCAATTACGGCAAGTAGGTAAAAAACGATAATGCCAAGGTCAAGGTTGGTAAGATTAAATTCCATAACGTTTGATCATCTTGTAGACCATAAGATAGTCAAATATCTATGGAGAATGAGGCCTGTTTTTGGCTTTTTTTCGAACTATTTACTGTCCTTTTTTTATGGAAACGTTTTCGATAATGTACTTCCCGACCTTCTTCCCTTGACTGACTCCTTGCGTAATGGCAGGCATGTAATGAATACCTCCATATAGACGACTAATGGCTGCCTCATCAGACGCTTGGTAAAAGGAAGAAAAGGAACGGATAGGAAGTCCGTATTTTACTTCTACATCATCAACATACGCAAAGTTATCACCGATTATTTCTGTAAGGATAACAGCTGCTGCGGAGCTAATTACGCTATGACCGCTGGTGTGTTCAGGGAAAGGGGGTGTTTGCAAGAAGGGTTTCCAATCTGGATCCAAATGTGTATTGATTACGGATTCTGGTCGTATCAAATTTGATCGATATTTTTCATCCCAGCAAGAAATAAATCCATCAAATAGACCAATAGCAGTCATACTAGCTACATATGCTGAATGGATCAAATCAAATTCTTTTTTTCTAGATGCAATACTTGAAATCCCCATCCAATGACCGCCGGGCGTAATCTTTTTCGAGGCGAACATCATATGCCCCGTTTGATTCATGACATACGGATTACAGTCCCAAAAACTGGCAATGCTTTTGTGCTCTTCTGTTGCATTGTCAACGGCATCTTTGACTTCCTCAGTTAAGGCCATAAAGTCGCTCCCTTTTTTCACATCAAAGGTAGGGGGTGGGCCTGGATTGAATTGATTTGCTTCTGTAAGCACCATGGTTCGTATCTCTCGCCAATGAGGCTCGATACCTTCCATATATGCAGGAGGGGTAGGCTTCCATTCACCGGGTTTGTCAGTAATATTAAATTTGGGGGCAGAACGTGTTTGCTTATAATTGTCCTTGTCGGCCCATTCTAAAATGTGCGCCGCTACTTTTTGACCATACATCTTTGATTGATCAATCAGGTGTTTGGATATACCTATACTGTCTAAGGTTTTGGTCCAATGTCCTTCATAGTTCTCCAGTTTATCCTCGGAAAAAACCAAAGCTTTTGCGGTTGTGATAAATGCAGAAATGGCTGCAATTTCTAAAGAAATATGAGTCGTCGTATCGTACTTGGGTATGGGGCTTAGTCCTGTTAATTTTGCTGCGTACGAATCAAAGCTATCATCTTTTTGTGCTAATGTTTCAAACGCGGCTATGCAAGGATAGACATATACTCTGGATGCAACCGGTGGTGAAAAAATATCATGAACAATTACATCTGTAAGTTTATCTAAACTTTGATGGAAAATGGCCGCCTCTTGCAGCACCTCTTTCTGTGCTGGACTTATAGAATCATTATTACGACAACTAATCAGCAGCAGTAGGCTGAAGGAACATAAAATGACTATCCTCATAGTTAGTAATTAAGACGTAAAGGTATAATAAGCTTTATTTTTTCTTATAAATTATTGCTTCCCAAGGTCTGAGATAATTTGAAGCTTCATCCGAATAATTACCTATGGCTTTTGCATACTGACTTAGGTCTTCTTCGAAGGGTACCTGATCATCACTATGATTAAGGCAAATCAAAAAGGTCTCGTCTTTATCTTGTCTTGTGTAACAAAATAATCGCTCATCTGTATTTTGTAACTCATGCCATTCTCCATATACCAAAGTGAGATGCTTTTTTCTAAATGTAAGCAACGCTTGGTAGTAATAATAAATGGAGTTTTGGTCATTCAGTACTTTTTCAGCATTAATATCAACAAAATTAGGATTAACTTTTATCCAAGGTTTGCCCTTAGTAAATCCGGCATGCGTCGTGCTATTCCAGTGCATAGGTGTACGCACATTGTCCCGTCCGTGTTCATGTACTCTTTCCAAAAAGGTTGATGGATCCATTCCTTCTTCAGTAAACTCTTTATAGAAATTGTGGGTTTCTACATCTCTATAATCCTCTATATCAGTAAAGGCTACATTGCTCATACCTAATTCCGTTCCTTGATAAATACAAGCGGTACCTCTCAATGTAAGAATTAAGGTAGCCAGCATTTTAGCACTTTCATTTCTAAAGGCATTATCATTACCAAACCTCGAAACCAATCTGGGGAAATCATGATTATCTAAGAAAATGGACACCCATCCAGTATCACCCATAGCATCATACCATTCTCTAAATATGCGTTTTATATCTTCCCATGTATACGGTACCGGATCAAATTTTCCTTTGGGTCCATGCCCTAAAAACATATGATCCAAATGGAAAATCATATTCAATTCGCCTCTATCCTGACCAACGTAATCATGTCCCACAGTCGAATTAATCCCGGGTCCTTCACCCACGGTCATTATATCATAATGCTGTAATACCTTTTCATACATTTCGTGGATGTACTCATGTACTTTAGGGCCATTGGAATACACATGTTCAATCGTGTCATTCAGTGCTTCATATGGGGAATCGTCAAAGTCGAGGCGTTTGCTAATTAGAGGAATAACATCCATTCTAAACCCATCGATACCTTTATCTAACCAAAATCGCAATAAATCATATACTTCTTCCCGAACCTTGGGGTTTTCCCAATTTAAGTCTGGTTGTTTTTTTGTAAATAGGTGTAGGTAATATTCTTCTGTTTGTTCGTCATACTCCCAAGCAGAACCTCCGAAAAAGGATAGCCAATTATTCGGCGGTCCTCCGTTTTTTCCTTTTTTCCAGAAGTAATAATCTCGGTATGTATTATCAATAGATGCTCTACTTTTTTCAAACCATGCGTGTTCATCTGATGAGTGGTTTACAACGAGATCCATGATCAGTTTCATGCCTCGGTCATGAAGCCCAGTTAGCATTTCATCAAAATCAGCCATGGTACCAAACTCTGGGTGGATAGCATAATAGTCACTGATATCATACCCATTATCATCATTCGGTGATTCGTAAATGGGACTTAACCAGATAATATCTACACCTAGATCTTTTAAATAATCTAGCTTGCTAATAATACCTTGTATATCTCCAATACCATCACCATTGCTGTCCATAAAACTTCTTGGATAGATTTGGTAGATAACGGATTCTTTCCACCATTTTTTTCTTTGTTCACTCATATTAAGCGACTTTATGACCTTTTGCCTCTGTCCATACATCAAACCATTCTTGACTAGTGAGTGGATTTGCTAAGCAATTGATCGATTCAGTTATTCTATGTTTTTTACTCGTGCCGATTACAGGGCTAATTTCGAATGGGGTACTTAGCACAAAACGTAAGGCTAGATCGCTAAGACTCATGTCCATTCTTTGGGCGACTTTTGTCAGTCTGTTTTTTCGGTCAATGTCATTTTGAAGTTCAGGATTAAATAGTGTGGTACCACCTAGAGGGCTCCAAGATTGAAAACGTATGCCTTCACTGAAGGCAGTTCCTACAAAATGAGAATCCAAGTATGCGGTTTCTAAAACAGAAATCTCTAGTTGATTTGTTGCTAATGGAAAGAGTCGATGTAAGGCATCGAATTGATCTTTAGTGAAATTGGAGACACCGATTTCTTTCACTGTCCCTTCGTTGACTAATTGTTCGAACGTTCTGGCCATGGCTTGATAATCCATTAATGCGCTGGGCCGATGAATTAATAGCATGTCTAGATATTCGCTGCGCAAGTTCTGTAGCGATTTTGTCACTGCGTCGCGGATGTAATCAGAAGTAACATTGTAGTGCTTTACAGTAAACGCTGGTCTGTTCTCCGAGGGATATCCGATGCCGCACTTGCTTATGATTTGTATGCTTGATCGATCGACTCCCATCCCATCTAGCGCCTCACCAAATTCAGCTTCAGTCGTATATGCTCCATAAATATCTGCATGGTCAAAACTAGTTATACCTTGAGATAGGCAATGTGCTATCATTTCTTGATATTCAGAAATTGTAAATCCTTGGCCCCATTTGCCCCAGCGCATAGTTCCGGCTATAATTTGGCTATAGTCAGGACCCTTCTCCGTATATCTGATTCGTTTCATTTAGATATGCTTTGTTTTTTCCAAAACGTCTTTTAGCGCAATATAAACGCCATTGGACCACCCAAATCCATCTTGTACCGGATACTCACCACCCCCAGCTTCTTGATCCATATCGAGAACATTATATTTCTCCACGAATTTGCCATGATTTCTATATACCTTTTCGTTGCAAAGGGTCCAATTATTGGCTAATTCTAAAGCACTGTTAGTGAGTTTGTAATTAAGTAAACCTTTACAAGCTACCCATTGAAGGGGTGCCCAACCATTGGGAGCATCCCATTGTTGACCAGAGTTTATATTCGTTGTCAGTAGTCCACCTGGTCCCCATAATTCTTTTTTTGCCCATTCGCATACGTTCTTTGCTTGCGCTTTTGATGCAATATTCATAAATAGCGGAAAGAAAGAAGCTGCGGTAATGGTCTCTGTTGGTGATTCACTATCGATTCTATAATCTGTAAAAGTACCTAAGGTAGTATTCCAACAATATTTCTGAATAAGGGTAGCTCTTTTATGAGATTTCGATAAAAACGTTTTGGATTCCTCTTGATTTCCAATAATGGCGTAAGCGCTGGATAGTACTTTTTCAAGCTTATAGAGTAGGCAGTTTAAATCTACAGGAATAAAATTACCCGCTTTTATGCTCCCTAAGTTTTCAGGATCATCACACCAACGCGCGCTAAAGTCCCAACCTGATTCGCAGGCAGCTCTAAGATGTGCGTATAACGATTCTGAGGGTTGACTACTGATGGCACTTAATTCGACATCATCGTGATACATCTCTTCACGTGGATGTGTTTTATCATCATAGTACCGTTGTAAAACACCATCTGGTAGCCTAACCGAATGTTTATATGAGCGTCCACTCGTAAGATCATCAGCCCCTTCTGTCCAAAAATTATATTCGGCCAGCAATGAAGGGGTGAACTCTTGCCATATCGTATCGCCATTGTGACTGGCCAAAAGTTCGACCATGAGAGAATAAAAAGGGGGTTGCGATCGACTCATAAAGTAGCTCCGATTACCATTAGGAATATGGCCATACGATCGTATGAGATGATCAAAATTTCGAACCATGCTTTCTACCAAATGCCATTCTTCTTGAAGAGCGAGTCCCAGCATAGTAAAATAGCTATCCCAATAATAAATTTCATTGAACCGACCCCCAGGTACCACATATGGAAATGGGAGCGGTATTTTTGAGGACGCTACTTTTGCTTGGTCAGGATCACGGCTTAGCATCGGCCATAATCGTTTTATATGTTCGTTAGGTGTGACGCCCTCAGTATCCAAGGTAATCGTATCCTTAGCTTTATGTACCGTAAAATGTGTGTCAAAGAATTCTTTAAGATGCGCTTTATCTTTTGTTTCTAGTTCTTTGTACGCCGCCAATATTTCTTCTGCAGGACGTTTTGGTTCTGCATCGGATATCAATTTACCATCTGGGTAAATTTGATATAAATGGAGATCAATAAATAAATCCCCAAATATGTCTAATGGTGACTTATGAGACATGGATTGCATTTTCTTTGCGAGTCAGACGATATAGAAATATGAGCATAAGCAATAAGAGCACCATTGGAATTACGGTGTAGCTAAATGCGGTTTCAGCCCCTACATTCTTAAATAGATATCCTATAATTCGTGATCCTAAGGTTCCGCCAAGTGCTGAAAAAATAATGATCAATCCGGTCATAGGCGAATGCAGTTTTTTAGGTAAGGCACTTAATACTGTCGAATTGATGAGTGGGTAGATTGGGGCCAAGAACAAACCCACTATCGGAAAAGCATAGCCTATAAGTGGAATGTCTGTGAAGGATTGGACATCTGTAATGTTTGCGTTTATAGCCTTTGGAAGTACAAAGATAACCATAGCCATAGCGCAGAAAATGCATACCACCAATATATAGAACCAAGAAAAATGTTTGCTTAAATAACCAGCTACCATACGTCCTAAACCTAATGAGATGAAAAGCAAACTAGTCATCATGATGGCCAAATTCTCTGGGATATCAAGTACGCGTTCATTAAAGGTAGGGAGCCAGGTCATTATCCCTTGCTCAATCATGACGAATAGAAAGGCGCTAATTACAAAAACAATAACCAAGGCCTTCAGCATTAATAACAACATTTGCTTGAAGTCGTCTCCTAGGTTAGCTCCGGGTATTTCAATGTCGGTTTGGAAATCTGCAAAAAATAGGAAAAGGAAAGAGGCCACGCAAAGACCAAATATGAGAAGATACACATTAAGCCATGCATTGGGATCTCCTTCTGTATTGAAAAATGGGAAAAGGAAATAAGCGAATGTAATTCCGAACATGAAGAAGCCTTCAATGTTACTCATCATTGCGTTATGTTCTTTTTCAGTATTCGTGAGTAAACCTATGGTGGCATAAACAGATACTTTAATCAAAGCAAAAGCAACTCCTACGCTCATAAACAGTAGTTTGGCCGCCGTAAATGAGTTACCAAAGTACATAGCTAAACAAGCGAAACTAACGATCCCCAAGCCAATCAACATGGCTTTTTTATATCCTAAGCGAGGCAAAAAACTAGCTACCAGAAAAGAAACGATGGCAATAGGAAGGTCTTTGAACAGTTCCAAGATACTAGCTTGTACTTCGTCAACACCAAAGTTTTTCTGAGATTTCAGAATGACGATGCCTACACTATTTAATAAGATCGCGAAGACGAAGTAATTTATATACAATGATATTTTAGCCGCTAATCCTTTTTTCATGAGTTACTTTTCTATAGTGAATGTTTCTCCCTCTTTTCCAATGCCCGAAATGGTCATCTTTCGCCATCCAGCCGGTATGGACGATGATTCTTGGATAATGCCATCCTCAGCAAATTGGAGGCCACCAAAACCTTGGAGCACAGCTTGCAACATACCACCAGCACCCGTAGCGAAGTACGGATTTGTTCCACCTGCAGCTTCAGAAATCACTCCAAATGGTGGCACTTCATTTCGTTTGTAACTATACGCAAACACATCACTCGCTTTTTCTGCATCACCTAGTCTGTTATAAAGAATCGATAAAATAGCCGAACCCATAGCTGGACCAGTAGGAGACATAAGCGGTTCGTAATACTTTAGGTCTTTTTCTATTTGCTCTTTATCGGTAATCAATCCCAAAGGATGAACGAGTAGATTAACATCAGCTTGTTTTATTTCTTCACCATTATATGTGGTATGTTCTCTGGTCACACCATTTTCAAAACGTAGTATTGGAATATTTTCGGCTACATGATTCCAATCAGGATCGGCTGTTTTACCAAGAGTCTCTGCGGCTTTTGTAGCATATTGCAAGGATAAGATGGCTACTGCATTAGTAAAGGCATTGTTGTCTACATTTTCTGCCCATTCATCTGCGGCAACCACATTATTTATATCATATTTATTAGGTCCGTTTCTCTCCACTCGGCTAGCCCAATAGTCGGCTATTTCTTTGAGTACCGGATATCCTCTTTCTTCAAGCCAATCCATATCTTGCGTGACTTCGAAATATTTCCAGAAGGCCCAGCCAATACAACCGGTTATGTGATGCTCGAATGGTCCTGTCAGTGCCCAAACAGGGGTGTCTTCTGAACCATCTCCAGCTGATTCCCAAGGATACATTGCTCCTTTGTAGCCATGTGCAAACGCATTTTGCTTGGCTGCATCCAGTCGTTCGAATCGATACTCTAATAAGGATTTTGCAATGTCCGGTTGGAGCATAAGTAAAGGAGGATACATCCACATTTCTGTATCCCAAAACACATGACCATTATACCCTAAGCCTGACAGTCCCATTGGAGATAATGAATAAGAAGTTCCTGCTCTGGCAAAAGAGTATAGGTGATAGATCGCAAATCGTATATCTTGGGTAATCTGGTTGTCCCCTTCGACCGTAACATTGGACCGCCATAACATGTCCCAAGCCTCCTTATGTTTTCGCAATAAGTTGTCTTTACCTTCCAACATGGCATATATGCTCAATCTCTCTGCCTCATTGTGGGGATCTTCATATTGCTCAGACGAACAAGCAGACGCTACGATAGTAAAGCTGTAGGTTTCACCAGCTCTGAGCTTCTTATGAAACTTAGTCAAGTGCATATTATAATCCCAATCCTCATGAATCAATGTAGGCTCGTTCCCATGATCTTCTTCGAAGATGAAGCTGTTAGATGCAGCTACTTTAATACGGCCAGAAGGACTCAAGCCCACCGATGTCATGAGTGGAATTTTGACGTGAGGTCTATCAATCTCAGCATAATAATTTCGCACATCATTAAGATGATTAGGTGCTTCTATAACCGACATGGGTGTAATCTCAATCGCTTGCTTGGCCTTAATTTCAACGGTAATCATAGCCGTATAGGGTAGATGTCGCAAAGCCATAAGTTGGGTCTTTACACTGGCTTTTTTGCCCACATCAAATCGGGTCTCTAGCATGGCCTCTTTCATATTGAGTACCTGCTGATAGTTTTGGATATCATTAGGTCCGATGCGATGCCTATCTATATCCAAATTCATATTTACATGATTAAAGGTTTTTAAGATATTAGATACTCGACCTCTTTGATAATAGTCATAGGTTCCATTTAATACCACATCACTTACCTTCATGGGTTCTGCCGAAGAGACAATGCCCATTACGCCATTCGCCATAGTAACACCATAATAATTATTCGGATCAATATCGGTAGCTTCTCTCATCCAAGGATCTTGTGCCTGGATAGTTAAACCAAGAGTGATCTGTATGATCAAAAGAAAGATCAGGTCCTTTTTCATAAGACAGGATTTAGTGATATGTTAATTCAATAGTTGGTTTATTCTTGCGGGGTCATCGAAAAAAGTATTGCTTTTATTCTTTCGAAGGGACCCGACATTACTGTAGTTTATACAGCTGTGGTTTATCGTTATTTATTAATGCAATAAAATGTTTTTTTCCTTTATAATCAATGAGTTCTATCTGCCGTACTACCCCTTTTAGTGCTAAGCCTGATTCTTCATCAGATAGAATATGTAAGTCTCCGTTCTTATTTTTTAGGATCTTTCCTTGACAAGCATCTATCGAGGAAAATTGGGGAAGTAGGTAGCTTTGATTACCTGCCAGCATAGCGTCGGGGAAACCATCAGAATCCAAATCTTCGATGAGAATGTCATTTACCGTTGATAGCTGAACTTCTTTAGGCATTTCAGTCATACTAAACGAACCATTGCCTTCATTCCAAGCTACCATAGAAGCAAAAGTGTTTACTTGTTTGATAGTAGCTGTTTTTAATTTCTCAGCATCGAATAAAGCTGATATGGGTTTATTAGCATATTCTGAATGCAATAGATTTTCTTTCTTTAATCCAGGTAATTGATCTACCATATCCCGTTTTACATACACGGGATAATCCTTCCCATCGCGTCGATTCGTTATTAATTTTTCTATGGAGCCGTTATTATCAAAATCTTGAATCCATAAGAATAGAGGTTCTTCATCACTTGCCTTTAGGTAAAAGTTTTTTCCATAGTTCCCCAATAGTAGATCTTGGTCTCCATCTTGATCTAAGTCAGCATGCGTTACGCTTTGCCACCAACCTGCATATTGATCAAGTTCACAATTGTGAATTTTCATTTTAACCCCATCGAAGTATAAGATTCGTGGGGACATCCATTCACCGACTAATACCAGTTCCATTTTTTCGTCTCCCATAATGTCGACTAGTGTGGCATCCGTAACCATGCCCGCTAAGCGGAGATCGGGGATAATATTGTCAGTGACATCCAAAAACTGGCCTCGTCCGTTATTCATAAGAATATAACTACCGGGACTTATACCATATTCGCCAGGTACAGAACGCTGACCTACAAAAAGATCCAAATCACCATCACCTTCAATATCGTAAGGAACGATCACAGCTGTATTCAGTGAAATCGGTGGTAGGTAATTAAATTCAATTTGGAAGTTGCCCTTGTCATTTATGTACAGACGATCTCGAAAGGCTTTTTTAGCATAGGTAACATTATTGCCACCACTGCCTACGATAAGATCTAAATCATTATCACCATCACAATCAAAGAAGACCGCATAGGTATCTTCGAAGGCTTTGAATTTATCAAAGTAACTTTGCTGAACAGCTTGATATCCATTATTGGTTCCTTGGAGTAATTGAGGGCTTTGATCCGCTGCCCCTCCTAGATATATATCTTCGATACCATCTCCATTAAAATCGCCTTTGGCTATGCAAGGGCCTTCCTTGGATAGTTGGAGTGGAATGTTACGTTCGTAATAAAAGTCAATATGCGCATCTTCTGTGTGCGCTTTGAAGTTTGCCTCTACGGGTATTGCGATGGGCTGTTTTTGATCACGTACTGACTTGCTTACCGTTGATGCCTCATCATAGGTGATTTTATTGATCGCATTTCTATTTAGATCGGATAACTTTTGGACGGTACCATTGGGCCACATAATCTCAGCATAAAGCAGTGTATCCGATTTCAATAAGCCAAAATGGAGTCTAGGATCTACACTTGATTGAAACCCTCTGAAAGGGATTAGTTCTCTATGCTGAATACCTTGAGTGGTAAATACTTTTACCTTAGAACCAAGTCCTTGTGGGTTTTGGCCAAGGTATGCCAACTCTATTTGCAAGTAGTCCCCTTGACTATTATTTTCATAGATCTGGGATAGCTGGTTTACATTATTAACCACAAGATCCAAGTCACCATCATTATCTAAATCCCCATAGGCGGCACCATTCGAAAAGGTCTCTTTGGTAATACCTAAGCGGCTCGCTTTTTCTTCGAATGTAAGGTCGCCGTTATTCACATAAAATTTATTTACCAATGGTTGAGAAGGCATGCGCTGTATAATAGAATCTACGGCTTCCTTGGAGCCTGTGAGTACCATTTTCTGGATGACTTCATTAGCGAAGAAATCAATGAAATCCTGGTCAATTACATCATGATAAATACCATTACAAACAAACAGATCTTGATAACCATCATTATTGCCATCAAATAGTAAGGCGCCCCAGCTCCAATCCGAGGCGGCCACTCCTGAATAAAAGGCGATCTCTTTGAAGTTTCCTTCACCATTGTTTAGTTGAAGAGTATTATGCATAAACTGATTATAGAACCCGTTTTGTACTTTGAGATTTCGAAGGTTTATATTATCAAAGGTAGATGTGGTCTTACGACGATAATCATCATCCGGCAACATGTCTGTTACGAAAATTTCTGGATATCCATCATTATTGATGTCAGCCATATCGGCACCCATGGAAGAATGAGATAGATGGTTGATACGCGTTTCTAGTTCTTCTTTGAAGCGACCATTTTTTTGGTTAATATAGAGGTAGTCTCTTTCGAAAAAGTCATTTGATATATATAGATCCTCATACCCATCGCCATTAACATCACCCACAGTAACGCCTAGTCCAAAACCGATAAGACTGCCATAGATGCCAGCTTCTTCGCTAACATCTGCAAAGGTTCCATTTTGATTTTGGAGGAGTCTATCTCCACCACCTTTTAAGAAGTCAGCTACGGGCCAATCCTTGGCTCGAAGGTCTCGCTTATTACTATAATTGAGCGTGTTTACAGGGATGAAACTATTATTTAATAGGTATACATCCAGGTCCCCATCTTTATCATAATCGAAGAAAGCGGCGTGAGTGGAGTAGTCATTATAATCAAGGCCATACGCTTCAGCGCTTTCGGAAAATGTATTATCTCCATTGTTAATAAAGAGACTGTTTTTTTGATCGGCCCCCTTTTGGTAGCCTGCATTACATACATAGATATCTAGTAGTCCATCTGCATTTATATCCACCATGGACACCCCGGTGCTCCATTTATTTTCGAGTGCTACATTGGCTTGTTCAGTAATGTCCTCGAATTGAAAATTTCCTTTGTTAAGGTATAATTTATTGCTACCAAGATTTGCAGTAAAATAGATATCGGGTAGTTTATCATTATTTATATCGCCAATGGCTACGCCGCCTCCATTGTAATAATTCCGGTAGGAGAAAATGTTGAAATCCTTTGAATTGGAAATATTGTTTTGGAAATCGATGTTAGTGTGTTCGGATAATCGTTCCTTGAAAAGAGGTTTTTCTGCGGGTAGGGTGGGGCTCTTTTCATTTTGACAAGCGAAAACGAAAAGAGTGGCGCAGAGGAGGCTATATAGTAGGTGTTTATTCATGGATTATTTCCAATAGTTTTAGCGCTTCGTTATTTTGAGCGACAAGAAGCGCGGGTTTGTTTTGGACCCTTATCGCCTTTATATGCTTTACTTCACCAGGCGTTGGGTTTTCTGATAGGATTTGATAGGTAAAATTACCTGCTCCATCATTTATCAAGACGGCCCCATTTTCAGTATCATAACGACCCATTTGCACGTTGCAATGGTGGTAATTGCCACCGGGAATTAGATCAAGATCGCCATCCTTATCAATATCTGCATGTGCTATTTCGTATACTGAGGTATATTGCATTTCTTTCGGCAAAGATGCTTTTGTTAGCGATCCATTTTCAGTTAGGTATAGACTATTTTCAAGCATATCAGCTGAGAAGGTGGTGCCTTCCTTTATCTTATTTTTACTCACCAATTCTTCAATACTAGCTTTTGCGAAATCCTTAGCATAGAGATATTTTTTCTTTAGTATCGGAATTTGTTTTTGGAGCTCCATCATATTGCTAAATGGAATTTCGCGTCCATCAATGTAATAACTTAAGATTTGCTCTTTCACCCCATTATCATCAAAGTCTGCAAAATACATTCTGATGGGTTCTTTAGCGCTTGCTTGTAATCGACTATTTAATCCTACATTTCCGGCAAATAGATCTTTGTCCCCATCACCATCTACATCACAAAGGTGTATGCAATTCCAAAGTCCTTTTTCTTTGGTGAGTGCGACCATTTTTGGGGTATCATCAAAGATGATTTTTCTAATTGGCTCCCATTCGGAAACAAACCATAGTTCGGGTGCATCCTTCCCACTAGATACCCAAGTGGCATCTTTCACAAATCCCATATCATCGCATATGCTCTGCCATTTTTCAACAGGGGTAAAGATGCCAGAACCATTATTTTCGAGAATGTATGAGCGAGGCATTTCGCCATAACTTCGAGGAACTGCCCTGGCTCCAATGAATATATCTAGATCACCATCACCATCAAAATCATGAGGACGAATACAGCTTGCCGTGAGGTAGATATTTTCAAAGGCTTTTGGGTGAAGCGTAAATTGCCCTTTGTCATTTACAAATAGCTTGGGTTGGGTGTAAGGCGAACCCAGCTTATACTCGTTGCCTCCAGTAGCAATAATCAAGTCTTGATCGCCATCACCATCCACATCTATAAATGCGGCATCTGTTTCTTCACAAATACTATCTTGGCTAAACGCGCTTGTAGCTAAGGCATCGAAGCTTCCATCTTTTTGCTGTACCATCAGAGAAGACCATTTACGTTTCGAAGAACCCAAGTAAAAGTCATCTAAGCCGTCATTATTTATGTCACCTACTGCCAGGGCTGGACCATCGGTGGACGTACTAAAAGGAATTAGCGGTTCTCTATTGAATTCAATAAATGGATTTTCTTTGTGTTGTAAGGCAATGCCATATTTGGATGTAACATCTCTTAGATTATCTTGTAGCGATTTGTTTTTTGGTTCAATGTCCTTGGCCTTATCCTGAGCGATCACGACAGGTGAATGCCCTTCTTGAACGACCTCCTTAGTTATAAGGCCATTGGACCACCTGATCGTTAGCTCTTGCAAACTATCAGCAGGGACCCATATTTTTGTTATCATAGACGATTGGAATCCCTTAGTTGCCGAATGATTTAATTGTATGGTTTTGTTAGGGTACTTTGCCTGTATCTGAGCGCCAATAGCAGCTGTGTTTTTGTCGTTCGTTTTTAGGATTATTTGTCTTACGTTGGAAGGATTACATTTATTTTCATAGATAAAGGCAGCGTCATTTATATTATTACAAATGATGTCGTAATCACCGTCATTATCTAGGTCAGCAAATGCCGCTGCATTAGAAAAACTCTCTTTATCAGATCCGATAGCTGAAGCCATATCTTTGAATCGAAGAGTTTCATTTCCTAGATAGAATTTATTTCTCAGTTTGATTTCAGGGATCTTTTCAAGTATTTCTAAATCCTTTTCTTCTAGTTGGTTAAACTGAATCTTGTATTGTACTTCATTGCCAGATATGAAATTGATATAATCTATATCATTCATTCGTTTTGGGATACCATTGGAAATAAATATATCCTTGGTGCCGTCCATATCGAAATCAAATACCAAAGGACTCCAACTCCAATCAGTTGCGTGGATGCCAGCATATGCCGCTATCTCTTTGAAGTGCCCATTCTCTTGATTGAGTTGTAAGGCATTTCTTGCATATTGGTGATTATAGCCATAGCCTAGTTTAAACCGGAATATATCCAAGGCATCTTCTCCTTCCGAACTTTTTAAGATAAACGGATCTTCGGGTAACATATCTAAGGATACAATATCTTGAAGTCCATCGTTATTCAAGTCTGCGATATCTACACCCATGGAGAACCGACTAGTGTGCTTTATTTTTTCCGTGAGTTGATCTTTGAAAGTGCCATCTTTTTGATTGATGTAGAGATAATCATTTTCATGAAAATCATTGCCAATATAAATATCAGTCCAACCGTCATTATTTACATCTCCAAAGGATAAGCCAAGACCATAGCCAATAACTGAACTATTAATGCCAGATTCTCGGGTTACGTCGGTGAACGTGTTTCCATCATTTCTATATAGACGATCACCGGAAACTTTGTCATAGGTATTAGTAAAGTCTTTTCGTTGACCAAAGGTACCATTATGATGTAGGGAGTGATTCATTAGGTACATGTCCAAGTCACCATCTCGATCATAATCAAAGAACCCAGCCTGGGTACTAAAGCCTGCAAAGTTGAGTCCGAAGGCTTCTGCTTGATCTTCATATTGGGGGATACCGTCCTCTGAAATTCCAGTGCAAATGAATAGTTTATTAGTGCACGATAGATTTCGGTATCCGCATACTTGAGATAAATAAACGTCTAATAAACCATCCCCATTTACATCGGCTATGGCTACTCCGTTTGACCAAGCATTTTCGCCACCGTCGATATTCACTTTATCACTTAGGTCCTCGAAGCGTAGATTGCCTTTGTTGATATATACTTTTTCTGACTCTGTATTAGAACTGAATACGAGGTCTTGAAGTCCATCATTATTAAGATCTCCAACACCCAATCCACCACCATTGTAATAGTACATGTAGTTTAGGATATTGAGGTCAATATGGGTAGGAAGATTATTGGAAAAAGACACGCCTGTCCTTTCTGGACTGAGTAATTCAAATCCTGAATTTGTGCTTGAAACTGTTTTGTCACTGCTGCATGAGAGACAGCACATAAGCAAGGCAGAAAATATAAGCGAGTGCGCTAGGAGCGTTTTCAATGAGACCAGTCTTTTATTAGATTAATGTATAAAAAAAAGGCCACCCAAAAGATAATGGGTGGCCAATACTTTTATATGAAAAAACTACTCGTAACCTGGATTTTGGACCAAATTAGGATTAGAAGCTAATGAAGCAGAAGGGATCGGGAATAATAATCTTTCCGAACCTGATTCTGGCTTATTTTCCCATGCATCTAGGAATCTTCCAAAACGTAATAGGTCAGTTCTTCTGTGTCCTTCCCAGTAGAATTCACGTCCTCTCTCAGCTAACAAAGATGTTTCATCTATAGAGCCTAAATCAGAGGCACCTCTAGAAGCACGCAATTCATTTACAATACCTAAAGCAGTACCTGCATCGCCCATACGCATAGCTGCTTCAGCTTTCATAAGGACAACGTCAGCATATCTGTAATATACATAATCGTTATCTGCATTATCACCACTTACGTAGTCAATTGGATACTTGATAACACGGATACCCGTTACCTCCAAGTTGTCACCACTTTCTGTAAGGGCTACTTCTTTAGTAAAGGCTAGTGGATTTCCTTTTCTATCTTCTAGTGCATTACCTTCTTGGTCAAACTGTTGGCCAATTAAGAAACCAGCTGTTATACCCGAAACATCTGTCATTCCTGCATACTCTTGAGATCTTCTAAGATCGTCTTCTTCGAAAGACATATAGAAATCACCTAGTGTCGCAAAACCATTCCATCCTGAAGGATTTTGGTTATAGTGCAATGTACAGAACCATCTTGAACGAACATTACCAGAAGCTACACCACCGATATTTTCACCAGTATAAATGTTTTCTGTAGATGTCATATCGTTAGAAGGAGCGAAATTATCAAAGTAGTTTCCGTCGATTGAGTAATTACCACTATTAATAATTTCATCTGCTAAGCTAATTACTGCATTCATATCACCTGATTCAAAAGATGGGTTGGCTCTGTCCAGGTACATACCTTTGTTAAGAAGCATTTTCATCTTCAAAACTCTAGCAGCGTCTTTGTTGGCTCTATTAGTTGGTCCGTCGGGAAGATCATTAATGATGGCATCAACTTCGTCAATAATTAATTGAACCGCTTGATCAGCTTGTAAAACCTGTGCATCCTCTAATAGAGAACTACCGGCTTCTCTGAAAGGTACTTGACCCCAGCCATCTAATACAGATGCTACTACAAATGCTCTGATAAATCTAGCTTCTGCTGCTTGTTGCGCAGAAGGCTCGAATTGAAGCAAGTTAGTGGTAGCAAATACGATTTGTAATAATTCACTAAACGTACTTGTTAAGAATGCATGATCTGCATCCCATGTGTGATTATGTAGGGATCTCCAAATACCATTGTCATCCCAGTCTGGACCTCTTGTGGGTCCTAGACATGCATCACCTGTGTGCTCTTGCGCGGCCCAGAATCTAGATTGATCCATATAAGGCAGTCGCATAGCATCATAAGCACTTTGAAGAAGGGCTGCTGGATCCGGGCTTACACCCTCCGGCAAATCTTCTCTAAGTTCTTCTTGCAAATCAGTACAAGCACCAAATGCAAGAATCATTATGAGCAAATAAAATAAATTTTTCATGTGTTTGTCTTTGTTTGATTAAAATGAAACATTAACACCAACTAAGAATGATCTTGCTGATGGATATGGGATATATTCTATCCCTGCAGATGGTACTCCGTTTCGTAAGTTAACCGTATTGATCTCTGGATCAAATCCAGTATAGTTCGTAAAGATCAACAAGTTGTTTCCTGTCAAAGATAATCTTACATTTTCTAAACTACTGACGTTTCCTAAGTTATAAGAAAGTGTTGCGTTTGCCAATTTAACAAAATCGCCATCTTCAATATATCGTGAAGAAGACGCAATTGGGTTAGCTGTACTTTCCATAGTAGCTCCGTCTAATAATCTAGCATCGATATTTCTACTTCCTAAGTTACCAATAGGAATAACTGACATTGCTGTGTTATTGTATAACTGATGGCCAAAAGCACCATTCCAGTTCATATTGAAATTAAGGTCACTAACATCTAATCCCATAGTTACACCTAAAATCATATCTGCGTTTGGATTTCCAAATTCTACTAGCGCTCCTTCATTAGCGTATACACTATTACCTGAGTCATCTAAACCTTGGTAATCTCTTACGAAGAAAGTGTTTAATGGCATTCCATCCACATGCTTTTGTACGAAGGCTCCAGAAGAACCTTGTCCGAATAAGTTACCCGTAAGGATATCTGGTCCAGTGTAGTTACGTAACTCATTAGTTAAGAACGCAGCATTCACACCTAAGTTCAATCCAAGGTTGCTTGTCTCTATGATAAATGCATTTAGCCCTAATTCAAGACCACTGTTTACTAATTCACCATCGATATTTTTCCAAGCTCGGATCGGTGGACCTGGCTCTTGTACAAATGGATCTAATAATAAGTTAGATGTAACTCTATTGTAGTACTCGATAGTACCTGATAATCTGTAATCAATTAAAGCATAGTCTAAACCAACATTAAATGTAGTTGACTCCTCCCATTGAAGATCTGGGTTACCAATGTTCTCTTGTGAGATACCACCATTTGGATTCAATGCGAATCTGTCGATAGCAGAACCAGCTGGGAATTCTTGATTACCTGTAACACCCCAACCTACTCGTAAGGCTAAGTCATTAAGGGCACTAACACCACTAAGGAATCCTTCATTAATAATATTCCATCTAGCAGCGAAAGATGGGAATACACCATATTTGTTGTTTTCACCAAACTTAGTAGAACCATCCGCTCTTACGGTTGCTGTGAAATCGAATCGCTCACCTAATCCTAAGGTGGCTCTAGCAAAATAAGACTGAAGCTCTACAATAGGATCTGCAAAAGCACCCACTACTCGATTGTCATTGTTTGAATTTTGAAGCGCATATGCTAATTCAAAATCTTCAGTCACGTCATCATATCCAAATCCTGCAAAACCCCATCCTTTAAAATCAAACTTTTGATATTCGTATCCACCTAATAAGTTTAGGTCGATATTATTACCTACACCTACATCATAACTTAATGTATGTGTATGAAGGTTTGTTATTAATTGGTTATTTGCAACACCTGCAAGA
This sequence comes from Saprospiraceae bacterium, assembly GCA_020629315.1. Lineage (GTDB taxonomy): Bacteria > Bacteroidota > Bacteroidia > Chitinophagales > Saprospiraceae > JAHDDO01. The sequence continues at coordinate 9,574 of JAHDDO010000025.1, read as the reverse complement.
CCTAGACCTTCAACTCCTTGTACGTTGATATCTTTAGAAATAGAACCTCTTGTACTACCATTTCCGTAGTTAGCGCCAAATCTATATCGATAGGTTAAATTATCCGTGATCTTTAAATACGGAGAAATACTAGCTAATGTAGTTGTAGTATTTGCGATCTCTGACTGTGCATCCAATAGGTGTAATGGATTAATCGTCGTTGCACCCACTAATGGATTGTTTAATGAAGTAGTGAACTCACCATCTGTCATTAAAGGTACTGTAGGGTTCCATTGTAATGCTTGCGCTACTAAGTTACCCGTAAAACCTGCATCTGTAGATATAGGAGCAATGTTCTCAACAGAGTGAGAAGCCACTAACATTAGATCTACACCAGCTCTGTCATCAAAGAACTCGTATTGTCCATTTAACATCCCACTGTATCGCTTAATACCAGTCTCTTTGATAATACCTTGTACATCTTGATAACCAGCAGATACTCTAATTCTTCCATTTTCATTACCTGTTCCTACAGATAAGTTGTAATTCTGGATACTTCCATTGCGTAATATTTCATCGAAAGCATCAACGCTTGCACCCCCATCACCACTTGTAAGGCCATACTCACTTAGCGCTGAACGATACTCATCACCGCTCAATACATCATATTTCTTAAGAATTGAGCTGGTACCTAAGCTTACGTTGAAATTTACGTCCATTTCACCATCTCTTGCTTTCTTGGTCGTAATTAATACAACACCATTTGATGCTCGAGAACCGAAGATAGCTGCAGAAGAAGCGTCTTTTAAGACCTCAATCGATGCAATATCATCAGGGTTAAGGAAGTTTAGTGGATTAGAGTTTTCAATCGATCCAATATCAGATGAGATCAAAGAAGCCTTAGGTGTTCTACCATCCAAAGGCACTCCATCAACCACATATAATGGATCCGCACCCGAACGAATAGAGTTATTACCTCTAATCTTTACGGTTGCTTGACCACCCGGTTGACCACTATTGTTAATAATATTTACACCGGGTACACGACCTTGTAATAATTGGTCTGATGATATCATTACCCCTTGGTTGAAATCATCGGCACTTAATGAAGCCACCGAACCGGTAAGATCCCGCTTTTTGACCGTTCCATATCCAACGACCACAACTTCATCTAGTAATGCACCTTGTGCTAAAGCGACGTTCATAGCTCCTCCTGTAATAGGAACTATCTGATCTGTGTACCCAGTATATGACACTACTAAATTAGCAACGCCATCGGGCACATCGAGTGAATAGCTACCATCCACGTCAGTGATAGTACCTATGTCAGTCCCTTGCGCGATGACAGTGGCTCCAATTAAGGGGTCATTGGAGTCTCCATCAGTAATTACACCTGATACCGTACGTTGAGCCATAAGGCTTGACGCACTGAATACTAGGCATAGCACAACAAGACTTGAAAAAGTAAATAGTTTTTTCATTAGACTTGATTTTAGTTAAATTTTGTTTTTCCTCTTTATAACAAATTAATGTTAGCTTAAGACTAGGGCAATATACAAAGCGTTTTGAGAATTCCTTAAGCGAAGCAATAAAATTATTTTCGTAAATTTCCGTAAATATTTACGAAACCCATTTTATTTGATACGTAGAGACTAGACGCGTGAAAAGGACAAAACTTAAAGATATAGCAGAAGCGCTTGGTGTTTCTATAACAACCGTTTCTAGAGCCCTAAATAACAAATCCGATATCAACCAACGCACGAAGCGAAAAGTATTGGAAATGGCTAAAGAAATGGATTATAAACCCAATAATCTGGCTATTTCTCTCCGGAAAAACAAGGTATCAAATGTTATTGGTGTAGTTATCCCAGTGGTGAACCATTATTTTTTCTCAACAGTGCTTAAGGGTATAATGACAAAGGCCCACGCGCACAACTATCTAGTGATTGTAGGCGAGTCTGTCCATAATTCAAAAAAGGAAAAGGAAATTTTAGAAGAGTTTATGGATTATGGGATCAGTGGTATTTTACTGGCCCCTTGTCTAGGTAGTGATTTTAGTGAAAATTTATTGCCTATAATACACCGACGAATACCTGTAGTGGTAATGGATAGATTGTACGATAATTACAATGGAAATTATGTATTAACAGAAGATAAAAGTGGGGCTTATATTGCGGTTCGACATCTTATAGAGATGGGATATCAACGTATTGCTCATATAGGCAGCACAGACTCTAGTTCAGTCGGTTTAGAAAGAAAGAATGGGTATTTGAGTGCTTTGCGAGATCACGGAATGACGATTGATGAATCATACATAGAGTTGGTTGACCTTATGGATATAAATGAAGGTATTCAAAATGGTTATGAACGCATGGCTTCATTGATGAGCTGTAAGGTACCTCCCGATGCCGTATTTACAGTAACCGATGATGTGGCTTTAGGAGTGTATCAGTATGCCAGAGATCATGGCATCAAAATACCTGATGAATTGGGTGTGGTAGGGTTTAGTAATTCTAAGGTGTCTAAATATTTATCACCGTCTTTGAGTACAGTAGAGCAGAATGGTGAGGCGATGGGTAATTTGGCATTTGATTATTTTATGCAGGCCTTGCACACTAATGGGATGGTCTATCAGAAAAAATTCCAATCAGATCTTATAGTTCGACAATCCAGCATGAAATCAACAATTAACGGTAATTAACGGAATTATTTTAACTAATTTTGCGCCTCTATTGGCGAACTAAGGATGAGTAATACAAATAAACAAGTGCTTTGGGGAATAGATCTGGGTGGAACCAAGGTTGAAGGTGTCGTTTTGGATGCTTCCACATCGTTCGAGATAATCGCTCGCAGACGCGTACCTACCTTAGCTAAAGAAGGGTATGAAACAGTTCTTTCACAGATTGCACTCTTGATATCTGAATTAGAAATGGAATCAGGGTATCAATGCACTGCTTTGGGCATTGGCACACCAGGAAAATGGGATAAGAGCAGTCAAACATTACAAAACTCTAACACTACCTGCTTGAATGGCTCTCCGTTTCTAATTGATTTACAAGACAAGCTTCAAATCCCAATAAAGATTGAGAATGATGCCAATTGTTTTGCCTTGTCCGAGGCTAGATACTTGATGAATGAAAAAGGAGTGGAAGGTGAAGTAATCCTAGGATTGATATTAGGCACGGGTGTTGGAGGAGGTGTTATCGCTAATGGCTCTCTAATCTCGGGTAAACATGGGATTGGCGGAGAATGGGGTCATATATTTTTAGATGAGTCAGGTGGCGAATGTTATTGTGGTAAAGTAGGATGTGTAGAAACCATTATTTCCGGGCCAGCTTTAGAGCGATATTACACCAGTATTACTGGAGAAAAATTGGCCTTGAAAGAAATAGTCCAGCGCCATCGGAACGGTGTAGATCTGGCTGCCAGTCAAACTATTGATCGTTTATGTCATTTTTTTGGCAAAGGGATAGCCACAGTGATGAACTTCATGGACCCGGCAGCTATTGTAATAGGGGGTGGGGTAGGAAATATCGATGAAATATATACAGATGGAGTAGCAGCTATTTTGCCCCATCTATTTAATTATGAAAATAATTGTCAGTTCCTAAAGCCAAAGTTTGGAGATAGTTCCGGGGTTTTTGGTGCTGCATTGCTTTAAATAATACATTAACGAATACATAAGACATGAAAAGAATCGCGATCAATGGTTTCGGACGAATCGGACGATTGACCTTTAGAAATCTACTTCAAAAAGATGGGGTAGAGGTAGTAGCCATAAACGATCTTACAGATAATGCTACACTGGCACACCTATTAAAATATGATACGGCACATGGTGCTATGGATGCCAACATTTCGGCAGATGATGAGAGCATAACGATTAACGGTAATCGTATCTTGGCTTCATCAGAAAGAGACCCTTCTAAATTACCTTGGGCAGCCTTACATATAGATACCGTGATCGAGGCTACGGGTGTCTTCAGAACAAAAGACAAAGCAGATTTGCATATCCAAGCCGGCGCCAAGAAAGTAGTAATATCGGCGCCAGGAAAGGGAGAAGGCATCGATACAGTAGTGTTAGGTGTAAATGAAGAAACCCTACCCGCAGATTCATGTTTTATCTCGAATGCTAGTTGTACTACAAACTGCCTAGCACCGGTGGTAAAAATATTGGAAGAAAATTGGGGTATCGTACGAGGTTCTTTAACTACGATTCACGCATATACGGCTGATCAACGAATCCAAGATGCACCACATAGTGATTTGCGAAGAGCTAGAGCTGCCGCACAGAATATAGTACCCACTACTACGGGCGCGGCTAATGCTGTAGGAAAGGTATATCCAACTGTGAAAGGGAAATTATTTGCTATGGCAGTTCGTGTACCGGTTATCACAGGTTCATTGATCGAACTAAATGTGGTAGTCAATAAAAGAGCCACTAAGGAAGAAATCAATGCGAAGTTTAAGGAAGAGGCTGAAGGTAAACTAAAAGGTATCCTTCAATACCAAACAGATCCTATCGTATCTGCAGATATCATTGGAAACCCACATTCAAGCATCTTTGATTCGTTACTAACCGATGTAAATGAAGATCTTGTAAAGATCGTTTCTTGGTATGATAATGAAGCGGGGTACTCTGCGAGATTAGCAGATCTAGTGGCTAGTGTTTAAATTTTAATATATGATCCACTATGACTAGTTCCATTGTGGGTCAAATTATAGAAATACACGCCTCCTGGTACATGTGCTGGGAGGTGTATTTCGTTAAAGCCACTGACTTTGTCCCTTACAAAGTTGGACATAACAGTTTTGCCGCTGGCATCGGTCACTCGAAGATGCACCTCAGCATTTTCATGTGAATAAAACTGTAGTACCGCTTCGCCCGCTGTAGGATTCGGTATGACTTTTACAGGCACTTGAAGTGTATTATCAAAATTTACATTGGCCAACACATCCAAGTTATTGTCAATCCATATCGCTCTATCCACAACCCATCTTCGCAATCTATCCACTTCGGCATCATACGATCCCTCCACCGTAAAATTGGGCCAGATATATTGATTTAAGATGGGGAATTGTTGAAAATTTCTTCCTTGCGCTTCATCAAGCATAAAGGCCATTGAATCGATTCGCTCATTCAAACGGCCATTGGACAAGACGTCGGCACGCAATGAAAACCATCGTGCTTTTAGTTGTTCTAAAAACCAGGGATCAGTGAGTAGTTTTTCCCACCAAAAGTGAATCACCCAAAAATCATTAATACAGAGGTTGTTAAAATTCTGTACGACGAAACCAATATGATTTCCCTGGGTACAATAATCGACATTGCCAAAACCTAAATTGAAATCCCATACGGGTCCCAGATGCAAACGAGTATCAATACTATCTCTATCCTTATACATGTAGGTAGATAAGCGATAGCCATCTGGATTTTTAGACAACTCATTTATGATAAAATAGTCAATAAATGAGCCTACATCAATCCATTGTTGATACCCATTTTCAGGATCTTCAAAGTTGTCTGAAAATAAAACCTCTTCTAGGTTACGAATGTAGCTTTTTATGTAATCTGCTTGGGCGGGTGTGATATCTGCGGGTTTTGGGTAATGATATTCGAAAAAAGTCCCTTGCCACGCACCCGTAAACGGAGGGAACTGCGAGAAGAAACCGAAGGCATCGGACTGACTGGGCGCTTTATCGAACTTTAATATATAACCCCCACTCAAATCTTCGTCTTCTGGATCCATCTTATTGACATCAACACGACCTTTATCTCGTTTGATTTTTTCGCAGAAAAGGTAGACGCCTTGATAATTATTATCAATCAGTAATTCTACAAATTGGGTGCGAGGTGCATACGCCATTATCTCACCAGCCAATGTATAGGCTAAGGCATTCCGCATTAAAGTCTTATCGCTAAAAGGCCCATGCAAGATCCAGTCGTTTTCTTCAGGAAAACCAAACAAAGATACGTTACGATTTTCACCTGTTTCAGTTCTCGTTTCTAGCCCGTAGCCTTTTTTATCGAACCACTGAGAGGAGCTGCCTCGTATTTCAATCCCTATTATGCCCTCATAGTGATTTGCTGGATCATCCACGTGATTTATGCCACTCTCATTATGAATTATGGCCAATTGGACATCCTGTTTGGGTTCGTCAATGATTACAAGCCCATTTGTATTTATCTTAAGTATAGGCAGGTGGCTAGTTTGAAGATCTACTTGCGCTTGGCACATAAACCATCCACATAGTAAACATACTGTTAGGGTTATTTTTTTGTAGTCCAATGTCCAGGATGGTGATGAAGAATCCATGATTTGAAGGTAGTGCTTTTTGGATTAGGAAGTAGGTCTTCTAAATGGGCTAAAGCTTGCGGGTCTTTTTTGCATCTGCGAAAAGATAGCTTCCATTTGATTTTCTTTACGTATGATGGCTTGTTGTGCCTCAGATTCTAGCATTAAACCGTCCGCTTCTGACAAGTACGGAGCTTTATTAAGGACATACTTTGCTTGCACGATAGCAGAAGGAGATTTTGACGCAATCTGCTCGGCCAATGTCATGGCATCTGCTAAAGGATCTTGACTCAAGTGTGTGGCAAAACCATAATCTACCGCTTCATTGGCTGAAAATTTACGGTTGGTATAACAGAGCTCTTTTAGTATGTCCATACGTACAGACAGTGGCCATAGTTGGGTGCCACCCATATCAGGAATAATCCCCCAGCGCATTTCTAGGATACATAAGGTACTTTCGGGATGTACGAATTTAATATCGGCGGCGGAGAAGATTTGCAGGCCCCCACCATAGATAACCCCTTGGCCAACTGCGATTACGGGGACTGGACATTCGTGCCATACCCAAACAGCTTTTTGCCATTTATTACAATCCTCAAATTCGCGAATAGTTAGGTCCTTATTCATTTCAGCATTAGGGTCTGGCGAAAAGTTGGCTAGATCCAAGCCTGAGCAAAACGATGGGCCGTTTGCATTCAGGATCACACAGCGGATAGATTCGTCTTCAGCTATTTGGCGGCCCACTTTGATAAGGGCATCAAACATGTCAATGGACAATGCATTTAACTTTTCTGGTCGATTTAGGGTCACTTTAGCGATATGATTCTCTACGGATAAGAGAACTAGATTTTCTGAACTCATAGTTTAAAGGTAAGCAGATAACAAGGTACCTGCGGGCTTTCTTTTGGATTATATATTAACTTTAGTAAAATGGCTACAAAAGCATATTCCAAGGTAGATTATATCATGCATCAAGGTATTGGCATTTTAGGACTTTTATTGCCTACTATTTTGATCATTTATGGATTGAATACGACCTTACTTCCGACGATAAGTGATTACTACCATTCTATATTTAGGGATTATTTTGTAGGCACTTTATTTACGGTTGGCTTTTTCTTTTTTATGCAAGCGATTGCAAACAGTTGTTTTAGTGTATTGGATCGGAGTTTATATATCGCGGTTTTTATCACGGCTTTGGGGGTTGGATTATTTTCAACGTCACCTGATGTTGGGTATATAAAGGAAGCGACGCAGCCTGTGGTGGGGAGTGGTATAGCGGAGCGGGATGCTGGAGCGGTCGCGTCATTATTTAAGGCGCCCGAAATTCCGGGTTGGGCGCCGGAGTGGCATGGCAAAGCGCACAATATTTGTGCTGGGATCCTATTCTTCTTATTTGGATTCATAGCCATTTTTAGATTCCCAATTTTGGATGGATCCGATGAGACGGCTGATCGGACCTATCAGGCCTTGGGTATTTTGATCTGGTTATTTCTTGGAGTGACCATTTGGGCCTTGTTTCAATTAGAGGATACAGTTTTGGTCATCTTTCTAGAAGGGATCATGCTTTACTTATTTGCCTTTGCTTGGCTTGTAAAGGGTGATGTAAGGAAGCGAAGTATGGAAACGATGGCCTCATTGCGTAGAATGATGCGACAATAGTTTTAAAAATAACTGCTTGATATGATAACAGAAGGCTCTATACGGATGCATCCAATCTGATGATTATTAAAAGTGCTCCAAGAATTTTAATAGAGGGAATCAAATAATACTAACACAGGCAGACACCTACACAATCCTAACCATGTAATCAAAAAAGACTAGCTTTATCTCATCATTATTATAAGAATAACCTTGATTAGATATGAAGCGAATTACATGTTTGTTGACTTTAATTTTTATATTTTCCAATGTCAATTTAGTTGCGCAAGACTCAAAAGGTTTAGAAGTTAATTATACGCCCACTGAGTTAATTGGACCCATAAAGGTGGCCGATTTGGATTTTGCTGAGGAATTTAAGAATTCAATAGTCCTGTTTGTTTTGCTGGAAAACCCCTGCCCAAATTGCACCAAGAAAGAGATAAACAAAAGTGACCATTTTTCAGTGGAAGAAAAATTAATTGCCGTTCAACATGGGAAGTTGAATACTAAACTTAGTAAGTCCTTCGAGTCATATAAAGGTCGCTACGAAATCATAAAGAGAAGCGAAATAACCTTTCCCAAGTATAATGATATTGAAAAATATAGATACGTATACTTTATGTTTACCAGCGATTTTAGTGCAGGGCAGAAATTTAATAATGGTCAATACCAGTCAGATTATGATTTTGATTCTACATGGATTTTATTAGATAGAGCTACCAATGTAGGATATAATATAGTACGCTCAAATATAGATTCTGGTTCATTCCTTACCACCCCTAAATTGGGCGTTCAGCAGTTTAATAAGTTTATAAAAATGTAAATCTTTAGTTAGATTTTAAATTCAAAAATGTGTACTGTTAGTTTAGGTTTTGATGCTGTATACTAAATAAGACTACTAATACTACCTTTGATTTGAGGTCCTAAAAATTGATGTATTTGAATAGACTAATTCTTATTTATTTCTGCTTGCTTGTTTTGTCTTGTGACGAGGAAAAGTATATTTCTTATGATGAAATATTCCAATATGCTATTGATTACAAGATTAAATCGTACAATTCTACAGCATTTACAAACACAAATTTTAAAGTACTAAATCAAAAGTTGAATAGAGGCACGCACGATGTATTGAAGGATGCCTTTTCGCTAGACGAATTGAAAAAATCAAGATTTCAACCAGAATTTAGTACTGAAAATATTGTGGATAAATGCGCTGCCATTAATACATCTTGTCGAATTTTCAAGTATGATGAAACGCAAATAACTGATCAAAGTTATTTTGAGAGATTAATTTATTTTTCTGATTGCTTTGAGTCAGATGGTAACTTTTATTGCATAGTAACTATAGATCGTCATTCAATGATTTGTGTAAAATTTAATCAATATGAAGTGATGGAATTAAAGCTTATGGAATATTAGTAAAACATTCGAATAGAACTACTAAAGCCCCAAGCAATGCTTGAGGCATTAGTATCGTGAGATGACCGAGCGAGAAGTGATCAACATCACTTTTAGCCGAGGGAACCGCAGTCGGCGACTGCGGACGGGTAGCCAAGCCTGTCGGACGAAGATTATTAAATAAAAAAGCCCTCCTTAAAGGAGGGCTTTAGTAGCGTGAGGCAGGCTTGAACTGCCGACCTCAGGATTATGAATCCTGC